>NZ_CEEDDH010000003.1:0-511530 GCF_979253165.1 Pseudomonas sp. AC083
GTTGCAGACCATTGTTGATCGCTATCGGCATGAGAAGGCGCCGAGTGTTGATCGCTTGATCAATCTGGTGGTGGCGCCTGTGGTGTTCCGGATTCTGTTTTCGGCGGCGGCGCTGCAGGTTGATGAGCTCCATCGCCTGATCGATATTGCGCTGCGTCTGGACTGACGCGCTCGCTCCCACAACGGAATGCATTCCAGAACGTGGGAGCGAGCCTGCTCGCGAAGAGGCCCGCCCAGGCACCACAAAAACCACCCGGTACCCCGCCTGCGACACCCCGCCACGCAACGACCTTGGTCGACACTGACTAACCGCCGCGCCCGTGCGAGACTGTCCGCCCGGGCAGGAGTGCCGGGGAGTCATTTGTCGGGAGTGCTGCATGTCGTTGTCCACCGGGCTGATCGCCGTCGTTGCCCTGGCCTACATGGCCATCATGTTCGCTATCGCCTTCTACGGCGACCGTCGCAGCACACCGTTGCCGCCGCGGGTGCGCGCCTGGGTGTACAGCCTGTCGCTGGCGGTTTACTGCACCAGCTGGACGTTCTTCGGCGCGGTCGGTCAGGCGGCGGAACAACTGTGGTCATTCCTGCCGATCTACCTCGGGCCGATCCTGCTGCTGGTCGGCGCGCCGTGGGTCCTGCAGAAAATGGTGATGATCAGCAAACAGGAGAACATCACCTCCATCGCCGACTTCATCGCCGCGCGCTACGGCAAATCGCAATCGCTGGCGGTGGTGGTGGCGCTGATCTGTCTGGTCGGCGTGTTGCCCTATATTGCCCTGCAACTCAAAGGCATCGTCCTCGGCGTGAACCTGTTGATCGGCGCCGGCGCCGATGCCATGGGCACCCGCGCCCAGGACACGGCGCTGATCGTGTCGCTGGTGCTGGCGTTGTTCACCATCGTTTTCGGTACGCGCAACCTCGACGCCACCGAACACCACCGTGGCATGGTGCTGGCGATCGCGTTCGAGTCGCTGGTCAAGCTGTTCGCCTTTCTCGCCGTCGGCGCCTTCGTCACGTACGGTCTGTATGACGGTTTCGACGACCTGTTCAATCAGGCAATGCTCGCCCCGCGCCTTGAGGCGTACTGGAAGGAAACCATCAACTGGCCATCGATGGTGGTGCAGACAGGCGTGGCGATGATGGCGATCATTTGCCTGCCGCGACAATTTCACGTGACCGTGGTGGAGAACATCGACCCGCAGGATCTACGTCTGGCGAAATGGGTGTTCCCCGCCTATCTGGCATTGGCCGCACTGTTTGTAGTCCCTATCGCCCTTGCCGGTCAGATGATGCTGCCCAGCGATGTGCTGCCCGACTCGTTCGTGATCAGCCTGCCGCTGGCCCAGGCCCATCCGGCGCTGGCGATGCTGGCGTTTATTGGTGGCGCATCGGCAGCGACCGGCATGGTGATTGTCGCCAGCGTTGCGCTGTCGACCATGGTTTCCAACGACATGCTGTTGCCGTGGCTGTTGCGCCGCAACAACGCCGAGCGCCCGTTCGAGGTGTTCCGCCAGTGGATGCTCTCGGTGCGCCGCGTGAGCATCGTGGTGATTCTGCTGCTGGCCTACGTCAGTTATCGCTTGCTTGGCTCGACCGCGAGCCTGGCGACCATCGGCCAGATCGCCTTCGCCGCGGTTACGCAACTGGCGCCAGCCATGCTCGGCGCGCTGTACTGGAAACAGGCCAACCGCCGGGGCGTGTTCGCCGGCCTCGCCACCGGCACTTTCCTGTGGTTTTACACACTGGTGCTGCCGATTGCCGCGCACAGTCTCGGCTGGTCACTGGCGAGCTTCCCCGGCTTGGCGTGGCTGCACAGCAATCCGCTGAACCTGCCGATCACCCCGTTGACCCAAGGCGTGGTGCTGTCGCTGGCGGGTAATTTCACCCTGTTCGCCTGGGTCTCGGTGCTGTCGCGCACGCGGGTTTCCGAGCACTGGCAGGCCGGGCGTTTTATCGGTCAGGAAATCAGCGCACGACCTAATGCTCGTTCGATGCTGGCGGTACAGATCGACGATCTGCTGCAACTGGCGGCGCGTTTTGTCGGCGAAGAACGCGCGCGGCAGAGCTTCATTCGCTTCGCCTACCGTCAGGGCAAGGGCTACAACCCCAACCAGAACGCCGACAGCGAATGGATTGCCCACACCGAACGCTTGCTGGCCGGTGTTCTCGGCGCTTCTTCGACGCGCGCCGTAGTAAAAGCCGCCATCGAAGGTCGGGAAATGCAGCTGGAGGACGTCGTCCGAATCGCTGACGAAGCTTCGGAAGTGCTGCAGTTCAATCGCGCGCTGTTGCAAGGCGCGATCGAGAACATCACCCAGGGCATCAGCGTGGTCGACCAATCACTGAAATTGGTGGCGTGGAACCGGCGCTATCTGGAGCTGTTCAACTACCCCGATGGCCTGATCAGCGTCGGCCGGCCGATTGCCGACATCATTCGCTACAACGCCGAACGCGGTTTGTGCGGCCCCGGCGAAGCGGAAGTGCACGTCGCGCGACGCTTGCACTGGATGCGTCAGGGCCGCGCGCATACTTCCGAACGGCTGTTCCCCAATGGCCGGGTAATCGAGCTGATCGGCAACCCGATGCCCGGCGGCGGATTTGTCATGAGCTTCACCGACATTACCGCGTTCCGTGAAGCCGAACAGGCGCTGACCGAGGCCAACGAAGGGCTCGAGCAACGGGTCAGCGAACGCACCCAGGAACTGTCGCAACTCAATGTCGCGCTCACCGAAGCCAAGGGCAATGCCGAGGCGGCCAACCAGTCGAAAACCCGCTTCCTCGCCGCCGTCAGCCACGACTTGATGCAACCGCTGAATGCCGCGCGACTGTTCTCCGCCGCCCTCTCCCACCAGAACGAAGGCTTGAGCGCAGAGGCGCAGCAGCTGGTGCAACACCTCGACAGCTCGCTGCGTTCGGCGGAAGACCTGATCAGCGATCTGCTGGACATCTCGCGCCTGGAAAACGGCAAGATCAACCCGGATCGCAAAGCCTTCGCCGTCAACGAACTGTTCGACACCCTCGGCGCAGAATTCAAGGCGCTGGCTCAAGAGCAAAAGCTCACGTTCCGGGTGCGCGGTAGTCAATTACGCATCGACAGCGACATCAAACTGCTGCGGCGGATTCTGCAGAACTTCCTCACCAACGCGTTCCGCTACGCCAAAGGCCCGGTGCTGCTGGGCGTGCGTCGGCGCGGTGGCGAGCTGTGTCTGGAAGTCTGGGATCGCGGCCCGGGGATTCCGGAAGACAAACAACAAGTGATTTTCGAAGAATTCAAACGCCTCGACAGCCACCAGACCCGCGCCGAAAAAGGCCTGGGCCTGGGTCTGGCGATCGCCGATGGCTTGTGCCGCGTGCTCGGGCACACCCTGCGCGTTCGCTCCTGGCCGGGGCGCGGCAGTGTGTTCAGCGTGACAGTGCCGATCGCCCGCACGCAAACGCCTCCAGTCAGCGCCACGGTGGAACTGAACGGAAAACTGCTCAGCGGCGCGCAGGTACTGTGCATCGATAACGAAGACAGCATCCTGATCGGCATGAACAGCCTGTTGAGCCGCTGGGGCTGCCAAGTGTGGACGGCGCGCAATCGCGAAGAATGCGCAGCGATATTGGATGAAGGTGTGCGGCCACAACTGGCGCTGGTCGACTATCACCTCGACCACGGCGACACCGGCACAGAGCTGATGGCCTGGTTGCGCACGCGCCTGGGCGAGCCCGTGCCCGGCGTGGTCATCAGCGCGGATGGACGCCCGGAGACCGTGGCGCAAGTGCATGCGGCGGGCCTGGATTATCTGGCCAAACCGGTGAAGCCGGCAGCGTTGCGGGCACTGCTGAGTCGGTATTTACCGTTGTAGAGAGTGGTCTTGCAGACGTCTTCGCGAGCAGGCTCGCTCCCACATAAAAGCAAAAGCAAAATCAAAAGATCGCAGCCTTCGGCAGCTCCTACACAATGAGCGCAAGCTCGAGTGCTTTTGATCTTGATTCACCGGCGACGTCGGAAGGCTGAGCGGAGGGATTGATCCGGGCGTGGGAGCGCAGCGACCGTCTGGCGCAGCCAGACACAGCGCAAGGAGGTGCAGCGAAGCAAACCGGAGCCGCTGCGCCCGGATCAGTCCCGCAGCGAAGGAACCCGAGCTTGCGAGGGCCGAACGCAGGAGCTAGCGTTTTTTGCTTATTTTTTTTCTGGGCCGGCATTCCGGGCGCTTGTAAAAAAGTAAGTCGCCGTCAGGCGAAACCGCCAGCCGCCACGACCGCAGCAACGGATATGCCCCCAAAATCAGCCCCAAAAAAAGACCTCTTACTCAGGCAACTCAACCAACCCATCAACATCCGTCATCGCCCGCTCGAGCAAATCCGCCGGCAAGCTCTTGCTCGCCCGCGCACCGAGCAACTTCAACTGCTCACTGCGGCTGACCAGATTACCGCGCCCCTCTGTCAGCTTGTTACGCGCTGAGCTGTAAGCCTTGTCCAGTTGCTGCAGACGATTGCCCACTTCGTCCAGATCCTGAATAAACAACACGAACTTGTCGTACAGCCAGCCCGCGCGCTCGGCGATTTCCCGGGCATTCTGGCTCTGCCGCTCCTGCTTCCACAGACTGTCGATCACCCGCAGCGTGGCCAACAGCGTAGTCGGACTGACGATCACGATATTGCGGTCGAAAGCGTCCTGGAACAGCGACGGCTCAGCCTGTAACGCAGCCGAAAATGCCGCCTCAATCGGCACGAACAGCAAAACGAAATCGAGGCTGTGCAGGCCTTCCAGACGTTTGTAATCCTTGCCGGCCAGACCTTTGACATGATTGCGCAGCGACAACACGTGCTGCTTGATCGCGATCTGCCCCAATGTGTCGTCATCAGCCGCAACATATTGTTGATAGGCCGTGAGACTGACTTTCGAGTCGACCACCACCTGCTTGTCGCCGGGCAGATAAATGATCACATCGGGCTGGAAGCGTTCACCGTCCGGGCCTTTGAGATTGACCTGAGTCTGATACTCGCGGCCCTTCTCCAGACCCGCGTGCTCAAGAACGCGCTCGAGGATCAGTTCGCCCCAATTGCCCTGGGTTTTCTGGCCCTTGAGCGCGCGAGTCAGATTGGTGGCTTCGTCGCTCAAACGCAGATTCAATGCCTGCAAACGCTCCAGCTCCTTGGCCAGCGAGAAGCGCTCGCGGGCTTCGGCCTGATAGCTTTCTTCCACGCGTTTTTCAAAGGACTGGATGCGTTCTTTCAACGGATCGAGTAACTGCCCGAGCCGCTGCTGGCTGGTTTCGGCAAAGCGCTGCTCACGCTCATCGAAGATCTTGCCGGCCAGCTCGGCGAATTGCGCGCGCAGTTCATCGCGTGAGCCTTGCAGGTCGTTGAGACGTTGTTGATGGCTTTCCTGTTGCTCGCGCAGTTCGGCACTCAGCGAGGCAGCGTGGGCGTCGAGGCGGCGTAACTCAGCATCCTTGTTGGCGCGTTCGAGGTTCCAGGCGTGAGAGGCGTCGCGGGCGTCGTCGCGCTCGATCTGCAGCAATTCGACTTCGCGGCGCAGCGCGGCGAGGTCTGCCTGTTTGGCGGCGTTGGCCTGGCCAAGGTCAGCGATCTCATCGCGGCTCGCTTCAAGCTGCGCGGTGAGGCCGTCCTGGGCCAGTTGCGCCATGGCCAGGCGCTCTTCCAGCAAGGCCAGATCGGCCTGGGCATTGCTGGCCCGGCGTTGCAGTTGCCAGGCCAGCGCCAACAGCGGCAACCCTGCCGCCGCAAGACCGAGCAATACGCTGGTCAAGTCCATAGCCATAGCGACTCCTGCCAATCGGATAAAGCCTGAAGGTTAACCAAGGTGTCAGGGCTTGGACAGCTCAGTCTTCGATCAGACCGAGTTCCTGCTGCGCGCGACGGTCACCGGCGCGGGCGGCCTGACGCAGCAGCTCTTGGCCGATACGCCGGTCACGGGCATTGCCGCACTCCCGGCAAATCAATTGGCCGAGGCGGCTTTGTGCGGCGACCACGCCTTCTCGGGCCGGTTGCTTGAGCAGACGGCCGGCCAGGTGCTTGGCGCTGGGACTGTCGCTCAGGCGCGGCGCATCGAGCAGCCATTCGGCCACACGCACGGAAAAACGCTTGGGAGCGGTAACAGAGGTCGGGTTGGAGGTAACAGAGTCTGATACTGAGCGAAACTTCATAAAGCACTGCGGGACAGATCGGAAGGCGCGCCACTTTACTCTCTTTTTCTTACAGGTAAAGTCGAAAAAAACCCGGCACGCCCGTGCTAGAGCAAGCGCTAGGGACAATCCACAGAAGCTGTGGATAAGTCAGTGGACAACCGGTCTACGATCCCCGCAAAGCCTTATGGAATGGGGCTCGCAGTCAAACTGACGATTTTTTCACCAACAAAAAAAGACGATATTTTTCATTGACTTAAACTTTTGATACAGGCAGCGACTGGAGTCAGGATCGATGTGACAGTTGCGTTACGCTCTGCGCAACTAATGTGCACAAGTACCTGTGAGCCGGTTATATGCGTGCGCTTTTTCGGGTCATTTTGCGCAGCTGCGAGCGACCGAAAGGCTCTGCGAAAAGCATGCAGGCCGACGGACGGTGCGACATGACCTTTCCCTGTGATCCTTTTTTTTGGTCATGGGGTTTGCTTCGCCCGAACGGATCCGTTACTATCCGCGGCGTTAGTACCAAGCTGAAAGTCAATTCCGGTCGAACATCTCCCACGGTCAACTTCCAACAGGAAGACATTGCCGAAAAAAGCGGGAACGACCCCTCGATGGTTTCCAGGTAACTCTTGCGACGACGCTGCCTTTGAACGAAAGCAAAGGGCGTTGCGAAGAACACTTACTCTGACCGAACCAACCTGCAAATTGATCAGGATCTTCACCCCGGGCCCAGAACCTTTGCCCTCGCTGTGATGCCTGTCCTCCTAAGTACCTACCTGCCAGCCCAAGCGCGCTCACTTATCAGCGCTTCAAACTGGCTGCTTTGTTCCAGTCGGGTTCTTCGTTCGATCAATGGTGATCAACGTTACTGGAACGTTTTAACGTTGCACGGTTCTTATCCGTGTCATTTGTAGGAACACCTAATAACTATGTCTACTCAAATCCAGACTCAGGATGCCATTCGCACCCTAACCAACGCTTTTGCTCCAATGAACTGCCTGATCATGGCCGCTCGCAAAGGCTGCTTCAGCTTCACCGTGGTCAATGAACACGGCATCGCTCGTCACAGCGAGCGTTTGTACCCCGATCAATACTCCAGCGCCGAACCGCTGCAGGCCGTGATCGAGCGTACCCGTCAGGCACTGGTTGCCTGAAAGCCGGACAGGCTGCAAAAGCAAAGCCCTGCTGAAAAGCGGGGCTTTTTATTGCCTGATATTTCACTTTTAGCGCTGCGCTTCTAAGCATGTTCCGATCTAACGCCCGGGATGCGATGACGGAAATATTTTAAAAACAGGCCTTTACACGCTGAATATGACACTACACTTCAACTCAAGCGGCTTGACCCGCTTGCGGCGAGCCTGAGTCGATCCACAGCTGCCAAAGCCCCTTCAGGACTCGCCCTCAACAACAAGAACCGAGGGTGTTATGGGTATCGCTGCCAGCGAACTGTGCCGCTATGTGATCCGTCCCACACTGATTTATCTGGGACGCCACTGCGCAACTGCCGAATCCCTGCTGCTGGGTATCGCCGCCAGCCAGTCCGCCCTCGGGTCTGCCCTGCATGACCGCCGTGGCCATGGCCTCTACCGGATTGCCGAGCATCGGCATCAGGCCCTCTGGGATGATTATCTGGCGCTCGATCCGGAGCGCGCCAGCCTGGTGCGCGGCCTCGCCAGTCAGCATGCGTTCCTCAGCGGCCCGCATCTGGAACTGACCGTCAACCTGCGTTACGCCACGGCCATCGCCTGGCTGCTGGTAGAAGAACAGAACCCCACCCTCCCCGCTCCGACCGACCTGCTCGGCATGGCGCGCATCTGGCGCCAGACCTTTCAACCGCAAGGCCGTTTGCGCGACTTCACCTATGCCTGGCAAACCTGTGTTTCACCGTTGAATCAGGTCGCTTGCTGACCGGGCGGTTTCACAAGTTCTCGCATCAGGTCGCCATTTTGGTCGGATTGTCCTACAAAACCGCTCTAACTCAAGGCATACAGGCTATAGCGCTGGGACGAAAATGTTGGTAATTTTCGCCCCGGTGATCACCAGGAGTTCTAATAATGAAAAAAGTCATGCTCAAAACCACCCTTAGCCTCGCCGTTACCCTTGCCTCCACACAAATCTTCGCGGCAGGTTTTGCCCTCAACGAACAAAGCATCAGTGGGATGGGGACTGGTTTTGCCGGGCGATCTTCTTCTGCCGACGACGCAAGCACTGTTTATGGCAACCCGGCCGGCATGGCGCGCATCAAGCGCGAACAAGTCACCGGCGGTGTCGCCGTCGTCGATGCACACACCGATATCAGCAACGCCAGCTCCAGCCCTAACGGCGGTAGCAACAAAGGCGACATGGTGCCCTTCACCGCTGTACCTATGGGCTTCTATGTAAAACCGATCGATGACCACTGGGCATTCGGTCTCGGTGTGTACGTACCGTTCGGTCTGATCACGGATTACGAAAACGGCTTCGCCGGTCGTTACTTCGGCAGCAAGTCCGAAGTACAAGTCATCACTTTCCAGCCAACCGTCAGCTACGCCTTCAACGACAAGGTGTCGATCGGTTTCGGCCCGACCATCAACCGCATCGACGGCTCGCTGGAATCCAACCTGTCGATCACCCAGGCACTGCCGGACGGCAAGGTCAAGATCAAGGGTGACGACACCGCGCTGGGCTACAACGTCGGCTTGCTGGTCCAGGCCACCGACACCACCCGTGTCGGCCTGACCTACCACTCCAAGGTCGACTACAAGCTCGAAGGCGACACCAAGGTCAACTACAACGCTCTGGCGCTGGTGGGCGTTGGCGCCAACCAGAAGTACGACGCTTCGCTGAAGATCACCACGCCGGAATCCGTGGACCTGTCGGTCACCCAGGCAATCAACGATCGCTGGAATGTCTACGCCGGTACCACCTGGACCCGCTGGAGCCAGCTGGACAAGATCACCGTGAAGAACTCCGGCGTGCAGCCTCTGCTGGCCGGTCAGTTCGGTTCGATCAACGAAGACCAGAACTGGCATGACTCCTGGGCGTACGCCGTGGGTACCTCGTACCAGTTGAACAAGGAATGGGTACTGCGTACCGGTCTGACCTTCGACCAATCGCCAACCAATAACGAAGACCGCTCGCCACGTATCCCGACTGGCGACCGCACCATCTTCAGTATCGGTGCCGGCTGGAGCCCGACCGACGACCTGACCATCGACGTCGCGTACTCGTACCTCAAAGAAGAGTCGGTCAACATCCGCAACGAAAACGCTCGTGGCCAGACTTACGATGCCAAGTATGAAAACTCGGCAAACGGCTTCGGTGTCGGCGCGACTTACCGCTTCTGATGCACCGTGGCGAGGCTAACCCCTCGCCCACGAAAAAGCCCCGCTCTCTTCGCAGAGGCGGGGCTTTTTCATGTCTGCAACTTTTCACTGGAACGACTAAATCACCCTTGTGGGAGCGAGCCTGCTCGCGAAGGCGGTATGTCAGATGTAGATTTGCTGGCTGACACACCGCTTCGCGAGCAGGCTCGCTCCCACAGGGAAAAACATGGGTCAGTGAGTCAGCTGTTTGGAGGCAATGGCCTTTTCGATCGCCGCAATAAATTCCGGATCATCCGGTTTGGTCAAACTGGAAAAACTCGCCACCACCTTGCCTTGCCGGTCGACCACATACTTGTAGAAATTCCACTTCGGCGCATTGCTCTGCGCGGCCAGCACCTGGAACAGATGCGTGGCGTCGTCGCCGCGAACCTTCTGCGGCTCGGTCATGTTGAAGGTCACGCCATAGTTGGCGTAGCAGACCTTGGCGGTTTCCGCGCCGTCCTTGGACTCCTGCTTGAAGTCATTCGACGGCACGCCGAGCATCTCCAGCCCTTGCGCCTTGTAGCGCTTGTTCAGCGCCTCGAGCCCTTCGAACTGCGGGGCGAAACCGCAGAAGCTGGCGGTATTGACTACCACCAGCGGCTTGTCGGCGTACTGCTTGCACAGATCGATGGATTCCTTGGCGCGCAGCTTGGGCAGCGAGCCTTGCAGCAGCTCAGGACAATCGGCGGCCTGGGCCAGGCCAGTCAACGCCATCAGCAACGCGGGAACAGCACACCAGCGCATCAACATGTCGAATTTCCTTGGGCAGTCATCAGGCTTCGACGTTACTCGCCACGCTGGCATCTAGCAAATACTCATGCCCAACTGCATCAGCGCCAGACCGCCGCGTTGCCAGCCCCACCACACCAGCGCCAACAGTGCAGCAGCCAGTGCGGCAACAACGACCCGCGCGCAGATCCGGTTCATGCTGCACTCGCCGCGGCTTGCAGGCGCGCCACCGGACGCTCGCGCACCGGCCAGTTCAGCGCCGCCGCGAGCAGGCTCAAGAGAACCGCCACTTGCCAGATCAAGTCATAACTCCCGGTTCGGTCGTACACCACCCCGCCCAGCCAGCCACCAAGGAATGAGCCGAGCTGATGGAACAGAAAGACAATGCCACCGAGCATCGACAAATTGCGCACGCCGAACAAGGTCGCCACCGTACCGTTGGTCAACGGCACCGTCGACAGCCACAGGAAGCCCATGGCCATGCCGAACAGATATGCCGACGTGGTCGTCACCGGCAACCACAGGAACAGCACGATCACCACTGCGCGCAACAGATACAGCGCAGTCAACAGACGCGGTTTGGACATGCGGCCACCAAGCCAGCCGGCGGTGTAAGTGCCGAAAATATTGAACAGTCCGATCAACGCCAGCACCGTAGTGCCGACACTGGCGGGCAGATGCTGATCGACCAGATACGCTGGCAAGTGCACACCGATGAACACCACCTGAAAACCGCAGACAAAAAAGCCGAACGCCAGCAGCCAGAAACCGGGGTGCGAGCAGGCCTCACGCAGCGCTTCGGAAAGAGTCTGTTCATGGCCAAGCACAGGCAGCGGTTTGTCCTTGAGCATGCTCACCAGCGGCACAATCATCGCCACCAACAGGCCCAGCACCAACAGCGCGGCCGACCAGCCGAGCCAGCCGATCAAACCGAGCGTGCCCGGCAACATGGCGAACTGGCCGAACGAACCGGCGGCGCTGGCGATACCCATGCCCATGCTGCGTTTCTCTGGCGGCACAGCGCGACCCACAACACCAAGAATGACCGAAAACGAAGTGCCCGAAAGACCGATACCGATCAGCAGGCCGGCACTCAGTGACAGAGTCACTGCCGAATCAGACAGGCCCATGCACACCAGGCCCGCTGCGTAGAGGATCCCACCGACCAGCACCACTTTCGCCGCGCCGAAGCGGTCGGCCAGGGCGCCGGTGAATGGCTGCGCCAGGCCCCAGATCAGGTTTTGCAGGGCGATGGCGAAGGCAAACACTTCGCGACCCCAGCCGAACTGCGCGCTCATCGGCGACAGGAACAGACCGAACCCGTGGCGCACGCCCAATGACAACGCCAGGATCAGCGCACTCCCCAGCAACACCCAACCGCACGTACGCCACATCGATGTCATTGTTATTCTCCAGTCGCGGGTATATACCCGCTTGAGCGCGAAAAAACCGGCGTCAGGCCAGTTCGTCGAGCAGTTTGAGCAAGGTTTCGCGCTTCTCGGCACCGAGCCGGTCGATCAGCCGCTGTTGCGCCGCTTCCCACGCCGGCAATGCCGCTGCCAGGCGCTGCACACCGGTTTCGGTGAGGCGCACGATACGGTTGCGCATGTCCTCGCCTTCGGCCAGCGCCACCAGACCTTCGCCCTCGAGCACGCGCAAGTTGCGCCCCAAGGTGCTGCGATCCAGCCCCATGGCCTCTGCCAGTTCGGAAATGCTCGGTTGCTCCAGTCGCTGCAGATTGCACAGCAGAGAATACTGGGCAACGTTGATCCCGAAGCCATCGAGAGCGCCGTCGTAATGCCTGCTGACGCCACGCGCGGCGCGACGCAGGTTGGTGCACAAACACTGAGAAGGAAGCATGATGCGTGTATATACCCGCGAGTGTGTTAAATCAAGTTACACATGAGTTTACTATGAACATCATTGTTGCCGGTGAGGCCGCCTTCGCGAGCAGGCTCTCTCCCACAGGCGATTGCATTCCGAAGGTGGGAGCGAGCCTGCTCGCGAAGGGGCCGGCATCATCTACGCAAATCCTTCAGACCAAAGCGAGCCCCACCAACACCCCCATCTCCAGCAATTCCAGCAACGCCCCCGCTGTGTCCCCGGTAGCCCCGCCCAACCGCCGCATCATCAAACGCCGCAGCCAGACAAACCCGACCAGCGAAATCAGCACCGCGCCAATACCCGCGATGAACACGCAGCCCAGCGCACTCAACCCCAGCACCCACCACCCCGCTCTACGCGGCAGATGATCGGCCAGTGCCTGACCCAAGCCGCCCGCACGCACATACGGCGTAGTCAGAAACAACCCCAACAGCGCCGCTCGCCCGAGTACCGGAACGATGATCAGCGCCAGGGTATGCCCTTGCTCGATCAGCGCCAGCAGCGCGGCAAATTTGAGCAACAGGACCAGCACCAGCGTGACCACCGCAATCGGCCCGCTGCGCGGATCTTTCATGATCGTCAGCGTGCGCTCGCGATCACCAAAACCGCCGAGCCAGGCATCGGCGCTGTCGGCCAGGCCATCGAGATGCAGCGCGCCGCTGAGCAATACCCACACGGTCAGCAACAGCGCCGCATGCAGCAACAACGGCGCGCCGGCCAACAACAGATTCAACGCGAAGAGGATCAGCCCGAACAGCAATCCCACCAGCGGATAAAACAGCAGCGAACGGCCGAGCTGGTGCGGCTCGGGCATGCCCGGCAGGCGAATCGGCAGGCTGCTGAGAAACTGCAAGGCGATCCACAGCGGCAACATCTCAGTGACCTTCCTTGAGCGCGCCGTCCGCAGCGACCGTCAGCGCAAACAGCGCACCGTGGCCGACTTCGACATTGAGCAGTTGCTCGCGGGGCAAACTTCGGGCCTGCGCCAACAACAAACGCATCACGCCGCCGTGGCTGACCAGCAGAATCCGTTCGCCGGCGTAAGCCGCGTGCAATCGCGCAACCGCCGCCAACACCCGCGCGGAAAACGCGCTGACCGGCTCCCCCTGCGGTGGCGTGAAGCCATAGGGATCAGCCCAGAACAGCCCCAGCGCTTCAGCATCCGTTTCCATCAACGCCGCCGCGCTCTGCCCTTCCCACGCGCCGAAATGCAGCTCTTGCAGATCCTTGTCCAGATGCACGGACAGGTTCAGTTGCTCGCCGAGTTCAGCAGCGAAGCGCGCGCAGCGCTGCAATGGCGAACTGACGATACGATCCCACGGCCCGCCGTCGACCACCGCTGCACGCATCTGCGTCCAGCCGTTTGCGGTCAGCGCATCGTCGAGGCTGCCGCGCAAGCCGCCGCCGAGTTCCGTTTCGCCGTGGCGCAGCAGATCCAGGCGCAGGCTCATGCCGGGCGATCCGCCACGGCTGCTTCGGCGAACGTCGCCATTTGCCCGTGCAGGTCACAGGCCAGACGCAACAACGGCACTGCCAACGCCGCGCCACTGCCCTCGCCCAGGCGCAGGCCGAGCTCGAGCAGCGGCTCGGCGCTCAAGGTTTCCAGCACATGGCGATGGCCCGGCTCGGCACCGCGATGGCCGAACAACAGCCACTGGCGACAGGCGGGATTCAAGCGCACCGCGACCAGTGCCGCGACCGTGCAGATGAAGCCGTCGACCAGCACCGCGATGCCTTCCTGCGCGCAGGCCAGATAGGCACCAACCAACGCGGCAATCTCGAACCCGCCGAGATTGAACAGCGTCTGCAAGGCATCGCCACGCTGTGCGGCATGCAGCGCCAGCGCGCGTTCAATCACCTGTGCCTTGTGGCTGACGCCAGCGGCATTCAGCCCGGTACCGGGGCCGGTCAGGTGCGCCACCGGGCAATCGAGCAAGGCACAGGCCAGCGCACTGGCCGCCGTGGTGTTGCCGATGCCCATTTCGCCACCGATGAACAACTGGGTGCCGGCGGCTTTCGCGCGCAAGACACTGTCGCGACCGGCCTGCAAGGCCGATTCGCCCTGCGCCTGAGTCATCGCTGCGCCCTGAGCGAAGTTCGCCGTTCCCGCGCCGATGTTCAGATGGCGCACGCCGGGCAGATTCAGCGTCGGATTCACCGTGCCCAGATCGACCACTTCCAGCTGCGCGCCGAGCTGACGCGCCAGCACGCTGATCGCCGCGCCGCCGCTGACAAAGTTGAGCAGCATCTGCCCGGTGACTTCCTGCGGATAAGCCGATACACCTTCGGCTACCACGCCATGGTCGCCAGCGAAAATCGCGATCCAGACTTGCTCCAGCGTTGGCTTGAGCTGACCTTGCAGACCGGCCAGTTGCACGGCCACCGATTCAAGGCGCCCCAGCGAACCGGCCGGTTTGGTCAATTGCTGCTGGCGCTCCGTCGCTTGCGCGATGATGTCCGAGTTCACGGTTTTGCACGGGTTCAGCCACCAGGTCGGGCTCATAACGCAGGTCCTTTCAAAGTCAGGGGCAGGCCGGCGACGGTCAGGACAACTCGCTGACAATGCTCGGCCAGAGCTTGATGCAGCCAACCGGCTTCATCGACATAGCGGCGAGTCAATTCGCCCAGCGGCACGACACCCATTCCGGTCTCGTTGCTGACAAAAATGATTTCACCCGGCAACGACGCCAGGCAGTCGAGCAAGGCTTCACGCTCGGCGGTGAGACGTTTGCTGTCGTCGAGCATCAGCAGATTGGTCAACCACAGGGTCAGGCAATCGACCAGCAGGCAGCGCTCGGCGCCGGCGGATTCGCGCAGTACGCGGGCCAGTTCCAGCGGCTCTTCGATCAACGCCCATTCGGCCGGACGGCGCGCGCGGTGATGGGCGACGCGCTGGTTCATTTCGTCGTCGAGCGGTTGGCTGGTGGCAATATAGGTCACCGCCAGATGGCTGTCGCTGGCGAGTTTTTCCGCCAGACGACTCTTGCCGGAGCGGGCGCCGCCGAGGATCAGTTGGAGCATGGGTTCATCCAAAAATGTGTGGTGAGACAACCGGCCCTTTCGCGGGCAAGCCCGCTCCCACCGTTGATCGCGTCTCCCTGTGGGAGCGAGCCTGCTCGCGAAGAGGCCAGCCCGGACAACTCAAATCCCACAGAGCTGACGCAACAGCCCGGTATCCAGATGCTTCTCCACCAGATCCGCCAGCCGCTCGATGTCGCGTTCGCGCAAGCCGTGGTAATCAACCTCTTGCGCATCATTCAACCCGGCCCAGCGCAGCAACGCCGCGCTCGCCTCGGGGGATTCGAACAAGCCATGCAGATAGGTGCCGAACACCTGGCCATCGACACTTTGCGCACCATCGCAACGACCGTCGTCCAGATGCACCGCCGGGTTTTCCAGTGCCGGCCCGGTGGTCACGCCAGCATGGATTTCATAACCGCTGACTGCGGCGTTTTCCAACGCCAGCCGCCCGCGCACGTTGCGCAGTTGCTTGTCGGCTTCGAGCTGCGTTTCGAACGCCAGCAGCCCCAGACCGGCGCTGGAGCCGGCAGCGCCTTCGAGCCCAAGCGGATCGTGCACCTGCTCACCGAGCATCTGCAGACCGCCGCAAATTCCCAGCACCTTGCCGCCGTAGCGCAGATGCCGATTGATCGCCGCGTCCCAACCGTTGGAGCGCAGATAAGCCAGATCACTGCGCACGCTTTTCGAGCCCGGCAGGATGATCAGATCGGCGGCGGGAATCGCCTGGCCCGGGCCGACAAATTGCAGATCCACCTGCGGATGCAGACGCAGCGGGTCGAAGTCGGTGTGATTGCTGATGCGCGGCAGCACCGGCACCACCACTTTCAAGACCTGCTCGGCCTTGTCGGTCTGGCGTTGGTCGATGCCGTCCTCGGCTTCAAGGTGCAGGTCCATCACGTAGGGCAACACGCCGACCACCGGTTTGCCGGTGCGCTGCTCCAGCCAGTCGAGGCCCGGTTGCAACAAGGCGATATCGCCGCGAAAGCGGTTGATGATGAAGCCTTTGACCCGCGCCTGTTCGCTCGGCGAGAGCAATTCCAGCGTGCCAACCAAATGCGCAAACACGCCGCCGCGATTGATGTCGGCGATCAGCAAAACCGGGCAATCCACCGCTTCGGCAAAGCCCATGTTGGCAATGTCGCCGGCGCGCAGATTGATCTCCGCCGGCGAACCGGCGCCTTCGACCATTACCAGCGGATACGCAGCGCTGAGTCGCTCGTGCGAGGCGAGCACCGCTTGCATCGCGATGGCCTTGTAATCGTGATAGGCGACGGCGTTCATCGTCGTCACCGCGCGGCCATGAATGATCACTTGCGCGCCAGTGTCGCTGTTGGGTTTGAGCAGCACCGGGTTCATGTCGGTGTGCGGCTCGAGACCGGCCGCTTGCGCCTGCACTGCCTGCGCGCGGCCGATCTCGCCGCCGTCAGCGGTGACTGCGCTGTTGAGCGCCATGTTCTGCGGCTTGAACGGCACCACCGCCACGCCCTGGCGGGTGGCCCAGCGGCACAACGCCGTCACCAAAGTGCTTTTGCCGGCATCGGACGTAGTGCCTTGCACCATCAGAGTGGTCATGGGTGGTCCTTGATGAAAGCTTGCAAAGCCTGTTCGAGACGCAGCTCTTGCGCGGCATCGGCCGGCAGGCCGAAACGTACACTGCTGTTGTGGCTGAACAGGCGCAGGAGGATGCCGCGCCGGGCGAGGAATTCGTGCAGCGCTTCGGCGTGCTCGGTGATCAGCCACTGAAACAGCGCGCAGCCACCCTGCGGTGCAAAACCGCAACGGGTCAGCAGCGCCGCCAGCCGTTCGCTCGCTTCGTCGCTGCGAATCCGCTGACGGGTATGGCCCTCGGTGTCTTGCAGGCACGCCGTACCGAGCACTCGCGTCGGCCCGCTCACCGCCCACGGCCCGACCTGTTCGGCGAGCAGTTTGAGCAACTTGCGTTCGGCCAGAACGAAACCGAGGCGCACCCCGGCCAGACCGAAAAACTTACCGAACGAACGCAACACCACCAGCCCGACCTGATGCGCATAGGGCGCCAGGCTCAGTTGCGGCGTGTTGTCCATGAACGCTTCGTCGACCACCAGCCAGCCGCCGCGTTGCGCCAGCCGCGCATGCCAGTCGAGCAGGCGTGCCGGGGTCAGGCTGAGTCCGGTCGGATTGTTCGGATTGACCACCACCAGCACATCAAGACTGTCGAGAAAGAATTCGACTTCCTGCTCGAGCACTTCACGGACGATGTAACCGCTGCGCCGCCAGGCTTCGGCATGCTCGGCATAGCACGGCGACAACACGCCGACCTTGCCGGCCCGGCGCAGACGCGGCAGCAACTGGATGGCCATTTGAGAGCCGGCCACCGGCAACACCTGCGCGGCGCCGTAGTAATCGCAGGCGGCCTGTTCCAGACCGTCGTCGCTTTCCGGCAAGCGCGCCCAGGCGCGTAGCGGGATCTCCGGGATCGGGAACGGCCACGGCGCGAGGCCGCTGGACAGGTCAAGCCAGTCGGCCTCGGCGATCCCGTAATCGAGTGCAGCCTTGCGCAGCCGGCCACCGTGCTCAAGCATAAAATTCCGCCCCCAGGCAAAGCATCAGCAGCCACAACCATACGCCGCGCTGGACCAATTGCCAGCCACGCTCGATGGAATCGGCATCGGCCGGCGCACCTTCGCCCAGTTGCGGGCGCTCATGCAGTTCGCCGTGATAGATCGCCGGGCCACCCAACTCGACGCCCAGCGCACCGGCACCGGCCGCCATCACCGGGCCGGCGTTGGGGCTGTCCCACTGCGGCGCCTGGGTGCGCCAGCATTTGAGCGCGAGGCGGGTTTTGCCCAGTAGCGCGTAGGTCAATGCCACCAGACGCGCAGGAATGTAGTTCAACACGTCGTCGATTTTCGCCGCCGCCCAGCCGAAACGCTCGAAGCGTTCGTTGCGATAACCCCACATCGCATCGAGGGTATTGCTCAAGCGATACAGGACCACGCCCGGCGCGCCGGCGACGACAAACCAGAACAGCGCAGCGAACACCGCATCGCTGCCGTTCTCCAGCACCGATTCGGTGGCGGCACGGGCCACGGCGTTGCTGTCCAGTTCATTGGTCTGGCGGCTGACCAGATAACCGACGCGCTTGCGTGCCTCGTCCAGATCATCGGCGCGCAACGCCGCCGCGACAGGCGCGACATGTTCGCCGAGGCTGCGCATGCCGAGTGCACAATACAACGCGAGAATCTCGACGATCCAGCCGACATAGGGCGCCCAGGAAAATGCTGTGGCGAGCAAGGTCAGCGGCAGTACCGCGATAACCCACGCGGTGACGCCATGACTGCGCCAGCCACGACCGCCGGCGTTGAAGCGTTGCTCGATGCGTCCGGCAAAATTGCCGAACGCCACCAGCGGATGCCAGCGTTTCGGTTCACCGAACAGCGCATCCAGCGCTACTGCGGCGACACTCAGCAACGCCACACTCATTGACTCACTCCCCAATAATTTTCGTACAGCAACTCGTTCAGCGGCCGCGCCTGCGCCCAACCTTCGAGCACCAGCATCGGCGCCGGATAGAACTCCTTTACCGGGCCCAGACACAACACCGCCAGCGGCTTGGCACCGGCCGGCAACTTGAGCAAATCCGCCAAGGCTTGCGGTTCGAACAGCGAGACCCAGCCCATGCCCAGGCCCTCGGCACGGGAGGCCAGCCACAGGTTCTGGATCGCGCAGGACAACGAGGCCATGTCCATTTCCGGCAACGTGCGCCGACCGAAGATGTGCTTTTCGCGATCATCCATCAGCGCCGCGACCAGCACTTCTGCGCAATCGTTGATGCCTTCGACCTTGAGCTGCATGAACTCATCGCTGCGCTCGCCGAGGGCCTCGGCGGTGCGGATGCGTTCCTCTTCCACCAGATCGCGGATCTGCCCGCGCAGAGCACGATCGCTGATGCGGATGAAGCGCCAAGGCTGCATCAGGCCGACGCTCGGCGCTTGATGAGCGGCCTCGAGCAGACGACGCAGCAACTGCGGCTCGACGCTGCCACCGGTGAAGTGGCGCATGTCGCGGCGTTCGGCGATGGCCTTGTAGACCGCTGCGCGTTCGGCTTCGGAGAATGTGTTGTCGGTCATGGCCCTTTCGCGAGCAGGCTCGCTCCCACAGGGTTCAGGTCATCCATTGTGGGAGCGAGCTTGCTCGCGAAGCCGGCCTCACTGTCTGGCGCAAACAATGACGCAATCGCAGTCGGATTCGACGGGAAATAAAAGTGCACGTACGACGCCGTCATCCGCCCCTCGCGATAAACCGCCTCAGCGCCGCGCCCGCCATTGGGACTCAGCCCACGGGCAATCGGCGTCAGCTCGGTTGTAGTCAGCGAATGGTGATACGTATGCCCCCGCAAGGAACCTTCCGGCAGCTCAACCGCCTGCAACGCCAGCGCCGCCAGACGCTTCTGCATCACCGCCTCGCCCTTGAGCAAACCGACCAGCTCAGCACGGGTGCCTTCCACGTCGGTCAGCGAATCCAGCAGATAAAGCATGCCGCCACACTCGGCGAGCAACGGCTTGCCCGCCGCGTGGTGCGCGCGGATTGCTGCAAGCATCGTGGTGTTTTGCGCCAGCGCGACGTGGTGCAGTTCCGGATAACCGCCCGGCAGATACAGGCTGTCCGCCTCGGGCAATCGGGTGTCGCGGATCGGCGAGAAAAATTGCAGTTCGGCGCCCATCGCCCGCAGCAGATCGAGACTGGCGCCATAGGTGAAGGCAAAGGCTTCATCACGGGCGACGGCGATGCGCACACCTTTCAATAAGGGCTCGGCGGCGATGACGTCAGGCGCGGCGAATTCAACGGCGGGGGGCAGCGCGACTTGGCAACTGCTGGCCAGCGCATCGGCGGCCGCGTCGAGACGCAGATCCAGATCATTCAATTCGCTGGCCTGGACCAGACCGAGGTGGCGGCTCGGCAATTCGATGCCGGTCTCGCGGGACAGCGCGCCGTACCAGCGCAGACCTTCGGTGAGGCTGCCTTCGAGCAATTGCGCATGGCGCAAGGTGCCGACGCGGTTGGCCAGCACGCCAGCGAACGGCAAGTCCGGCTGATACTTCGCCAGGCCCAGCGCCAAGGCGCCAAAGGTCTGCGCCATGGCGGTGCCATCGATCACGCCGAGCACCGGCACACCGAAGTGGCGCGCCAGATCAGCGCTGGATGGCGTGCCGTCGAACAGGCCCATCACGCCCTCGATCAGAATCAGATCAGCCTCGGCGGCGGCTTCCCACAACAGCCGACGACTTTCCTGCTCGCCGACCATCCACATGTCCAATTGATAGACCGGCGCACCGCTGGCGCGCTCGAGGATCATCGGATCGAGAAAGTCCGGCCCGCATTTGAACACGCGGACCTTGCGCCCCTGATTGCGATGCAAACGGGCGAGTGCGGCGGTGACGGTGGTCTTGCCCTGACCGGAGGCCGGCGCGGCGATCAACACCGCCGGGCAGTGGCGTGGTTGCTTCAAAGTTCGACGCCTTTCTGCGCTTTGATCCCGGCCTGGAAGGCGTGCTTGAGCATGCCCATCTCGGTGACCGTGTCGCCCATCTCGATCATTTCCGGCTTGGCGCCGCGACCGGTGACCACCACGTGTTGCATCGGCGGACGCGCCTGCAAATCGCTGAGCACCTGATCGAGATCGAGGTAGCCGTGCTTGAGGGCGATGTTCAATTCGTCGAGCACCACCAGACCGATCGAAGGGTCGCGCAACAATTCGCGCGAGACTTCCCAAGCGGCGGTCGCCGCGGCGATGTCGCGCTGACGATCCTGGGTTTCCCAGGTAAAGCCTTCACCCATGACGTGGAAACGCACTTGCTCGGGGAAGCGGCGGAAAAACAATTCTTCGCCGGTGCTGTTGCGGCCCTTGATGAACTGCACCACGCCGCACTGCATGCCGTGGCCCATCGCGCGGGCGAGCATGCCGAACGCCGAGCTGCTCTTGCCTTTGCCGTTGCCGGTCAGCACCAGCACCAAGCCACATTCGTCGGGCGAGTTGGCAATGCGTTCGTCGATCACGGCTTTCTTGCGCTGCATGCGCGCCAGATGGCGCTCGTCACGCTCGGGGGAATCAGTCATGGGGGGAGCTCTCCGTTGAGGCTGGATAACGGCGGGCAGGCACAAGAATAGACGGCAAAAAGCCTGGCATCGCCCACCGTGATGCCGCTGAGATGGATCAGGCCGGTCTCCGGGCTCATGAGCGGCGTTTCGCCGGACTGCGCGCCTTCCCGCTTCTTTCGAGGCAGTGGCTCAAGGCGCAGTTTTCACTCATTTACCGTTGCGGGGGCAGCGCCGGGATCGTCGTGGCTTCGCTTGAAGACCACCCTCACCGGCTTCCCTGTTTCACTCTGTCGACGCGGGGCCACAGAGCACCTGAAACAAGCGGCGAAGGTTAGAGGGTTGGGGGTGGAGCGTCAATTGAAGAGGCGCTTTGCGCGCGAATAACTGCCGCTGCTCAATTGTGCAGCGGCAATCTTGTGCCAGACTGTGACAAGTGATATCAAAGAGCCATGCTTTTTTCCAAAAAGCCCACTACAACAATAAGGATGACGACGATGCAAGGCATGATCATCAGCAACCCGCGCCTGGAATTCCTGCGCCCGTTGCTGGAACGCTGGTTTGACTGTATCGATCGCTACAACACCGTTCGCGGCGACAACGACACGCCATATTGGCACGACGAGAAAGCCAATCTCGGCCTGCTCGCGGCAGCGGCGTGGATGGCTGAAATGGTCACGCTGAACGACACGGCCACGCGCAAACAGAACGAAGAAGGCGAACGCAATGCCCGCGCCGACCTGCTGATTGCCGGCGCCGAAGACCGCGCGTTCATTCAGGCCACGCAACGCTGGCCACGGGTCAACAACCTCAACCTGACCCAGGCCCTGCTCGACATCACCGTTGATGCCAAGCGCATCAGCTACGCCAGCGATCTCAAGCTCGGCTGCCTCTTTGTTGCTCCGCAAAAACCTCAGCACAGCGCCAGCCCCGAAGAATTGCAGGACATGGTCGACGACCTGCAAAAGGAACACACCTGCGCCGTGGCCTGGTATTTCCCCTACGCCTATCGCAAATTGCACAGCGACGCGGGCAACTATCATCCGGGCATCGCCGTGCTGTTCAAGGAAGCCCGCGGTTGAGCAGTTGAACCATCGGGCCTGCGCCCTCCTCTATGTTTAGGAATGCATTCATAGGGAAGATCAGCAATGCGCAAGGCCCAACTCGCTCTTATCATCGCCGTCGCAGGCGGGCTCGCCGCCTGCGGTGAAACCTCCAGCCTGCAAGTCTCCGACGGCACCGGTCCGTCACCGAAACTGCCCGAACCGAACAAGACGCTGATCCCGACAGTGAACATCGCCCCGGCGGTGGGCTGGCCGGACGGCGCGAAACCGACCGCAGCGGCCGGCACCCAGGTCGCGGCGTTTGCCGAAGGCCTCGATCACCCGCGCTGGCTCTATGTGCTGCCCAACGGCGATGTGCTGGTGGCGGAAACCAACGCGCCGCCCAAGCCCGATGACAGCAAAGGCATTCGTGGCTGGGTGATGAAGAAAGTCATGGGCAAGGCCGGCGCCGGCGTGCCCAGCCCGAACCGCATCACCCTGTTGCGTGATGCCGACCACGATGGCGTCGCAGAAACCCGTACGGTGTTCCTGCAGAACCTCAACTCGCCGTTTGGCATGACGCTCGTCGGCAACGATTTGTACGTAGCCGACACCGACCGCCTGCTGCGCTTCAACTACGAGCCGGGCGCCACCGAGATCAAGACCCAACCGATCAAAGTCGTCGACTTGCCTGGCGGCACGCTGAATCACCACTGGACCAAAAACGTCATCGCCAGCAAGGACGGCAACAAGCTCTACGTCACCGTCGGCTCGAACAGTAACGTTGGCGAAAACGGTCTGGATCAGGAAGAAGGCCGCGCGGCGATCTGGGAAGTGGATCGGGCGACCGGCAATCACCGGATCTTCGCCTCGGGCATTCGCAACCCCAACGGCCTCGCCTGGGAACCCACCAGCGGCGCCTTGTGGACAGCGGTCAACGAGCGTGACGAAATCGGCAGCGATCTGGTGCCGGACTACATAACCTCGGTCAAGGACGGCGGCTTCTATGGCTGGCCGTACAGCTACTATGGCCAGCACGTCGATGTGCGGGTCAAACCGCAGAATCCGGATCTGGTAGCCAAGGCCATCGCTCCGGATTACGCGGTCGGTCCGCACACCGCTTCGCTGGGCCTGACCTTCGCCGATGGCAACCGCTTGCCGGCGCAATTCAAGGAAGGCGCATTCATTGGCCAGCACGGCTCGTGGAACCGCAAACCGCACAGCGGCTACAAGGTGATTTTCGTGCCGTTTACTGGCGGCAAGCCGACCGGGCAGCCGGTGGATGTGCTGACCGGTTTCCTCGACAAGGACGAAAACGCGCTGGGCCGCCCAGTGGGCGTGGTGATCGATCAGCAAGGTGGCTTGCTGGTGGCGGATGATGTCGGGAACAAGGTGTGGCGCGTGTCGGCCAGCAAGTAAGTTAAGCGCGAAGCAAAAAATGTGGGAGCGAGCCTGCTCGCGAAAGCGGTGTATTAGTCAAATCATTGTCGACTGACACTCCGCCTTCGCGAGCAGGCTCGCTCCCACAATTAGTTATGCATACGCGCTAGGGGTTATGCGCCAGCTGCCCCGGCTGCAACACCCGCTTGGCGCTCAGATACGCCTTCTGCCAATAGGCCTTCGACAGGCTATCGAGCTTGACCGTGCCACCCGTGGCCGGTGCGTGCACGAAGCGTCCCTCACCGACGTAAATCCCCGCGTGACTGACCTGCGAGCCGCCATTGGTGGCGAAGAAAATCAGGTCGCCGGTCTGCAAGCCTTCCTTGCCGACATTCGGCGCCTGCATGACGATCATTTCGCGGGTCGAGCGTGGCAGCGAAATTCCCGCCGCGTCGCGGTAGACGAAACCGATCAGACCACTGCAATCGAAACCGGAATCTGGCGTGTTGCCGCCCCAGCGGTACGGTGTGCCGACCAGGCCGAGGGCACGGAACAGCACGTCTTCAGCAACGGGGGAAAAAGCCTGGGAAGGAGCGAACACGATCGGCGCGCGAACCACGGGGGCTGGCGGCGGTGTACGGCTGGCGCAGGCGCTGAGCAGCGCGGCGCAAAGGATCAAGGTGAGGCGGGCCGACATCGTCATAAGCAGAACATCCTGATCTGGCTGCGGCTTTCTCTGCCGAATGGACAGAAACAAAACCGCCTGCGTCATCACGCAGGCGGTTTGCCATCAATATAGATTCAGGATTCTAGCGGCTACGCGGCAAACTTCAAGTAAGACTTTAACTTCACCTTGTAAAGTTTAGGTCTACTCCATTGCCGTGCCGTTTTGTCGCCGCGAACGCAGCGACATGCAGTTTACTTGCGAGCGGTGACCACGGTCGGCGCCATGGCGAGTGCGCGCTTGGCTTCGATGAAAGTCTTGCTCCAGTAGCTGTCACCCAGGCTGTCGATGCGAACACCGCCGCTGCGACGACTGCTGGAGTGAATGAACTGGTTGTCACCCAGGTAGATGCCGGCGTGACTGACACGACCGCGACGACCATTGGTGGCGAAGAACAGCAGATCACCCGGCTCAAGGTTGCTGCGCGAAACCAGCGGCGCATCAACGTTGATCATTTCGCGAGTCGAGCGCGGCAGGTTCATGCCCGCCTCTTCGCGGAACAGGTAACCGATGAAACCGCTGCAATCGAAGCCGGCTTCAGAGGTACCGCCGAAACGGTAACGGGTACCGATCAGGGACATGCCGCGTTCGAGGATGCTGTCAGCCAGTACAGGAAGCTGATATGGCTTGCTGCCGTTGAACTGGTTGAGTTCTTTTTCGGTGTCCAGCTCTTCCTGATAAATAACGGAAGACTGGGCGGTAGCAGAATTCTTGACCTGTTGCGGCGGCTCTTGAACCGGAGAATGAGCAGCACAACCGAATAACAGGGTAACGAGTGCGAGAGGCACGAGGGGTGCGAAGCGCTTTAGCATGGGCACGACCGTGGCTGATAGTTGTAAAGAAGCCGAGACTATGCCCGCTATCGTCCTCATTTGCAAATTCAATCGAACTTTATGTGACTTCCCGGTTTCGCGTTTACATCTAAGCGCGTAACTCGTCTGGCCGGGGGATCGGGGCAGGGACGCGGGTTTTCTGGCGCCTGAAAGCTGGCAAAAGCCCACTACTACCAGCCAAGAGTTTCCTTGAGGAAGGGAATGGTCAGCTTGCGTTGCGCTTGCAGGGACGCCTGATCAAGCTGCTCGAGGAGATCGAACAGCGCGCTCATGCTCCGCGTGCCGCGAGTGAGAATAAAGTGCCCAACCTCATCGGTCAGGTGCAGACCGCGACGGGATGCGCGCAATTGCAACGCACGCAGTTTGTCTTCATCGGAGAGCGGGCGCATCTGGAAGATCAGCGCCAGGGTCAGACGGGATTTCAGGTCAGCCAGCTTCACAGGCAATTCGCGCGGTGAAGTGGACGCGGCAATCAGCAGGCGCCGGCCGCTGTCACGCAGACGGTTGAACAGATGAAACATCGCCTCTTCCCAGTCGGCCTTGCCGGCAATCACCTGCAAGTCATCCAGGCAGACCAGTTCGTACTGTTCAAGGTTGTCGAGGATTTCCACGCCGCGGTCCATCAACTCGGCCAGCGGCAGATACACCGCCGGTTCGCCCATCTGCTCGAAGCGCAGGCACGCGGCCTGCAACAGATGCGTGCGCCCGACGCCGTGCTTGCCCCACAGGTAGATCAGGCTCTCCGTCCACCCGGCGTCGGCTTCGCAGAGACGCTCGACATAGCCGAGTGCAGCGGCATTGGCGCCTGGGTAGTAGTTGATGAAGGTGGCGTCGTCACGCAGACGCACACCTAGGGGCAGCTGAATCGGTTTCATGCTGACTGAACAGTTCTCAAAGGAACCGTTAGTGGCCTCTGTGTAAAGTTGGCGAAGTTTATACCCGTGAGGCTGAGCGCACAATGCGACAGACCCCAAGCAAAATCAAAGGTTTGCGTTGACGCAGCGGTTTGATGACAGATTCTCTGGCGCCCTCGCTCGCACGAAACGGGCCAGCCCGGCCAAGCGCCGGGCGGCCCGCGCCATCACAGCTCAGGTTCGTCAACGCCGCTGTAGATCCCGGAATCCTTATACAAGTCGTGGACATGACGCACCAGCACCATGATCACCGCCGCCACCGGCAACGCCAGCAGAACGCCGGTGAAACCGAACAGCTCGCCGCCAGCGAGGATCGCGAAGATCACCGCCACCGGGTGCAGGCCGATGCGGTCCCCGACCAGCAGCGGCGTCAGCACCATGCCTTCCAGCGCCTGACCGACCATGAACACCGCGACGATCCCGACCATCGGGTACAGATCGCCACCGAACTGGAACAATCCGGCGATCAGCGCCGCACCAATGCCGATGACAAAACCCATGTACGGCACGATCGCCGCGAGCCCGGCAATCAGGCCGATCAACAGCCCCAGTTCCAGACCGACGATCATCAGGCCGGCGGCATAAATCACCCCCAGCGCAACCATCACCAGCAACTGCCCGCGCACGAACGCGCCGAGCACTTCGTGGCACTCGCCCGCCAGCGCAACCACGCGCTCTTCGCGATCACGTGGGAGCAGGCTGCGGATCTTGCCCATCATCACGTCCCAGTCGCGCAACAGATAGAAGCTCACCACCGGGATCAGCACCAGATTTGCCAACCAGCCGATCAGCGCCAGGCTCGAGGCCGTCGCCTGACTCAGCACCACGCCGACGATGTCGGTGGTCTGGCCCATGTGCTCGCTGATCGCAGCTTTGACCTTATCGAATTTCCAGAAGCCGTCCGACAGCCCCAGTTTCGCTTGCGCCCACGGCACAGCGGTGTGCTGCAACCAGTCGAGCATCTGCGGCGCCAGTTCGTACAGACGCAGCAACTGCTTGGCGAGCATCGGCACCAGCACCAGCAGCAACGCGGTGACGATCAGCGTGAACAAGGCAAACACGGCGATCACGCCCCAGGTTCGCGACAGCCCGAGCCGCTCCAGACGATCCACCAGCGGATCGAACAGATAAGCCAGCAACAACGCGACCAGAAACGGCGTGAGGATCGGGTGCAGCAACCATACAAACGCGCAAAGCAGGACTACCCCACCGAGCCAGAACCAACGCCGCGTATCGGCCATTTACCACTCCTGATGCTTCTATATAAGGAAAGACTTACCAGCGAAACCGCAACGACGGTGCCGCCGCTGCCGGGGTCGGCGCTGCGACCGCAGGCGTACCATCCGCCGCTGGCTGGGCAGGCGCCACCGGGGCCGGCGCTTCGGCCGGCAGCTCCTGCAACTTCGCCAGCGACAATTGCGCGCGCAATTGATCGACGCTGCCATTGACCTGGTAGACGATGCGATCACCCTGCACGCTTTGCAGACGCACGCCGAACGGTTCGAGTAACCGCAGCAGCGCCGCATAGTGCTCCAGATTCATGCCCTGCACTTCCAGCGTCTGCTGACCCGACGCGCCGGGCTTGGCGACAAATCGCGGCGCCAGACGCTCGGCTACCGCCAGCATCACCGCATCGGCAACAGCTGCCTGATCAGCGCCCTGCACACTGCCGGCCTCTTTCTGATCACCGAGCCACAAGCGCCACTTCGCCTGCCACTGCCCGCCTTCTTCGCGGGCATGCACCGCCAGCAAGGCGTCGGCGTTGTAGCGTTCCGAAGCACTGCGCAGAGGCGCGGGATCAGCGCTTTCCAGCGCCGGTGCGGTGGCGACCAGTTGCTCACTGAGATCAGCCAGTGGCAAACGCAGTGGCAAACCGCGATGTTGTGCGGCCGTGCGCAACGTTGCGGCTGCGGCCTGACCGTCACCGACCAGGCTCGCACCTTCAGTTGAATCGTTCAGCCACCAGCCGAGGATCGACGGTCGACTGGCGCCCCACACCGGCAACCCGGCCCGGCGCAAGGCCTGCTCGGTGGTTGCCGGATCGAAGTCGACTTTCAGCACTTCCGGTGGCCCGGCGTCGAAGCCGAACTGGCTGATGATCTGCTGCGGGTCCTTGCGGATCGGCGCCAGCCCCGGGTTCTGCGCGGCTTTCGGGTCGCCGGTCAGGCGCAGCACCAGGGTATCGAGCGCTGCCTGCGTGGCGCGATCGCGCTCTTCCGGCGCCTGGCCGTTGACCGGCTGACGCACCTGATACAGGCCTTTGAGGTTTTCGGCATGGCTCGCCAGGCTGACCAGCGTCAGGCAGCCTACAAATAACAATTTACAAAAACGCATGGAAAATTCCCGTCGACAGGAGCGGCTGGAACACGCCGCGTGAACCGTTTGAGCAAGGCTGTGACCCCCACCCCTGGCAAAACATTCACACGGTGGCGGTAAGTTTTTGCACAGTCCTAACGATAGACGGTTAATCGCCACACCTTATACAGGCAGTCATACCCTGCGATTGCAAAAAATTTCCGCCGATATGGCCCTGCCCGTCGGTGCGAGGATGGCCGCTGCCCCTCAAGCCTGATAAAATCGCGCGCCTTCGCAGACCGGCAACGGCCGGGCCCCTCGAAACTCGCGTGAGGCGATCGCCCATCGAGTTCGATGTTCCCGCTGAACTCGGTCGTTACCCCCTGAATCCCCTCCCCTAAAGGCCTGGATCATGAGCAAGCAACCCTCCCTGAGCTACAAGGACGCCGGTGTAGACATCGACGCCGGTGAAGCATTGGTCGAACGCATCAAGAGCGTCGCCAAGCGCACTGCGCGCCCGGAAGTCATGGGCGGCCTGGGCGGTTTCGGCGCCCTCTGCGAAATCCCGGCCGGCTACAAGCAGCCAGTGCTGGTCTCCGGCACCGACGGCGTCGGCACCAAGCTGCGTCTGGCGCTGAACCTGAACAAGCACGACAGCATCGGCATCGACCTGGTCGCCATGTGCGTCAACGATCTGGTGGTGTGCGGCGCCGAGCCGCTGTTCTTCCTCGACTACTACGCCACCGGCAAACTGAACGTCGACACCGCTGCCCAGGTTGTCACCGGCATCGGCGCTGGCTGCGAACTGTCGGGTTGCTCGCTGGTCGGCGGCGAAACCGCTGAAATGCCAGGCATGTACGAAGGCGAAGACTACGACCTGGCCGGCTTCTGCGTCGGCGTGGTGGAAAAGGCGGAAATCATCGACGGCTCGAAAGTTGCCACCGGTGACGCGCTGATCGCCCTGCCATCGTCCGGCCCGCACTCCAACGGCTACTCGCTAATCCGCAAGATCATCGAAGTCTCCGGCGCCGACATCGAAAACACCCAGCTCGACGGCAAACCGCTGACCGACCTGCTGATGGCCCCGACCCGCATCTACGTCAAGCCACTGCTCAAGCTGATCAAAGACACCGGCGCCGTTAAAGCCATGGCCCACATCACCGGTGGCGGCCTGCTCGACAACATCCCGCGCGTACTGCCAAAAGGCGCTCAGGCTGTGGTCGACGTCGCCAGCTGGACTCGCCCGGCCGTTTTCGACTGGCTGCAAGAGCAAGGCAACGTTGATGAAACCGAAATGCACCGCGTATTGAACTGCGGCGTCGGCATGGTCATCTGCGTAGCTCAGGAGCACGTCGAAGTGGCCCTGAACACTCTGCGTGACGCTGGCGAGCAGCCTTGGGTCATCGGTCAGATCGCCGTGGCCGCCGAGGGCGCTGCGCAGGTCGAGCTGAAGAACCTCAAGGCTCACTGATGCCAAAGTCCTGTGATGTCGTGGTGCTGTTGTCCGGCACCGGCAGTAACTTGCAGGCTCTGATCGACAGCACGCGGACCGGCGACAGCCCGGTCCGCATCGCTGCGGTGATTTCCAACCGCGCCGACGCCTACGGCCTGCAACGCGCCCGCGACGCGGGTATCGCCACCCGCTCGCTGGATCACAAGGCATTCGAGGGCCGCGAGGCCTTCGATGCCGCGATGATCGAACTGATCGACCAATTCAACCCCAAACTCGTGGTACTGGCCGGCTTCATGCGCATTCTCAGCGCTGATTTCGTGCGCCACTACCAGGGTCGCCTGCTCAACATCCACCCGTCGCTGCTGCCCAAATACAAAGGGTTACACACTCATCAGCGCGCGCTGGAGGCCGGCGACACGGAACATGGCTGCTCCGTGCACTTCGTCACCGAGGAACTCGATGGCGGACCACTGGTCGTACAAGCAGTATTACCGGTAGAGTTGCACGACACGCCGCAGAGTCTGGCGCAACGAGTCCACGTTCAGGAACACCTGATCTACCCGATGGCAGTACGCTGGTTTGCCGAAGGCAGGCTGACACTCGGTGACCAGGGTGCTTTACTCGACGGCCAGTTACTCGCCGCCAGCGGCCACTTGATTCGACACTAGGAGATATTATGCGTCGCGCCCTGCTCTTCGCTTGCGCTCTGCTCGCCCTGCCCTTCGCGCAGGCAGCGGACCTTCAACCGTTCTCCGCCAGCTACACCGCCGACTGGAAGCAGCTGCCCATGAGCGGCACTGCCGAACGCAGCCTGACCAAGGAAGCCAACGGCGTCTGGAAGCTCAGCTTCAAGGCCTCGATGATGATCGCCAGCCTGACTGAAGAAAGCACCCTGAAGCTGGACAAGGACACCCTCCTGCCGCAGTCCTACCACTTTGAACGTGGTGGCCTGGGCAAAGCGAAAAAGGCTGATCTGGACTTCGACTGGGCCAACAAACTGGTGACCGGCACCGACCGTGGCGACGCGGTGAAAATCCCGCTGAACCGTGGCATGGTCGACAAGTCGACCTACCAACTGGCGCTGCAGCACGACGTCGCCGCCGGCAAGAAAAGCATGAGCTATCAGGTGGTTGATGATGGCGAAGTCGATACCTACGACTTCCGCGTGCTGGGTTCGGAGAAGGTCGATACCAAGGCCGGCCAGATCGACGCGATCAAGGTCGAACGCGTGCGCGATCCGACACAAAGCAAGCGCATCACCGTGCTGTGGTTCGCCAAAGACTGGGATTACCTGCTGGTGCGTCTGCAACAGGTCGAGACTGACGGCAAGGAGTACAACATCATGCTCCAGGACGGTACGGTCAACGGCAAGACTGTCAAAGGCAGCTGATCGACTGCAACAACAAAGAGCCCCGCGAATGCGGGGCTTTTTAATGTCCGCAGTTTTCGCAAACACATCATTTCCTGTAGGAGCTGACGAGTGAAACGAGGCTGCGATCTTTTGACCTTGATCTTGAGTCAACATCAAAAGATCGCAGCGTGCCGCAGCTCCTACAGGAATTTCGTCGCCTGCTGATTCAGACAGAAAACCGCGCCACCATCCCGTTCAGATCCACCGCCAACTTCGACAACTCCTGACTCGCCGCACTGGTCTGATTGGCCCCTGCCGATGTCTGCATTGCCAGATCACGAATATTCATCAGGTTGCGATCCACCTCGCGCGCCACCGCTGCCTGCTGTTCCGAGGCGCTGGCGATGACCAGATTGCGCTCGTTGATCAAGGTAAACGCCGAGGCAATTTCCTCCAGGGCCGAGCCTGCGCTCTTCGCCAGCTCGAGGGTCGAGCGCGCCCGAGAATTGCTCTGCTGCATCGAACTGACCGCTGAATCGGTGCCCTGCTGAATCCCGCCGATCATCTGCTCGATTTCCTGGGTCGACTGCTGGGTGCGATGCGCCAGCGCGCGCACTTCATCCGCCACTACTGCAAAACCACGCCCGGCATCGCCGGCGCGCGCCGCTTCGATCGCGGCGTTGAGGGCGAGCAGATTGGTCTGTTCGGCGATCGAGCGAATCACGTCCAGCACTTTGCTGATGCCATGAACCTTTTGCGCCAGCGCCTCGACCTGCGCGGCATTATTGGTGACATCGCCAGCGAGAAACTCGATCGACGTCACCGTCTGCTGCACTTGCTCGCGCCCTTGCCGGGCGATGCGGTCGGATTCGCGAGAAGCTTCAGACGTGGCCACGGCGTTGTTCGCCACTTCCTCCACCGCTGCTGTCATCTGGTTGACCGCAGTGGCGGCCTGTTCGATTTCCTGACTTTGCTGATACAAGCCGCGAGTGGCGTCTTCGGTGACACTGCTCAACTCTTCCGCCGCCGAGGCCAGTTGCGTGGACGACTCGGAAATGCGCCGGATCGTGTCGCGCAGATTGTGCTGCATGCTTTTCAGCGCTTGCAGCAGACGCGCCGGCTCGTCTCTGCCAACGATGTGAATGTCGCCGGTCAAATCCCCACCGGCCACCACTTCGGCCACGCTGAGCGATTGCGACAATGGCACGACAATGCTGCGCGTCAGCAGCAACGCCAGGCCGACGGTAATCAGCGCGGCAATGGCGATCATTACTGCGACCCACAGCCGCGATTGCTTGAAGACCAAGCGCGCTGCCTCAGTGGCGAGACCGGCATTTTGCTTGTTCAACTCGACCAGCTGACGCAGGGTGGCAGCGATTTCATCGGCCAGCGGACTCATCTGATCGTTGAGAATCGCCGAAGCGTCTGCCACCCGATTCTGCGCTGACAGCTGTAGGACTTGTGCCTGAAGCTCAAGGTATTTGTGCTCGGTTCCCTTGAAGCGTTCGAACAATACGCGCTCTTCCGGCAAAACGATCAATGCGTCATAACGCTGCTGCGCTTCGCTCAAGCCACTGCGCAGCTCGTCGAGCTTGGCGACATTCTGCTCCAGTGCCTTGGGGTCACGGTTGAGCAACAGGCGCATGGTCAGTGCCCGCAGGCGCAGCATGTCCTGACTCATCTCACCGACCGCCATCACGCTTGGCAGCCAGTTGTTGTCGACTTCATCGGACTGCGCACGCATGTTCGACATTTGCAGCAAGGCGAACGCGCCAAGGGCGAACACCATCAGGGCCAGCAGGCCAAAACCGAGACCGGCACGCGGGGCAATATTGAGACTACGGATATTCATCACTCTGGCTCCTTCCAAAAGCGCTGCATCAGCCTGCAGCGGGTTGCTTTAGAAGGTATCGGCATTGCCTAGAAATTGCGTAAGACGAAAAGGCGATAGGCAGACGAGCGGCTAGTTCGAACCCGTGGCTTTGACGTTTCAGCGCGGACCGGCGGGTTTACCTGTGTTGCGCGGCAAGATTGCCAGGAAGTTATCCCGCGCGACTTTGCGCGCCACCGCTTCCGGCAGCGCATCGAGAAACGGCTTGTAGCTGTGCATTTCCTGACCGAGTTTGTTGAACCGTCCTACTACGTCTGAGCCGAGCATGAAGCGCTCGGGATACTTCTCCACCAGCGCCAGCCATTCGGCGCGCGGCTTGCCCTGCTCGTCGAGCAGATACGGCGTGAGCATGCTCCACGACAGGTCGATAAACAGATTCGGATAAGCCTCAAGCATGCGCGTCAGGGTCGGCAGGAGAAACGGCAACTGGGTCTGATGCCGATGGATCTCGGCGCTGGTGCCGGCGTGCGCCCAGATGAATCGCGTGTGCGGATGATTGCGCAGCGGCTCTTCGACCTCCTTCAGGTACAGCGGATTTTTCTCACGCTTGGAAGTGATGTTGGAATGCAGCATCACCGGCAGATCATTTTCCGCGGCGAGGTGATAGATCTTGGTCATCGCCTCGTTGTTGGCCCGGGGTGTGTCGCCGGAGGTCAGCGCGGTCAGGTCATCGTGCCGGGTGAACACCTCGCCGATGCCCTGCCACAAACCCGGATACAGGTCGAGCATGCGCTGAATGTGCGCGGCGGAATTCTTGTCATTGGGATTGAAGCCGGACAGGAACGGATGAAAGTACTGGCGCTGCTCCGGCGCCAGTTTTTCCACCGCGTCGGCAATGATCACATCGGTGGCGCTGTACCAATAGGCATCGGCGTCATCACCGGCGTAATAGCGCGGGCGCTTGGGTTCGTCTTCATGCCATTTCTTCGCCACGGGAATGCCCGAAATCATCACGTGCTCGATGGAATTTTCTTTCATGGCCGTGAGCAATTTCTGCATGCCGGCGCTTTCCTGGAAAAAATCCACGTAATGCAGGTGCGCATCGCTGTAAGTGTATTCGCGGGCACTGGCGCTGCCAGCGAACAGCAGCAGACAGGCAAGACTCAGACGAGACAAGGACACAAGTAATCTCCGGCAGATGGGCATAGCCTAGACCGCGCCCGAACGACAAGGGTTCAGCCCTGCCGAAAAGCGGAACGCCCACTGCCGCGAATGCTCTATAGCTGCAAGGTCTGTTTTGATCGAACGATTTTTCCTGCCGCCTGTGAGGTTTCCATGACTGTTACCGTCAATACCGTCTCTGCCGAAGGTTTTCGTCACACCGTCCAGATCGACGACCACGAATTGTTTGCCGATGTACCGAAAGCCGCCGGGGGTGAAGGCACCGCGCCAGAGCCACACGACTACTTCGACGCCGCCCTTGGCGCCTGTAAAGCGCTGACCCTGAAGATGTACGCGAAGAAAAAAGACATCCCGCTGACCGGCGTGGGAGTCGAGGTAAAGCGCGACAACAGCCAGGAACAGAAAGGCAAATACGCCCTGCATGTCACCCTTACGCTCAAAGGCGTACTCACCGACGCCCAGCGTGAGGAACTGCTGCGCGTGGCCGATCGCTGCCCGATTCACAAATTGATGACTAACAGCGAAGTCAGCATCGAAACCCACGCCCCACAAGGCTTCGACAGCCAATAATCCTCCTGATGCCAGCGGCGGGTTATGCTTCTGGCATCACCCGCTCAGCCTGGAATGCACCATGGACACGTCACTCCTGATCATCCGCCCGCGCGCCGAAGACGTCGAAGGCCAGCCGATTCTGCGCCCGCTGCCGTCAGCCAAATGCCGCAACGTCGGGCCTTTCGTGTTTTTCGACCACATGCTCGAAACGATTTATCCGACGGGCAAAGGTATGGACATCCGACAGCATCCGCACATTGGTCTGTCGACGCTTACCTATCTGTTCGAAGGGCAATTGCAGCACAAGGACAGTCTGGGCTCCGATCAGGTGGTCGGTGCCGGCGATGTCAGCTGGATGACCGCTGGCAGCGCCATCGCCCACGTCGAGCGTACGCCAGCCCCACTGCTCGCCGAGACCTTCACCTTGCACGGCCTGCAAGTCTGGCTGGCCTCGCCCAAGGACCACGAACAGGGCCCGGGGCATTACAGTCATCACCCGGCAGCGACGTTGCCGGTCAGCGATAACCTTGGCGTGCAGATTCGCATGATTGCCGGGTCAGGCTTTTGCCTGGAATCGCCAGTACCGGTGCTTTCTCCTACGTTGTATGCGGAAGTGAAGATGCAGACCGCGACCACACTGCTGATTCCGACCGAGCATGAAGAACGCGCGGTGTACGTGTTGAGCGGTGATGCGCAATTGAATGGCGAGGCGATCGAGCCGCATGCGCTGGTGGTGTTGCCAGCCGGCGAAGAGATGAGCCTGTTTGCCGAAAGCGATGTGCACGCGGTGGTGTTCGGCGGCGCGGCGCTGGACGGTCCGAGGCGGATCAACTGGAATTTTGTTGCAAGCGATCCGGCGGCGATTGATGAGGCACGGCGCAAGTGGGCGGCCAAGGATTGGCCGACGGTGCCGGGGGAAATCGAGCGGATAGAACTACCGGCAAGCCGTTGAAAGCAAAAGATCGCAGCCTTCGGCAGCTCCTACACCGGATTCATGTAGGAGCTGCCGAAGGCTGCGATCTTTTGATCTGAGGGCAATCAGCCCTTGAACACTTCATCCAGCAAATCATGCATCGACTTGAACGCGCGCTTGGCGGTCTTTTCGTCGTACATCATCTTGCCCGGCACATTGGCGTGCGGATCGGTAAACGAGTGCACCGCGCCGCCGTAGCTGAGCAGTTGCCAGTCGACCTTCGCCGCGTTCATCTCATCTTCGAATGCCGGCAGTTGCTCTTTCGGCACCAATGGATCGGACGCGCCATGCAGCACCAGCACCGAGCCCTTGATGTTCTGCGCATCCGCCGGGTTCGGCGAATCCAGCGTGCCGTGGAACGACACCGCCGCTTTTACCGGCGCGCCGGTGCGGGCCAGGTCCAGCGCACAGCAACCACCGAAGCAGAAACCGAACACCGCCAGTTTCGAAGTATCCACCGTGGCTTCGCCCTGGCTCTGCAATTGCTCGAAAGCCACTTGCAGACGTTTGCGCAGCAGCGCGCGGTCGTCCTTGAGCGGCATCATTGCTGCCAGCGCCTCATCAGCGTTCTGCGGACGTACGCTCTGGCCGTAGACATCCGCGATCAGCACCACGTAACCCTTGGCCGCGACCGACTTGGCGATGTCTTCGGCACCGGCGCTGACGCCCATCCAGTTCGGCGCCATCAGCAAACCCGGGCGCGCAGCCTTGTGCTCGGCGTCGAACGCCAGGCGACCTTCATAGGCCTGGCCGTCAATCTGATAGACCACGGAACGTACAGTGACTTGGCTCATTTCTGACTCCTGATTGAGTAAACACCAGAACGAAAAAACCCGCCGAAGCGGGTTTTTCCTACAACGTGATCAAACCGACAGTTCAACCAGCAGCTTGTTCAGCCGGCGCACGTAAGCGGCCGGATCCTTCAAGCTGTCGCCCGCCGCCAGGGCGGCCTGATCGAAGAGGATGTGCGACAGGTCGCCAAAACGCTCTTCGCTCTGCTCGCCATCGAGTTTCTCGATCAGCGGGTGGCTTGGGTTGAATTCGAAAATCGGCTTCGAATCCGGGACTTTCTGCCCGCTGGCTTCGAGGATCTGGCGCATTTGCAGGCCCAGGTCCTGTTCGCCGATGGCCAGAATGGCCGGCGAATCGGTCAGACGATGGGATACGCGGACTTCAGCCACGGAATCACCCAGAGCAGTTTTCAGACGCTCGACCAGGCCTTCTTTGGACTTGGCGACTTCTTCTGCGGCTTTCTTGTCCTCTTCCGAATCCAGGTTGCCCAGATCGAGGTCACCGCGCGCCACGTCGACAAACGTCTTGCCGTCGAATTCGCTGAGGTAGCTCATCAGCCACTCGTCGATGCGATCGGTCAGCAGCAGCACTTCGATGCCTTTCTTGCGGAAGACTTCCAGGTGCGGGCTGTTCTTGACCTGCGCGTAAGTTTCGCCGGTGAGGTAGTAGATCTTGTCCTGACCTTCCTTGGCGCGGGCCAGGTAGTCAGCCAGACCGACAACCTGCTCGCCGTCGTCGCCCTGGGTCGATGCGAAACGCAGCAGACCGGCAATTTTTTCTTTGTTGGCGAAATCTTCTGCCGGGCCTTCTTTCATGACCTGACCGAAGTTTTTCCAGAAGCCTTTGTATTGCTCAGGCTCGTTCTTCGCCAGTTTTTCCAGCATGTCGAGCACACGCTTGGTCAGCGCGGTTTTCATCGAATCGATGATCGGGTCTTTCTGCAGGATCTCACGCGACACGTTCAGCGACAGGTCGTTGGAATCGACCACGCCTTTGATGAAGCGCAGGTACAGCGGCAGGAACGACTCGGCCTGATCCATCACAAACACACGCTGCACGTACAGCTTCAGGCCTTTCGGCGCTTCACGCTGGTACAGGTCGAACGGTGCGCGGGCCGGCACGTACAGCAGCGAGCTGTACTCGAGCTTGCCCTCAACCTTGTTGTGGCTCCACGACAGCGGATTTTCGAAGTCGTGAGCGATGTGTTTGTAGAACTCCTGGTATTCCTCGTCTTTGACTTCAGTGCGCGGACGGGTCCACAGGGCGCTGGCACGGTTGACGGTTTCCCATTCAACGGCTGGAGCCTCTTCGCCTTCGGCCGCAGTGACTTCCTTCGGCAGTTCGATCGGCAAAGCGATGTGGTCGGAGTACTTCTTGATGATGTTGCGCAGACGCCAGCCATCAGCGAATTCGTCTTCGCCGGATTTCAGGTGCAGGACGATGCGGGTGCCGCGCTCTGGCTTGTCGATGGTGGCGACTTCGAACTCGCCCTCGCCTTTCGACGACCAGTGCACGCCTTCGCTGGCGGCAGTGCCGGCGCGACGGCTGTAAACATCAACCTTGTCGGCAACGATGAAGGCCGAGTAGAAGCCGACACCGAACTGGCCGATGAGGTGCGAATCTTTCTTCTGATCGCCGGACAGGTTTTTCATGAAGTCGGCGGTGCCGGATTTGGCGATGGTCCCCAGGTGGGTGATCACATCGTCACGGTTCATGCCGATACCGTTGTCTTCGAGGGTGACGGTCTTGGCGTCCTTGTCGAAGCTCACACGGATTTTCAGGTCAGCGCCACCTTCGAGCAACTCAGGCTTGGCCAGGGCTTCGAAGCGCAGCTTGTCGACAGCGTCAGAGGCGTTCGAGATCAATTCGCGAAGGAAAATCTCCTTATTCGAATACAGCGAATGGATCATGAGGTGCAGCAGCTGCTTTACCTCGGTCTGGAAGCCCAGGGTTTCCTTTTGAGTTTCCACACTCATGGTCATCAAACTCCAATCAGATGGCAGTGGCCGCGACCCGAAATGGTCTGCGGCGGGTTGTCATCTGAGTTGGGGGCGCTGTTCAGGATTTCAAGGGCTCATCAATTTTGAAGTGCGCGCGGGCGGTGGCGATCGGTTCGGCCTCGGTACTCTGCCAGGCAGTGACCGCTACGTTAGCGACGCGACGGCCCTGACGGCAGACCTGACACCTGGCCCAAGTGTCGCGAAACTGCCCGGCGCGCAGGTAATCGAGGGAAAAATCGATGATCTTCGGCACACCCGGTGTGCCGGTGAAAATCAGCAAATGCAGGGCTGCGGCCAGCTCCATGAAGCCGGCAATCACTCCGCCATGGATCGCCGGCAATAAAGGGTTACCAATGTTGTCCTTGTTCGCCGGCAGCTTGAACAAGAGCTCATCGCCGACCCGCGAACATTCGATACCGATCAGCCCGGCATAGGGAATCAACGCCAGCAGCGGAGCGTAATCGCCCTGCGCGTGAGCCTGTTGCAGCTGCTCTCTGAGATCGTTGCTCATTGGCTCGCTCCCTTGATCGCGCCCGCGAAACCCTTGCTGCCCTTCAGACCGGTGCCCATGCGCATGAATGTGCCGACGACGTGGGCAATCGGTTGCTCGGGATCGTCCTGGTAGGCAAAACCACGGGCAAAGATCACGTCGGTGGTGACGCGATAGCACTGGGCAAAGCCGTACACCGCTTTGTTCGGTTCAGCGGCGTGCATGTAGTCGATGCGCAGATCGAGGGTCGGACAGACTTCGAACTCCGGCAGCACGCAAAGGGTCGACATGCCGCAGGCGGTGTCCATCAGCGAAGTGATGGCGCCGCCATGGATGACTCCGGTTTCGGGATTGCCGACGATTTTTTCGCTGTACGGCAGGATCACCGTCAGCCCTTCGCTGGAAGCACTGTGCACTTGCAGACCCAAGACCTGACAGTGGCGCAATGCCGATAAAAAGCGCGTCGCGCGCTCAAAAACGGGGTTTTCGGCCATGTGATAATTACTCGCGTTTGGGCCTTGTGCCAGTATTGAGAAAAGCGGCAAAAGTTCCGTGATAAAACAAACTTATATATCTGAAACAATTGAGGAACTTAACCCGTAGCGCCGAGTTCTTAAGGCCAGTAGTTATTTTCCATAAGGAGATACACCCCATGCGTAAGACTTTAGCTATTGCCTTGATGTTGACCGCTTCCCTCGGTCTCGCTGCCTGCGATAAAAAATCCGAGGACAAAGCTCAAGATGCCAACCAACATGCTGAGCAAGCTCAGCAAGACATGAACAAAGCTCAGGATAAAGTGAACGACGCAGCAAAAGAAAACGCCGAAGCTGCCAAAGCTCAGGCTGAATCGAACGCCGCCGCTCAAGAAGAAGCCGCCAAAAAGCAATAAGCTTTCTGGTGTGAAAGAAAACCCGCCAAGTGCGGGTTTTCTTTTGCCTGTGATTTACCGGTTAGAGTAACACGGTTCTAAAAGTCGGACTAATCATCAGCAACAACGAACAGATGAAGCCAACTAGCCACATCAGGCTGCGCAACTTCGCCAGGTCGGCCAGATAGAACCACAGATAGAACACTCGCGAGATCACGAAGATGATCGCCAGCGCATCGATCAGCCAACCCGCGGTTTGCGTGGTATGCGCCATCAGCACGCCGACGGCGAAGAGGATGAAGGCTTCGATGCTGTTCTGATGGGCCGCCAGCGCCCTCGCACCGAAGCCAGTCAACTGCGCCTGCTGCTGCCGCGGCAAGTGATTGTCATACCCGCCCTGCTCTTTCATGGCCTTGGCCACCGGCATACGCGCCACGTAGATCAATAAAGCACTGATAAACACACACCAGAACGGAATACTCATCAAACAGCCTCTTTGTTTGCCTCAGGGACGGGCGCCTCTGTAGGGGTATAGACCATGACATCGAGAACGTCGGAATGAAACTCGCGGCGATACAAAACCACCACGACTCCCGCGCTCATGATCATGAACAGCCACGGGCTGACGAACCACGCCAGCATGCTCATGCCGAAGTAATAAGAGCGCAGGCCGAAGTTGAACTGGTTGGCTGCCATCGAAATCACCCGCGCCGCCCGTGAAGCGAAGGCCTTGCGTTCCTGCTCGGTCACTTGGCGCTCGCCGATCATCGGCGCTGAACCGACCAGAATCGCCGAGAAGTTGTACTGCCGCATGCACCAGCTGAAAGTAAAGAACGCATAGACGAACACCAGTGCCAGGCACAGCAACTTGATCTCCGACATGCCCTGCGACGCCTGCTGCACCATCGGAATATCCGCCAACAACGATACAGCTCGGTCGGACGCGCCGAGCACGGTGAGAATACCGGCGAGGATGATCAGCGTGCTGGAGGCGAAGAACGAGGCGTTGCGCTCCAGATTGCCGATCACGCTGGCATCGGCGATGCGGTTGTCACGCAGCAGCATGCGGCGCATCCAGTCTTCGCGGTAAAGGTGCAACACGCTGGCCAGACACGCCGTATCGCGAGCCTTCCAGGTGGCATAACGGGTGTAACCGCCCCAGCAGACGACAAACCAGACGGCGGCGAGCAAGTGGATCAGATTGGCTTGGATGAACGACATTCGCTGTCCTGAGCAAGAGGAATGATGGAGGGGGCCCTTCGTTTCGACGTGTTGGCTCGTAAAAAGACACGCTCATTGAAGAGTCAAATTAATTCAAAATAGACCGCAGCTATCAGTTATCAAAGGCTTATACCTGTCAACTCTGACAGTAGCGGAGAGGGTATGGCGAGGCATAAGGTCGTTTTCTCAAACGGGAACACTGACCGCCCCCCTATCAGACAAGGATTTGAGCATGACACCTTTGAACGCTGCGCTGCCCATTGACACAACGTTTGGCAACCGGGGGTACGCCGAGTCATTTGCTGCGGGAAGCCAGGCTTTGAACATCGCAGGCTTGCGCCCGGATGGAAAGATCCTTCTCGTGGGACAAACTTTTGTAGAGGGCAAGGTCAGTTTTCATTTGGCGCAATTACTGGCAGACGGTACTAACGATACTGGCTTCAACGAAAACGGTTTGATCGTAGGTACGTTTACAGGTTCGGGACAAGCCAGCGGCACTGGCGCCTGTCTTTATAAAGACGGTAAAGCGCTGCTTTTTGGGTATCAATATGATGAGGACCAAGGAACTCGATTTGCGCTTGCCAGATTCTTCGCTGATGGTGAAAGAGATCGCGATTTCGGTCTCGATGGGACGGTTTACGTCCCTTTCCTGCCAAAGTCCGAATCGCAATTGCCAAAACCGGAAGCTTCCATCAAGTCGCAATCCAGAACTAGGTTAGTACTGACTGCTGATGAAAAAATCCTCGTCGGTCAAAGCAACCGACTGTTCAGACTTGATCAGAAAGGAGATTTCGATACCGCTTTCAACAACAAAGGCTGGCTGGATCTTGCAATGGGCATTGCTTCGATTTCAGTGGCAGAGGATGGAGTAATCACAGTCGCAGGTTCGAGGGCTGGAGAAGGAAAGATTGTGCGCCTGAACGTCGATGGAACGCCCCATAAAGGCTTCGGCGATGATGGCACCGGGACCGTCTACATACCATCGGATTACCCGGCCAGCGTACGAAGCCTGATGTTACGTGCTGACGGCAGCTTCTTTGTTGCTGGCCAGGTCGACACATCGCCTGACGACGTTTGGGGTAAAGGACGCAAAGCAATGATGGCCGCGTACAACCCGAACGGTAGACCAAATCTCGCATTCAATCAGGGTAAGCCTGTAGTCACTGATCTTGGATTAACCGACGGTTGCACTTTGTTCGATCTAAGTGGGGAGCCTGAGGATGGCTTGGTTGTGGTGGGGAGTACAGGGCAAATAACCAGGGAGCAAATGCTTGCCTGCCGCTATCTGGCAACGGGTGAACTGGACACAACCTTTGGAGATGGCAAGGGATACGTAACTCACTCTATGGGGCCCGGTATGCAATGGATCTCGGTGGCAGTGCAGCCCGACAAGCGAATACTCCTGAGCCGTGACAGCGACAACGTCAATGTCAATGTCAATGTCAATGTGGGAGCTCTGGTGGTACGTTATCTGGGCTGAGGATTATCAGCTCTGATAAAAAATGCCCCGTATCGATTGATACGGGGCATTTCTGTTTAACCGTGCTCGACCCACTTATGGCGGGTCCAAACCACGTCAGGCAGTGACTTCGCTGCGCTTGCCCAGCAGGCGATCACAGACCACGGCGACCACCAGAGTCATCACGCACGGCACCAGCCACGCCAGACCCTGCTCGCTCAGCGGCAGATGGGTCAGCTGAGTTGGCATCCAGTCGGCCAGACCAGCGCCTTTCAGGGCGTCGATGGTGCCGAAAACGAAGGAAACCAGCATCACCGGGCCAAGAATGCGCCCGTGCTCATGCCAGAAATCCTTGCAGAAGCTCAGCGCGACCAGAACGATGCACGGCGGGTAGATCGCGGTGAGTACCGGAATCGAGAAGGCGATCAGTTTGGTCAGACCGAGGTTGGAGACCAGCAGCGAAAACGCTGCGAGGATAATCACCAGCGTCTTGTAGGACAGCGGCAGCACACGGCTGAAGTATTCAGCACAGGCACAGGTCAGGCCGACCGCCGTGACCAGACACGCCAGCGAGATCAGCACCGCAAGGAAACCACTGCCCAGCGAACCGAAGGTGTGCTGCACGTAAGCATGCAACACCGCCGCGCCGTTGGTGGCGCCGACCGCGACTTCATGGCTGCCGGACCCGAGGCGGAACAGGCTGACGTAGACCAGTGCCAGACCCACGCCGGCAATCAGCCCGGCGATGATCGCGTAACGGGTGATCAGCGCCGGCGACTCGACGCCACGGGAGCGGATCGCGTTGACGATAACGATGCCGAATACCAGTGCGCCGAGGGTATCCATGGTCAAGTAACCATTGATGAAGCCTTGGGAAAACGGTGCCGCCACATACTCTGGAGTGCCGTGACCGATGTCACCCGCCGGCAAGGCGAACGCGGCGATGCCCAGTACTGCCAGCGCAATGATTTTCAGCGGCGCGAGGAAGCGGCCAACGGTATCCAACAACCGCCCAGGGTAGAGCGAAATGAAGAACACCAGCAGGAAGTACACCGAGCTGTAGAGGAACAGCGCTAGCGGGCTTTCACCGGTCAATGGCGCCAGACCCACTTCAAAGGATACGGTCGCGGTACGCGGAGTGGCGAACAGCGGCCCCACAGCCAGATAGCATGCCGCCGCGAGGATACCACCGGCGATCTTGCCGATCGGGCTGCTCAGCGCATCCATCGCGCCGCCGACCTTGGCCAGCGCCACCACAGTGACTACCGGCAAACCAACGGCGGTAATCAGAAAGCCCAGCGCAGCCATCCAGACGTGAGGTCCGGCCTGCAAGCCGACGATCGGCGGGAAAATGATGTTACCGGCCCCGACAAACAGGGCAAACGTCATAAAACCAAGTGCCAGGATGTCCTGACCTTTCAAAACTTTCATTAAGGTAATACCACACTACTGAAATCGGAATTTAGAGGGGGATTGCCCTGTTGGATTAGGGAAATGCTGTCGATCCGTATGGGACTGACCCTTAAAGCGCGTGGCTGCCTTGTGGGCGGCGGACGCAAAAATGGCGGCCAGCCTAACGAATTTGGCTGACAAACGCACTGTTGGAGGGCGAACTATCCGATACGCGACGTTTCCGTGTCGCGTTTACATATCTATTTTTCATACAGAGAACCTGTATTCATCACAGCAAACCTGTGGCGAGGGGATTTATCCCCGTTGGACTGCGCAGCAGTCCCAAAGAATCCGAGCTCAAACTGCCTGACTGATCATGGTCGCTGGCATGGGGGCCGCTTCGCAGCCCAGCGGGGATAAATCCCCTCGCCACAACAGCGCTCAAAATTCTCATACGCCAGAAACGACAAAGGCCACCCGAAGGTGGCCTTTGCTGCTGGAGCTAAAAAGTCAGCCGAAGCTTACTTCTTCACTTCCCAGCCAGTCAGCTCGGCCAAGGCCTTGCCGATGTCTGCCAGCGAACGCACGGTTTTAACGCCTGCGTCTTGCAGCGCAGCGAATTTCTCGTCTGCAGTGCCTTTGCCGCCAGAGATGATTGCGCCAGCATGGCCCATGCGCTTGCCCGGAGGAGCAGTCACACCAGCGATGTAGGAAACAACCGGCTTGGTCACGTTAGCCTTGATGTAGGCAGCCGCTTCTTCTTCAGCCGAACCGCCGATCTCGCCGATCATCACGATCGCCTCGGTCTTCGGGTCTTCCTGGAACAGCTTCAGGATGTCGATGAAGTTCGAACCCGGGATCGGGTCACCGCCGATGCCGACGCAAGTCGACTGACCGAAACCGGCGTCAGTGGTCTGCTTCACAGCTTCGTAGGTCAGGGTGCCGGAACGCGAAACGATACCGACCTTGCCTGGCAAGTGAATGTGACCTGGCATGATGCCGATCTTGCATTCGCCTGGGGTGATCACGCCTGGGCAGTTAGGGCCGATCAGGACTACGCCCAGCTCGTCGCACTTAACTTTGGCGTCCAGCATGTCCAGGGTAGGAATGCCTTCGGTGATGCAGACGATCAGCTTGATGCCGCCGAATGCCGCTTCCAGGATCGAGTCCTTGCAGAACGGAGCCGGAACGTAGATCACGCTGGCGGTAGCGCCAGTGGCTGCTACTGCATCTTTGACGGTGTTGAACACTGGCAGACCCAGGTGCTCGGTGCCGCCTTTGCCCGGAGTTACGCCGCCAACCATCTTGGTGCCGTATTCGATGGCTTGCTGGGTGTGGAAACTACCTTGCGAACCGGTAATACCCTGGCAGATAACTTTGGTGTCTTTATTGATCAGGACGCTCATTATTTGCCCTCCGCAGCTTTGACAACTTGTTGAGCAGCGTCGGTCAGGCTGGTAGCAGCGATGATGTTCAAACCGCTTTCTGCCAGTACTTTAGCGCCCAGCTCAGCGTTGTTGCCTTCAAGGCGAACAACAACCGGGATTTTCACGCCGACTTCTTTCACGGCGCCGATGATGCCTTCGGCAATCATGTCGCAGCGAACGATGCCGCCGAAGATGTTGACCAGTACTGCCGCGACGTTCTGGTCGGACAGGATGATCTTGAACGCTTCAGTAACGCGTTCCTTGGTAGCGCCACCACCTACGTCGAGGAAGTTGGCTGGCTTGCCGCCATGCAGGTTGACGATGTCCATGGTGCCCATGGCCAGACCGGCACCGTTGACCATGCAGCCGATGTTGCCTTCCAGCGCTACGTAGTTCAGTTCGAACTTGGCAGCGTGCGCTTCGCGCGGATCGTCCTGCGACGGATCGTGGAAAGCCTTCAGCTTGGGCTGACGGTACATGGCGTTGGCGTCGATGTTGATCTTCGCGTCGAGGCAGTGCAGATCGCCGTCAGCCTTGATCACCAGCGGGTTCACTTCCAGCAGAGCCAGGTCGTGGTCTTTGAACAGCTTGGCCAGACCTACGAAGATCTTGGCGAACTGAGTGACCTGCTTGCCTTCCAGACCCAGCTGGAATGCCAGCTCGCGACCCTGGGATGGCTGAGCGCCAACCAGTGGATCGATAGTGGCCTTGAGAATTTTTTCTGGAGTGTCGTGAGCGATTTTCTCGATGTCCACGCCACCTTCGGTGGAAGCCATGAACACGATGCGACGGCTCGAACGGTCAACGACAGCGCCCAGGTACAGCTCTTTAGCGATATCAGTGCACGATTCAACCAGGATCTTGGTGACTGGCTGGCCATTGGCGTCAGTCTGGTAAGTCACCAGACGCTTGCCCAGCCACTGCTGTGCGAAGGCTTTGGCGTCTTCTTTGCTGCGAACCAGCTTTACGCCGCCCGCTTTACCGCGACCACCGGCGTGAACCTGGGCTTTGACGACCCACTCGTTGCCGCCGATTTTGTCGCAAGCTTCTGCTGCTGCTTCCGGGGTGTCTACTGCGTAACCAGTGGAAACTGGCAGGCCGTATTCAGCGAACAGCTGCTTACCCTGATACTCGTGAAGATTCATGCTTTTTACCGTCTTCGTTAGGTACTGCGCATTCGGCGCTGCGCTCGTTTGAGTGCCGCGCCACCTGTGACTGCTGCTTGCGTAGCTGGGCTACGCAAGACTGCGTCCGGCGGACATTCCGCGGTGAGTCTTGCTCGCAAGGCTCACGACGGGCCGCTACCGCCGTGGTTTCTTATTATGTCTTAACGCTTCTTGCGGTTGGCAATGTGAATGGCGCCGCCATTCACTGCCAGAGCAGCTTCGTGCAAGGCTTCGGACAGGGTCGGATGGGAGAAAACCATCATGCCCAGGTCTTCAGCGCTGGTGCCGAATTCCATACCGATCGCGCCCTGCTGAACCAGTTCTGCAGCGCTCGGGCCAATCACGTGCACGCCCAATACGCGGTCGGTCTTGGCATCGGCGATGACCTTGACGAAACCACCGGTATCGTTGGCAGCCATGGCACGGCCGGAAGCGGCGAACGGGAAGGTGCCGACGTTGACTTCAACGCCTTCGGCCTTCAGCGCCTGCTCGGTTTTGCCAACCCACGCGATTTCCGGGTGAGTATAAATAACCGAAGGGATCAAATCATAGTTCATCTGAGCCTTGTGGCCCTTGATGCGCTCGACAACCATGATGCCTTCTTCCGAAGCCTTGTGGGCCAGCATCATGCCGCGAACCACGTCACCGATGGCGAAGACGCCCGGTACAGCTGTGACGCAATGGTCATCGACCGCGATGAAACCGCGCTCGTCGATTTCCACGCCGCAGTCGGCAGACAGCAGATCAGTGGTCACCGGACGGCGACCAACGGCAACGATCAGCTTGTCGAAAGTGATGGTCTGTTCGCCGTTGGCATCGGTGTAGTTGACGACGACTTCTTCGCCGTTGACTTTCGAACCGGTAACGCGAGCGCCCAGCTTGATGTCCAGACCCTGTTTGGTCAGGGTTTTCAGCGCTTCCTTGGAAACAGCGGTGTCCGCTGCCATCAGGAAAGTGTCCAGTGCTTCGAGAACAGTCACTTCTGCACCCAGACGCGACCATACCGAACCCAGCTCCAGACCGATCACGCCAGCGCCGATCACGCCCAGACGTTTAGGTACGGACTGGAACTCCAGAGCGCCAGTCGAATCGACGATGACTTTCTGGTCAACCGGAGCCGGTGGAATGTCGATCGGACGCGAACCTGGCGCGAGGATGACGTTTTCCGCTTCGATGACTTCAACCGAACCGTCCGGCTTGGTGACTTCGACTTTCTTGCCGGCCAGCAGCTTGCCGTGGCCCTGGATCGAAGTAACGCCGTTGGCCTTGAACAGGGTCGCAACGCCGCCAGTCAGGTTCTTGACGATGCCAGCCTTGCGGCCAACCATCGCAGCGACGTCCATTTTGACTTCGCCGGTCGAGATACCGTGAACGTTGAAGCTCTCTTTGGCTTCCTTGTATTTCCACGAGCTGTCGAGCAGCGCCTTGGAAGGAATGCAACCCACGTTCAGGCAGGTACCGCCCAGGGCTTGCTTGCCCTCTGCGTCGGTGTACTTCTCGATGCAGGCAGTGGTCAGGCCCAACTGAGCAGCCTTGATGGCCGCTACATAGCCACCAGGGCCGGCACCGATCACTACTACGTCAAATTTCTGCGACATTCAAAAAATCCTCTTTAGCAATAAAGCTACAAGCCGCAAGCTTCAAGCTGCAAGCCCACCCGCTCGCCTTGAGCTTGAGGCTTGTAGCTGAAAGCTTGCAGCTGCTTTTTAGATATCCAGCAACAGACGAGCCGGATCTTCCAGCAGGTTCTTGATGGTCACCAGGAAGGTCACAGCTTCTTTGCCATCGATCAGACGGTGATCGTAGGACAGAGCCAGGTACATCATCGGACGGATCACGACCTGACCGTTGATGGCCATCGGACGCTGGATGATGTTGTGCATGCCCAGGATCGCTGCCTGCGGCGGGTTGACGATCGGCGTCGACATCATCGAACCGAAGGTACCACCGTTGGTGATGGTGAAGGTACCACCGGTCATCTCGTCCATCGACAGTTTGCCGTCACGGGCTTTCTTGCCAAATGTTGCGATGCCGCCTTCGATTTCAGCCAGGCTCATCAGCTCGGCGTTACGCAGAACCGGTACCACCAGGCCACGGTCGCTGGAAACGGCAACGCCGATGTCCGCATAGCCGTGGTAAACGATGTCGCCGCCGTCGATCGACGCGTTGACAGCCGGGAAGCGTTTCAGCGCTTCGGTGGCCGCTTTCACGAAGAACGACATGAAGCCCAGGCGTACGCCGTTGTGGGACTTCTCGAACAGGTCCTTGTACTTCGAACGCAGAGCCATGACTTCGGTCATGTCGACTTCGTTGAACGTGGTCAGCATCGCCATGTTCGACTGGGCTTCAACCAGACGCTTGGCCACGGTGGCACGTACGCGAGTCATCGGTACGCGCTTCTCGATGCGGTCGCCGGCAGCGAACACAGGCGCAGCAGCCGAAGGAGCAGCAGCCTTGGCAGGTGCGGCAGCCGGAGCGGCTTTCTTGGCAGCAACTGCTGCTACCACGTCTTCCTTGGTCACACGACCGCCCTTGCCGGTGCCGGCAACGGAAGCGATGTTGATGCCGTTTTCTTCAGCCAGCTTGCGCGCGGCAGGAGCGGCGATCGGGTCATCTTCGCCATCGGCAGCAGCCGGTGCGGCAGCGGCAGTAGCAGCCGGAGCAGCAGCGGCGGCAGGAGCGGCAGCAGCAGCGCCGCCCTCTTCGATCGAGCCCAGGACCTGGTTCGACAGAACGGTAGCGCCCTCTTCGGCAACGATTGCGCCCAGCACGCCGTCCGCTTCAGCCAACACTTCGAGCACGACTTTGTCGGTTTCGATGTCGACGATCAGGTCGTCACGCTTGACGGCCTCACCTGGTTTCTTGTGCCAGGTGGCAACGGTGCCATCGGCAACCGATTCCGGGAATGACGGGGCTTTGATTTCGATAGCCATTATCTGTGGGTCCTTAAAATTCGGTTTCAGTCAGCGCGAAGGCGTTAAACAGTGAAAGCATCTTGCAGCAGTTTTTCCTGCTGCTCGGCGTGCATCGATGCGTAACCACAAGCTGGCGCAGCCGAAGCCTCACGGCCCGCGTACTCAAGTACGAGAGTCTTGTCGAGGTTGGCGATGCTGCGACGCAAGTGATGCTGGCTGCAGTACCAGGCACCCTGGTTCATCGGCTCTTCCTGACACCAAACGGCGTGTTTGACGTTGGTGTATGGAGCCAGGACTTCTTTCAAGTCGTCCTCAGGGAACGGATACAGCTGCTCGATACGCACGATGGCGATATCTTCGCGGCCTTCGGCACGGCGTTTTTCCAGCAGGTCGTAGTAGACCTTGCCGCTGCACAGAACCACGCGCTCGACCTTTTTCGGGTCCAGTGCATCGATTTCCGGGATCACGGTCTGGAACGAACCTTCGGCCAGATCTTCCAGCGTCGAGATGGCCAGCTTGTGGCGCAGCAGCGACTTCGGCGTCAGCACGACCAGCGGCTTGCGCAGCGGACGGATCACCTGACGACGCAGCAAGTGGTAGATCTGTGCTGGCGTGGTCGGCATGCACACCTGAATGTTGTGCTCGGCGCACAGCTGCAGGTAACGCTCAAGACGAGCCGAGCTGTGCTCAGGGCCCTGACCTTCGTAACCGTGCGGCAACAGCATGGTCAGACCGCAGAGACGGCCCCACTTGTGCTCGCCGCTGGTGATGAACTGGTCGATCACGACCTGAGCACCGTTGGCGAAGTCGCCGAACTGGGCTTCCCAGATCACCAGCGCGTTTGGCGTGGTGGTCGAGTAACCGTATTCGAATGCCAGTACCGCTTCTTCCGAGAGGAACGAGTCGTACAGGTCGAAACGTGGCTGACCGTCGTACAGGTTCTGCAGCGGAATGTAGGTGCCCGCGTCTTTCTGGTTGTGCAACACAGCGTGACGGTGCGAGAACGTACCGCGGCCGATGTCCTGACCGGTCATGCGAATCGGGTGACCTTCGAACGCCAGGGTCGCGTACGCCATGGTTTCGGCGTAACCCCAGTTGATCGGCAGGCCGCCGGCTTGCATCTTCTGACGGTCTTCGTAGATCTTCGCGACCTGACGCTGAACGACGAAGCCTTCCGGAATTTCCAGCAGCTTGGCGGACAGCTCTTGCAGCGTCTTCAGATCAAAACGCGTGTCGTGACGCGCAGTCCAGGCGTGGCCCAGGTATGGACGCCAATCGACGAACAGCTCTTTGTTCGGCTCTTTGACCAACGATTTCACTACGTGCAGACCGTTGTCCAGCGCGTTGCGGTATTCGTCGACCTTGGCCTGAACGCGTTCAGCGTCAAGCACACCGGCTTGAGTCAGGCGATCAGCGTACAGCTCACGGGTGGTGCGCTGCTTGGTGATCTGCTGATACATCAGGGGCTGGGTGCCGCTTGGTTCGTCAGCCTCGTTGTGGCCGCGACGACGGTAGCAGACCAGATCGATCACCACGTCACGCTTGAACTGCATGCGGTAGTCGATGGCCAGTTGGGTCACGAACAGCACGGCTTCCGGATCATCGCCATTCACATGGAGGATCGGCGCCTGGATCATCTTGGCAACGTCGGTGGCGTACTCGGTAGAACGCGAGTCCAGCGGGTTGCTGATGGTGAAACCAACCTGGTTGTTGATCACGATGTGCACGGTACCGCCGGTCTTGAAACCGCGGGTCTGCGACATCTGGAAGGTTTCCATGACCACGCCCTGACCGGCGAATGCCGCGTCACCGTGGATGGAGATCGGCAGTACCTTCTCACCGGTCAGGTCGTTGCGACGGTCCTGACGGGCGCGCACCGAGCCTTCGACCACCGGGGAAACGATTTCCAGGTGGGACGGGTTGAACGCCATGGCCAGGTGAACTTCACCGCCGGTGGTCATCACGTTGGACGAGAAGCCCTGGTGGTATTTCACGTCACCGGAACCGAGCTCGACCTTCTTCTTGCCTTCGAACTCGTCGAACAGCTCGCGCGGGTTCTTGCCGAAGGTATTGACCAGAACGTTCAGACGGCCACGGTGGGCCATGCCGATGACAACTTCCTTGGTGCCGTACGAGCCGGAACGCTGGATCAGTTCGTCGAGCATCGGAATCAGGCTTTCGCCGCCTTCCAGACCGAAACGCTTGGTGCCCGGGTATTTGGTGCCCAGGTATTTTTCCAGGCCTTCACCGGCAGTCACGCGCTCAAGCAGGTGGCTCTTGATGTCGGCGGAGTACGTCGGACGGCCACGCACGCTTTCCAGACGCTGCTGGAACCACTGGCGCTGCTCGGAATCGGTGATGTGCGTGAATTCAGCGCCGATGGTGCGGCAATATGTCTGCTGCAACGCTTCGTGAATTTCGCGTAGGCTCGCTTCCTCTTTGCCGATGAACAGGTCGCCGGCACGGAAGGTCGTATCAAGATCGGCATTGGTCAAGCCGTAATGATTGATCGACAGGTCTGCAGGTGCAGGACGCTGCCACAGCCCCAGCGGGTCAAGCTGGGCTGCCTGGTGGCCACGCATACGGTAGGCCTGGATCAATCGCAGCACTTCAACTTGCTTCTTCTCGTGCTCACTGCTCACGCTGCCGGCGGAAACCGGTTGGGCGCGGCGCTGGTTCTTTGCCAGCAGCACGAAATGATCGCGAATCGTCGAGTGCGAAACATCAGTGGCAGAGTTGCCGTCGGCTGGCAACTTCTGAAAGTAGGTGCGCCACTCTTCTGGCACAGCGTTAGGGTCGTGCAGGTAGAGCTCATAAAGCTCTTCCACATAGGCAGCGTTTCCACCTGAAAGGTAGGCGCTGTTCCACATGCGCTGCATCACGCTTTCTTGCATGCTTGGTCACCCTCGGTTAGGGGAACACCATCGGTGTCGACACCGAGCAAACTTGCAGAAGTCCGAATGCAGCGACTAAAACAAGCCACCTAGGATCACACTGATAGTCCGGGTACCAGCCCGGATGCCCCTGCTTGTCTCATTTCTTCAAAAGAAGAGCTGCAGCTTATGGCTACGGCTCTGGTTATAGCCATGACGCGGGTTGAAGCCCGCGCCATAGCCTCTACGGTGCAACGGTTACAGCAGCTGAATCACACGCCGCTCGAAAGCAGCATGTTACGGATGTGACCGATGGCCTTAGTCGGGTTCAGGCCTTTCGGACATACGTTGACGCAGTTCATGATGCCCCGGCAGCGGAAAACGCTGAACGGGTCGTCAAGTGAAGCCAGACGCTCGCTGGTCTTGGTATCGCGGCTGTCTGCCAGGAAGCGGTAGGCTTGCAGCAGCGCAGCTGGACCCAGGAACTTGTCCGGGTTCCACCAGAAGGACGGGCAAGAGGTCGAGCAGCAGGCGCACAGGATGCACTCGTACAGACCGTCGAGCTTTTCGCGCTCTTCTGGCGACTGCAGACGCTCGATGGCCGGAGCCGGCGTGTCGTTCTGCAGGTAAGGCTTCACCTTCTCGTATTGCTTGTAGAAGATGCTCATATCGACGACCAGGTCACGGATAACCGGCAAACCTGGCAGCGGACGAACGATCAGCTTGTTGCCTTTTACAACGGCAGACAGCGGCGTGATGCAGGCCAGACCGTTCTTGCCGTTGATGTTCATGCCGTCGGAGCCGCAGACGCCTTCACGGCAGGAGCGACGATAGGAGAAACCTTCGTCCTGCTCTTTGATCAGGGCCAGCACGTCCAGCACCATCAGGTCTTTACCACCGGTATCGACCTGGAAATCCTGCATGAACGGCGCAGCGTCCTGATCAGGGTTGTAGCGATAAACACTGACTTGCAACATGGCGGTCACCCTTAATAAGTCCGGACTTTAGGTTCGAAAGTCGGAACAGTCTTCGGCGAGAAGTTCACGGCACGCTTGGTGACGCGCTTGTCACCCGGGAAGTACAGGGTGTGGCACAGCCAGTTTTCGTCATCACGGTCTTCGAAGTCTTCACGGGCGTGAGCGCCGCGGGACTCTTTACGTACTTCGGCCGCGATGGCGGTAGCTTCAGCCACTTCCAGCAGGTTCTGCAGTTCCAGCGCTTCGATACGTGCAGTGTTGAACGCTTGCGACTTGTCGTTGATCTTCACGTTGGCGATACGCTTGCGCAGATCGGCCAGCTGAGCGATGCCCTTCTGCATGTATTCGCCGGTACGGAATACACCGAAGTAGTTCTGCATGCAGCTTTGCAGCTCGCGACGCAGGGTGGCAACGTCTTCACCGTCGGTACGGTTGTTCAGCGCGTTCAGACGCGACAGTGCAGCTTCGATGTCGGACTCGGTAGCGTCGTCGTATTCGATGCCATCGGTCAACGCCTTTTCCAGGTGCAGGCCGGCAGCGCGACCGAATACCACCAGGTCGAGCAGCGAGTTGCCGCCCAGACGGTTCGCACCGTGAACCGATACGCAAGCCACTTCGCCTACCGCGAACAGGCCAGGAATGATCTGGTCCTGACCTTCGGCGTTCTGGGTGATCGCCTGGCCATGAATGTTGGTAGCAACGCCGCCCATCATGTAGTGGCAGGTCGGCACAACCGGAACCGGAGCAACGACCGGGTCAACGTGGGCGAAAGTCTTCGACAGTTCGCAGATGCCTGGCAGACGGCTGTGCAGCACTTCCTCGCCCAGGTGGTCGAGTTTGAGCATCACGTGGTCGCCATTCGGACCGCAACCGTTGCCGGCGATGATTTCCTTGACCATCGAACGGGCTACCACGTCACGACCTGCAAGGTCTTTCGCGTTCGGAGCATAACGCTCCATGAAACGCTCGCCGTGCTTGTTGATCAGGTAACCACCTTCACCACGGCAACCCTCGGTAACCAGTACACCGGCGCCGGCAATGCCGGTCGGGTGGAACTGCCACATTTCGATGTCTTGTACCGGCACGCCAGCACGCAGAGCCATGCCGACGCCGTCACCGGTGTTGATCAGGGCGTTGGTGGTGGACGCGTAGATACGGCCCGCACCGCCAGTCGCCAGAACGGTGGCCTTGGCACGGATGTAGGAGGTTTCGCCGGTTTCGATGCAGATCGCGATCACACCAACGAATTCGCCTTCCTGGTTTTTCACCAGATCAACAGCGTAGTACTCGTTGAGGAACGTGGTACCGGCTTTCAGGTTGCCCTGATAAAGGGTGTGCAGCAGCGCGTGACCGGTACGGTCGGACGCAGCGCAAGTACGTGCAGCCTGACCGCCCTTGCCGTAGTCCTTGGACTGGCCACCGAACGGACGCTGGTAGATGCGGCCTTGCTCGGTACGCGAGAACGGCAGACCCATGTGGTCCAGTTCGAAAACAGCGGCCGGGCCTTCCTGACACATGTATTCGATAGCGTCCTGGTCACCGATGTAGTCGGAACCCTTGACGGTATCGTACATGTGCCAGCGCCAGTCATCGTTCGGGTCGGCGGAAGCGATGGCGCACGTGATGCCGCCCTGTGCGGACACAGTGTGCGAACGGGTCGGGAAAACCTTGGTGATCACCGCAGTCTTGTGGCCGCCCTGTGCCAGCTGCAGCGCAGCGCGCATGCCGGCACCGCCACCACCAATAATGATGGCGTCGAAAGAAATCGTTGGAATGTTAGCCATGAATCAGATACCCCAGAGAATCTGCACACCCCAGACGAAGTAAGCGAACATCGCAACGCCGCATACTGCCTGGAAAAGGAAACGTATCGCCGTTGCGGACTTGCCGAACGCCATTGGCGTCAGGTAGTCGGTCGCGATGGTCCACATGCCGACCCAGGCGTGAGCGCCCAGAGCAACAAGGGCCAGCAGGCTGAAAATACGCATTCCGTTGTGAGCGAACAGTTCATGCCACTGGGCATACTCGAGGCCAGGGTTGGCGACGATGTATCCGATCAGAAAGATGAAGTAAGCCGCGAGAACGACCGCAGACACACGCTGTGCCATCCAGTCATAGAGGCCCGAACGCGACAGGTTAGTGACGTTAGTTACCATATCCAGACTCCTGCCAGAACGATTACCACCACGGAAACGGCGATAACGATTTTCGAGCCCAGTTTGCCGCCTTCCAGCGTCTCACCGATGCCCATGTCCATGATCAAGTGGCGCACACCGGCTACCAGGTGATACAGCAGAGCGGACAGGATGCCCCAAATCACTAGCTTGGCTAGCGGACTGGTCAGACACGCTTTCACCTGACCGAAGCCTTCCTCGGAGCTCAGCGACTTGTCCAATGCGTAAAGCATGATGGCAAGGCACACGAAGAGGATGACACCGGAGATACGGTGAAGAATGGACGTGTAAGCAGTGACTGGGAGTTTGATGGTCCTTAGGTCTAGGTTTACAGGTCGTTGGCTTTTCACGGCTTTTTTTTCACACTGAAGAGCCCCTAACAATCAGGGCAAAGTTGTTGGGGAGTGCACTGGTCAGGTAACCACCACCCAGGGATGCGACCCCCAATGAAAGCAAGCCCAAAAGCCCTTGGCGGTCGGTGGCCGAGTATAGACAGTTAGGCTACTAATGACAACGCGTTCACCTACCCCCAATAGCGGATTGCACAAGTTGCATAAAAGGCGTAAATGGCAGGCAATTTCGAGGAAAAAGTCGGCTTAAAGCCTTCTGGAGCAAGACTTTAGGCAAATTGACATTCGAATTTATCTCACTATAGTGGTGCGGGCCCTGCGTGGGGGGTCTGTCTGATGGTTCAAGCATAAATAGGAGGCCACATGGCTGACAAAAAAGCGCAGTTGATCATCGAGGGCGCAGCCCCCGTCGAGCTGCCCATTTTAACCGGCACCGTTGGTCCCGATGTAATCGATGTTCGGGGCCTGACGGCCACGGGCCGCTTCACTTTCGACCCGGGTTTCATGTCGACCGCTTCGTGCGAATCGAAAATTACCTATATCGACGGCGACAACGGCATTTTGTTGCACCGCGGCTACCCGATCGAACAGCTGGCTGAAAAGTCGGACTACCTGGAAACCTGCTACCTGCTGCTCAACGGCGAATTGCCGACCGCAGAACAGAAGGCCCAGTTCGTCAGCACCGTGAAAAACCACACCATGGTTCACGAGCAGCTGAAAACCTTCTTTAACGGTTTCCGTCGCGACGCCCACCCGATGGCCGTCATGTGCGGTGTAGTCGGCGCCCTCTCGGCCTTCTACCACGACTCCCTGGACATCAATAACCCGCAGCATCGCGAAATCTCCGCGATCCGCCTGGTTGCGAAGATGCCGACCCTGGCAGCGATGGTCTACAAGTACTCCATGGGCCAACCCATGATGTACCCGCGCAACGACCTGACGTACGCGGAAAACTTCCTGCACATGATGTTCAACACCCCGTGCGAGATCAAACCGATCAGCCCGGTACTCGCCAAGGCCATGGACCGGATCTTCATCCTCCACGCCGACCACGAGCAGAACGCTTCGACCTCCACCGTGCGTCTGGCCGGCTCTTCGGGTGCCAACCCGTTCGCCTGTATCGCCGCCGGTATCGCCGCACTGTGGGGCCCTGCCCACGGCGGTGCGAACGAAGCCGTGCTGACCATGCTCGACGAGATTGGCGATGTGTCGAACATCGACAAGTTCATCGCCAAGGCCAAGGACAAGAACGATCCGTTCAAGTTGATGGGCTTCGGTCACCGCGTCTACAAGAACCGCGACCCTCGCGCGACCGTCATGAAGCAGACCTGCGACGAAGTGTTGAAGGAACTGGGCATCAACAACGATCCGCAACTCGAACTGGCCATGCGCCTGGAAGAGATCGCGTTGACCGACCCGTACTTCATCGAGCGCTCGCTGTACCCGAACGTCGACTTCTACTCGGGGATCATCCTCAAGGCGATCGGCATTCCAACCAGCATGTTCACGGTAATTTTCGCCCTGGCACGTACTGTCGGCTGGATTTCGCACTGGAAGGAAATGCTCTCGAGCCCGTACAAGATTGGCCGTCCGCGCCAGCTGTATACCGGTTACGAGTCGCGTGACATCACCAAGCTGGAAGATCGCAAATAAGGTTTTTCTTTTTTTGTGATGGTTTAGTGGTGTGTCAGGAACGGCCTCTTATATAGAGGCCGTTTTTGTTTCTGTTGGTGTTCATTGGATTGGGGGCATATCCGTTGCTGCGGTAACGGCTTCTTATGGTTTCGCTCTTACAGCGAGTCCCTTTTTCAAACGCCAAAAAGGAACCAAAAGGCTTTGCCCCGGCGTACGGCCCGCTCGCTAAAGCTCGGGGTTCCTTCGTTACGGGACCCATCCGGGCGCAGCGGCTACGGTTTGCTTCGCTGCACCTCCTTCCGCTGTGTACGACTGCGTCGTACGGTCGCTGCGCTCCCACACCCGGATCGATCCCTTCACTCAGCCTGCCGAAGGGGCAAAAGATCAAAAGCCGGATCAAAAGCCAAAGCAAAAACAGAAGCCAGATCAAAAGATCGCAGCCTTCGGCAGCTCCTACAGTTGGATCGCGTACCACTTCAAGAACAGGTCGGCTGTCAGGCCGCCTTCGCGAGCAGGCTCGCTCCCACAAAAAGCAAAAAAGCAAAGCAGCGCAGCTGCCCGCGGCGAAGCCGCACCACTCAACAATGAGCGCAAGCTCGAGTGCTTTTGATCTACGGGCGACGTCGGAAGGCTGAGTGGAGGGATTGATCCGGGCGTGGGAGCGTAGCGACCGTCTGGCGCAGCCAGACACAGCGGAAGGAGGTGCAGCGAAGCAAACCGGAGCCGCTGCGCCAGGATCAGTCCCGGAGCGAAGGAACCCCGAGCCCCAGCGAGCGGGCCGAACGTAGGAGCTAGCGTTTTTTGCTTACTTTTTTAGGCGCTTGTAAAAAAGTAAGTCGCCGTAAGGGCGAAACCGCCAGCCGCAGCGCTGCAAAAAACGGATATACACACCAAACCAACCGATAACCGCCCACAAAAAAACGCCCCAATCTCTCAACCAGGGCGTTTTCTTGAAGCTTGCAGCTTGCAGCTTACATCTGATCTCTTAGTGCGAAACCGCCCCACTCGCCCCCAACCCGGTCTGCGAACGCACAAACTGCGGGAAGAACAGCGCCCGCTCGTTATCCGCAGCCGCCGACTTGTCAGTGATCGAGAAGAACCAGATCCCGATAAAGGCAATCATCATCGAGAACAGCGCCGGATACTCATAAGGGAAGATCGCCTTCTCGTGATGCAGAATCTGCACCCAGATGGTCGGGCCGAGGATCATCAGACCAACAGCACTCACCAGACCCAGCCAGCCACCAATCATCGCGCCGCGAGTGGTCAGCTTCTTCCAGTACATCGAAAGCAGCAGTACCGGGAAGTTGCAGCTCGCCGCGATGGAGAACGCCAGGCCGACCATGAACGCGATGTTCTGGCTTTCGAACAGAATGCCCAGACCAATCGCCAGCACCGCCAGGGCGATGGTGGTGATCTTCGACACGCGAATCTCATCCTTCTCGTTGGCTTTGCCCTTCTTGATCACACTGGCGTACAGGTCGTGCGACACCGCCGAAGCACCCGCCAGCGTCAGACCGGCTACCACAGCCAGAATGGTTGCAAACGCCACTGCCGAGATGAAGCCAAGAAAGATGCTGCCGCCCACCGCGTTGGCCAGGTGCACCGCCGCCATGTTGTTGCCGCCGAGCAAGGCGCCCGCTGCATCTTTGAAGGCCGGGTTGGTGCTGACCAGCAGGATCGCGCCGAAGCCGATGATGAAGGTCAGGATGTAGAAGTAGCCAATGAAGCCGGTAGCGTACAGCACGCTCTTGCGCGCTTCTTTTGCGTCACTCACGGTGAAGAAGCGCATCAGAATGTGTGGCAGGCCAGCGGTACCGAACATCAGTGCCAGACCCAGCGAGAACGCCGAAATCGGATCCTTGACCAGACCGCCAGGGCTCATGATCGCTTCGCCCTTGGCGTGAACCTTGATCGCTTCGGAGAAAAGCGTGTTGAAGTCGAAGCCCACGTGCTTCATCACCATCAGCGCCATGAACGAGGCACCGGACAGCAGCAACACTGCCTTGATGATCTGCACCCAAGTGGTCGCGAGCATGCCGCCGAACAGCACGTACATGCACATCAGCACGCCGACCAGAATCACCGCAACGTGGTAATCGAGGCCGAACAGCAGCTGGATCAGCTTGCCGGCACCGACCATTTGCGCGATCAGGTAGAACGCCACCACCACCAGCGAGCCGCAGGCGGACAGGGTGCGAATCTGGGTTTGCCCGAGGCGGTAGGACGCCACGTCGGCAAAGGTGTATTTACCCAGGTTGCGCAGGCGCTCGGCGATCAGGAACAGAATGATCGGCCAGCCCACGAGGAAGCCGATCGAGTAGATCAGGCCATCGTAGCCGGAGGTGAACACCAGCGCGGAAATACCCAGGAAGGACGCCGCCGACATGTAGTCGCCAGCGATCGCCAGGCCGTTCTGGAAACCGGTGATCTTGCCGCCCGCCGCGTAGTAGTCGGCGGCCGAGTTGTTTTTCTTCGAAGCCCAGTAGGTGATGTACAACGTCGCGCCGACGAAGGCCACGAACATCAGGATCGCCGGGATGTTCAGCGGCTGTTTGGCCACCTCCCCCGTCAACGCGTCAGCCGCCCAGACACTCGGCGCGAAAGCCGCAACACTCAATAGAGCCAGTAGACGCCGGATCATTGCTGAGCCTCCTTGAGAATCGCATTGTTCAGGTCGTCGAACTCGCCATTGGCGCGGCGCACGTAGATGCCGGTCAGGACGAAGGCTGAAATGATCAGGCCAACACCGATCGGGATGCCCCAGGTGATCGAAGATTCAGGACTGAGTTTCGCCCCGAGCACGTGCGGCCCGTATGCGATCAGCAGGATGAATGCGGAGTACAGCCCGAGCATGATTGCCGAGAGAATCCAGGCGAATCGTTCCCTTTTCTGAACCAGCTCCTTGAATCGGGGACTGTTTTGAATCGAGAGGTAAATGCTGTCGTTCATTGTTTTTATCCTCGCAGCACAGATTATTGTTGGAACGTAGCTAATGTATGCGGCTGCGAGAGAGGTTCCAGACGACCTTAGTAGTAGATGGCCATGATGTATTCGCCATTTTCAAGCAAACACAAAAACCTGTGGGAGCTGGCTTGCCAGCGATGGCGTCGTTTCAGTCAACTGATCAGTCAACTGACAGACCGCTATCGCGGGCAAGCCCGCTCCCACAGGGTTTGCGGTGATCCGAAGCTATTTGCGGTTATTTGGTCCAGTCAGCTACACGTTCCGGGTGTTTGGCTACCCAGTCCTTGGCCGCTGCATCAGGCTTGGCACCATCCTGAATCGCCAGCATGACCTCGCCGATTTCGTCTTTCGACGCCCACTGGAAGTTTTTCAGGAACTTGGCCACTTCCGGCGCCTTGGCGTCCAGGCCTTTGCTGCCGATGCTGTTCACGGTTTCAGCCTGGCCATACACGCCTTTCGGGTCGTCGAGGAAGCGCAGTTTCCACTTGGCGAACATCCAGTGCGGCACCCAACCGGTGACAGCGATGGATTCGTTTTTCTTCTCGGCGCGGGTCAGTTCGGCAATCATACCGGCGCCGGAACTGGCCTTGAGGCTGTACTTGTCCAGACCGTAATCCTTGATCGCCTGATCGGTCTTGAGCATTACGCCTGAACCGGCGTCGATGCCGACGATACGGTTTTTGAAGGTATCGTCGGTTTTCAGGTCTTCGATCGATTTGGCTTTGACGTACTCCGGCACGATCAGGCCGATCTTCGCGTCCTTGAAGTTCGGGCCGTAATCGACGACCTGATCCTTGTTTTTCGTCCAGTAGTCACCGTGGGTCACGGGCAGCCAGGCCGAGAGCATCGCGTCGAGTTTACCGGTGGCCACGCCCTGCCACATGATCCCGGTGGCGACGGCTTGCAGCTTCACGTCATAACCGAGCTTCTGTTTGATCACTTCGGCCGCCACGTGGGTGGTCGCGACGCTGTCGGACCAGCCGTCAACGTAACCGATGTTCAGGGTCTGTTTTTCAGCGTTGGCGAAAGTGGAACTCATCGCAAGCGCCAGAACGGCACCTGCGCCTAAAAGTCGTCGCATCTTCATCGTTTACTTCCCCGAAATGCTGCGCCCGACGGATGCCGGGCATCGTCAACGTATTGTTATGGTGCACAGCGCCCCCATCACGCCGGACCTCACACACCGAACATCAGCCGATTTTTCAAAAAGGGTACTGATGGTTTGATCATCAACCTCAAGCGACCGGCGACCTGCTCTGTCAGCGACCTCAAGGCAGCGAGAAACGACATCAGAAAGCCATTAATCAAGCGCGATTAATTGACGCCAGACAATCCGCCCGAACTTTGCATGTACAACGCCTGCGAGCCACCTGCCCTTCTATAAATGCAGGTAACATGCGTCGCTTTGCAGCCACTCGGCCTGACCATGTCCGCAACGTCCCGATTTCCTTTTCTGCCTTATCTGTTCGCCTGCCTGCTCGGGCTCCTGGCCCTTGGCGGCTTCTGGTATGGCCTCGGCCAACCGGTGATCCTGCCGGACGCCGCGACGCCGACGCACAAGTTGCAATGCGCCTCCTACACACCGTTCGACAAAGACCAATCGCCGTTCGACGTGCCGTTCAAATTGCGCCCCGAGCGCATGGACGCCGACCTCGCGCTGCTGGCGACGCGCTTTGAATGCATCCGCACCTACTCGATGACCGGCCTCGACGCCCTGCCCGATCTGGCGCGCAAGCACGGTCTGAAGTTGATGATCGGCGCCTGGGTCAACAGCAACCCGGTCGACACCGAGCAGGAAGTCGAGCTGCTGATCAAATCGGCCAATGCCAACCCCGACGTGGTTACAGCGGTGATCGTCGGCAACGAAGCGCTGCTGCGCAAAGAGGTCACCGGCGCGCAACTGGCCCGGCTGATCAACAAGGTAAAAAGCCAGGTCAAACAGCCTGTCACCTATGCCGATGTCTGGGAATTCTGGCTCAAGCACCCGGAAATCGCCCCGGCCGTGGACTTTCTGACCATTCACTTGCTGCCGTACTGGGAAGACGATCCGTCGAACATCGACGTGGCGCTGCGGCATGTGGCGGATGTGCGTCAGGTGTTCGGCAACAAATTCGCGCCCAAAGACGTGATGATTGGCGAAACCGGCTGGCCGAGCGAAGGCCGCCAGCGCGATACCGCCGTACCGAGCCGGGTCAACGAGGCAAAATTCATTCGTGGCTTTGTGGCGATGGCCGAGCAGGAAGGCTGGCGTTACAACCTGATCGAAGCCTTCGACCAACCGTGGAAGCGCGGCAGTGAAGGTGCGGTCGGCGGCTATTGGGGGCTGTTCGATGCCGATCGACAGGACAAGGGCGTGCTCGCCGGGCCGGTGAGCAATGTGCCGTACTGGAAAGAGTGGCTGGCGGTCGGCGGATTGATTTTCCTTGGCACGCTGATGCTTGGTGGACGCGTGCGCAGCAAACGTTCGGCGCTTGTCCTGCCACTGCTGGGCGCCGTCGCTGCTTGCTCGATTGGCGCCTGGGGCGATCTGGCTCGATTGACCACACGATTTGCCGGTGAATGGCTGTGGGTCGGACTGCTGACCGGGTTGAATCTATTGGTCCTTGCGCATGCCGCGCTGACGCTAAGCGCACGCACAGGTTGGCGCGCGCGAGCCTTCGATTTCCTCGAACGGCGCGCCGGCTGGCTGGTCGTGGCGGCCGGTTTTGCCGCGGCGGTGATGATGCTGGAGATGGTCTTCGATCCGCGTTATCGCAGTTTCGCCAGCATGGCGTTCGTCCTGCCGGCGTTGGTCTACCTGTGCCGCCCGGTGAGCGTGCCGCGTCGGGAGATTGCTCTGCTGACCTTTATCATCGGCGCCGGGATTGCACCGCAGTTGTATCAGGAAGGGATGCTGAATCAGCAGGCGTGGGGTTGGGCGCTGGTCAGTGGACTGATGGTGGTGGCGTTGTGGCGCTGCCTGCGGGTTCGCAGAGGCTGAGCAAGAGCAAGATCAAAAGATCGCAGCCTTCGGCAGCTCCTACAGGTGTACGGCATGCCACTGTAGGAGCTGCCGAAGGCTGCGATCTCTTCTGTCACGCGCTGCGTGAGGATCTGACCAGGCGCAACCCGGCAATCACCACCGCAAACACCGCCAACGTCGTGTTGTACAACGCCAGCGCCGGCAGGCCGAACACCAGCGCCAGCACCGCCAGCCACCACCCTGCCCGTCCCGGCACGACAAACGCCAATACCGCCGCGCCCACCGCTGCCCAGCCCAACACCTTGAAATGAATCATCAGCCCCAGATTCGCACGCACCACGCATTGCCAACGACTGGCCTCGTCAACGCAGATGCCCACCCACTGCCCGTCTTCCATGAAGCCATAGCGCGCGGCATAACTGGCGGCCAGCCACAGCGGCAACAAAACAAGCAGCACAATCACGGGCAAGCGGCGGGACATGGAGCACTCCAATCTGCGGAAATCGGCGGCCAGCTTAATCTGCCGACCGGCATTCGCAAGCACTAACAACTGTTAACTGTTCAGCAAGCCCTCGCAACGTGTATCGTCCAGCTACTATTACCCCGAATTCCGCCTGTTTGGTGCCGCAGCATGGCACTTTGGCGCACGGCCGGTGGTCATAGCCTGCGAACTTCAATCGGCACCTTCCTCTAAGGGATCTAGTCATGCTCCGTTCCTTGCGCTTCGCCGCGCTGTTCAGCGGCCTTATCTTGAGTGCGTCCGCGCTGGCGGTGGATATCGACGCCGCCAGCTATGGCTACCCGCTGACCAACCCGTTCGAGGCGACGATCGCCACGACACCGCCGGATCTGCGTCCGGAGTTGCCGCTGGACGACGACATCAATCAAACGGACCGCAGCCTCACCCTGCGCCCGGAGCGTGAATTCCAGCTGCCGGACAATTTCTGGGCAGTCAAGAAGCTCACTTACCGCATCGCCACGCAGGACAAGCCGGCGCCGCTGATCTTCCTGATCGCCGGCACCGGCGCGCGCTTTGACAGCACGCTCAACGAATACCTGAAAAAGCTGTATTACAAGGCCGGCTACCATGTCGTGCAGTTGTCGTCGCCGACCAGCTTCGACTTCATCAGCGCTGCCTCGCGTTTCGCCACCCCGGGCGTGACCAAGGAAGATGCCGAAGACATGTATCGGGTGATGCAGGCCGTGCGGGCGCAGAACCCGAAACTGCCGGTCACCGAGTACTATCTGACCGGTTACAGCCTCGGCGCCCTTGATGCTGCATTCGTCGCGCATCTGGACGAGACGCGCCGCAGCTTCAATTTCAAGAAAGTCCTGTTGCTGAACCCGCCGGTCAACCTCTATACCTCGGTGACCAACCTCGACAAGCTGGTACAGACCGAGGTGAAAGGCATCAACAACAGCACCACGTTCTACGAACTGGTACTGAGCAAGCTGACCCGCTACTTCCAACAGAAAGGCTACATCGACCTCAACGATGCGCTGCTGTATGACTTCCAGCAGTCCAAGCAGCACCTGACCAATGAGCAGATGGCCATGCTGATTGGCACGTCGTTCCGCTTCTCGGCAGCCGACATTGCCTACACCTCGGACCTGGTCAACCGTCGCGGTCTGATTACCCCGCCGAAATTCCCGATCACCGAAGGCACCAGCCTCACGCCGTTCCTCAAGCGTGCGCTGCAATGCGACTTCGACTGCTACATCACCGAGCAGGTCATTCCGATGTGGCGCGCGCGCACTGACGGCGGCAGCCTGCTGCAACTGATCGATCAGGTCAGCCTGTATGCGCTCAAGGATTACCTGCACGACAGCCCGAAAATCGCCGTCATGCACAACGCCGACGACGTCATCCTCGGCCCTGGCGACCTGGGCTTCCTGCGTAAAACCTTCGGTGATCGCCTGACCGTTTATCCACTGGGCGGCCACTGCGGCAACCTTAACTATCGCGTCAACAGCGACGCCATGCTGGAGTTCTTCCGTGGCTAAATATCTCCTGCTGATTGCAGCGTTCCTCTGTGCAGGCGTGGCCCAGGCCGACAACAGTAAAGCCGACGCACCGGTGGTGGTCGACAGCGACGGCTTCAAGGAACCGCTGACCAAACTCAAGTTCAACCCGGGCCTGGACCAGCGCGAGTTCGAACGTTCGACGCTCAACGCGCTGAACGTCTATGACCCGCTGGAATCGTGGAACCGCCGGGTCTACCACTTCAACTATCGCTTCGACCAGTGGGTGTTCCTGCCGGTAGTCGATGGCTATCGCTACATCACGCCAAGCTTTGTGCGTACCGGGGTGAGCAACTTCTTCAACAACATTGGTGACGTGCCGAACCTGGTCAACAGCCTGTTGCAGTTCAAGGGCCAGCGCTCGATGGAAACCACCGCGCGCCTGCTGCTCAACACCACGATCGGCATCGCCGGCCTGTGGGACCCGGCCACCGCCATGGGCCTGCCACGTCAGAACGAAGACTTCGGTCAGACCCTGGGCTTCTATGGGGTACCGGGCGGCGCCTACTTCGTACTGCCGATCTTCGGCCCGTCGAACATCCGCGACACCGCAGGTCTGGCCGTGGATTACACCGCCGACACTGCGATCAACTTCCTCAACGTCGCCGAAGTCAGCTCGAATCATCCGGAAGTCTGGGCCTTGCGTGCGATCGACAAGCGCTACCAGACCAGCTTCCGCTATGGTCAGATGAACTCGCCGTTCGAGTACGAGAAAGTGCGGTACGTCTACACCGAGGCGCGCAAGTTGCAGATCGCCGAGTAAATCGGCTGCCGCAAAACACTGTGGGAGCGAGCCTGCTCGCGAACGCGGAGTTTCAGTCAACATCGATATTGACTGAACTACCGCATTCGCGAGCAGGCTCGCTCCCACATTTGTTATGTGTTGCTGATTAACCCTTCAGCGCTTTCCAGAGCCTGCCTACGACCGAAACCACCGCCAACACCGCTGCGCCAGCAATAATCCCCGCAACACCATTGAGCAGCATCGGCACGGCGAACCCGGCGCTCCCTGCCGCTGCGCCGACGCCTTCAATCCAGTGATGCAGCACCGGCACGCCATGGGTGAGGATGCCGCCGCCGACCAGGAACATCGCCGCCGTGCCGACCACCGACAGGGTTTTCATCATGTACGGCGCGGCGCTGAGAATGCCGCCGCCGATCTTTTTCGCCATCTGCCCGGGCTTCTGTGTCAGCCACAGCCCCAGATCGTCGAGTTTGACGATGCCCGCCACCAAACCGTAAACGCCGACGGTCATAACGATGGCGATGCCGGACATGACCACCACTTGCTGCGTCAGCGAGGCATCTGCCACGGTGCCAAGGGTGATCGCAATGATTTCTGCCGAGAGAATGAAGTCAGTGCGGATCGCGCCTTTGATCTTGTCCTTTTCGTAAGCCACCAGATCGGTGGCCGGATCGGCCACTGCTTCGGTCAACTGCGTGTGCTCTGCCTCGTCTTCCTCTTTGCTGTGCAGAAACTTGTGCGCGAGCTTCTCGAAACCCTCGAAGCACAGGTACGCGCCGCCGACCATCAACAGCGGCGTCACCAGCCACGGTACGAAAGCGCTGATCGCCAATGCCGACGGCACGAGGATCAGCTTGTTGACGAACGAGCCCTTGGCCACCGCCCAGACCACGGGAATTTCCCGCTCGGCGCGCACGCCCGAAACCTGCTGGGCATTGAGCGCCAGATCATCACCGAGCACCCCGGCGGTCTTCTTCGCGGCCATCTTGGTCATCAATGCAACGTCATCCAGAACGGTGGCGATGTCATCGATCAGCACCAGCAAACTGCTTCCTGCCATGAATCCTGTTTCCTTCTGTGTATGAATGTTGCCAAGCATAACGCGACCGCCGGCCACAGGCTGCATTGTTGAGCGCCGCTCAAGGCCGGTGCTACCATGCGCCACCGCCAGAACAGGCAAGGAACCACCGGGTTTATGAGCACAATCCGCGAGCGTAACAAAGAACTGATCCTGCGCGCCGCCAGCGAAGAGTTTGCCGACAAGGGCTTCGCGGCGACCAAAACCAGCGACATCGCCGCCAAGGCGGGATTGCCCAAGCCCAACGTCTACTACTACTTCAAATCCAAGGAAAACCTCTACCGCGAGGTGCTGGAAAGCATCATCGAGCCGATTCTGCAGGCCTCGACCCCGTTCAACCCGGACGGCGTGCCGAGCGAGGTGCTGAGCGGCTACATCCGCTCGAAGATCCGCATCTCCCGCGACCTGCCCTACGCCTCCAAGGTGTTCGCCAGCGAAATCATGCACGGCGCCCCGCACCTGAGCGCCGACCTGGTCGAGCAGCTCAACGCCCAGGCCAAGCACAACATCGCCTGCATCCAGAGCTGGATCGACCGCGGCCAGATCGCCCCGATCGACCCCAACCACCTGATGTTCAGCATCTGGGCTGCGACCCAGACCTACGCCGACTTCGACTGGCAGATTTCCGCAGTGACCGGGAAGGACAAGCTTGATGAAGCCGATTATGAAGCGGCGGCGCAGACGATTATCCGGTTGGTGTTGAAGGGGTGTGAGCCGGATCGGTGAGATCGGGGGAACCGCTTCGCGAGCAGGCTCGCTCCCACATTTGGAATGCATTCTCCTGTGGGAGCGAGCCTGCTCGCGAATAGCCGCACCGCAGACCTCAACTCATAACCAGATCGAATCCCACAACGGATAGTCGCCAAGGCTTTTGACCAGCCATGCCCGCAATGGATTGGCAATGACATACCGCGTCATCTTCACCAGATTCTCCTCTTTACGCAGTGCACGGTCATGGAAGCCAGGTTGCCAAAGGCTGGTCTTTCGACCGGTCGAAAGCTTTACCGCTTTGGTGCTGAGGGATTTGGTTCGCTGCATCAATCCGCCGAGCGAGCCACTCTTCAATTCAATCAGCCAGTGAAAATGATCTGGCATTTCGACCCAAGCCAGAGAATTGGCCAATCCCGTTTCCTCAGCTGCCCGGAATTGGCTTACAAGCATTCTGCCAAGGAAGAAATCGCTGAATACGGGTTCTCTCCCGGCGGTATTGGCGGTCAGAAGGTAAATGCGGTTGTGTTCTGAATAGCGTCCGATGCGCAAGCGATGTGAAGCAGATAAACCCGGCATTCCGTTGCCTTCTCATAGGTTGATCATGAGAAGGCTAGCCGTGGAGATGGCAAAGGGAGCGTCAGACTTTTAGCAAGATGTGTAGCGCAGATCCTATTCGCGAGCAGGCTCGCTCCCACAGGGGCTTTCGAACACTCGAACATTTTGTGTCCAACCCAAACTCAATGTGGGAGCGAGCCTGCTCGCGAAAGCGGTTATTCAGACACTGACATTCAAACAGCCACCCCACCATCCGCCCTCAAATCCAGCGCCTCCACGGCTTTAATTGCCACCTGCTCATCCACGTCCGACAAATCCCCACTGATCCCGATCGCGCCCAGCACTTCACCCGCCTGGTTGCGAATCAGCACGCCACCCGGTGCCGGCACTACGCTGCCCTGCCCCATGCTGTTCAACGAAGAAAAAAACGCCGGGCGTTGTTGGGCGTCCTGGGCGAGCAGGCGGGAGCCTTTACCCAAGGCGATGGCGCCCCAGGCTTTGCCGATGGCGATGTCGGGGCGCAGCAGGCTGGCGCCGTCTTCGCGTTGCAGGGCGATCAGGTGGCCGCCGTTATCGAGTACCGCGATGGTCAGCGGTGCGGCGTTGATGCCGCGTCCTGCGTTGATGGCTTCGCTGACCAGGTTGACTGCGACTTTCAAGGTTAAAGCGCTCATGGTGCCGTCCTCATTTTGTTATAGGGAAAGTCGTGGGACTGCGCGTTTGTGCCGCAGTCCGATGACACAAATAGAACACAATGGGTTATTTTTTTGTATACAATAATTCTCGAAAAGCGCCACATGCGACGAAAAGCCACAGCACAGCGGGCTTCCGACGAATGAAACAGGCGCTTGAGAAAATGGATTGACCTGCGCCGTCCGCCGTGAATACACTCTGCGCAAAGCCACTTGTATACAATTACAAAACGTAAAGAGGCACAAAACCATGAGCAAAATGAGAGCAATCGAAGCCGCCGTTCTGGTGATGCGCCGCGAAGGGGTTGATACCGCTTTTGGCATCCCGGGCGCAGCGATCAACCCGCTGTACTCCGCCTTGCAGAAGGTTGGTGGCATCGATCACGTCCTTGCTCGCCACGTTGAAGGCGCCTCGCACATGGCCGAGGGCTACACCCGCACCAAGGCCGGCAATATCGGCGTGTGCATCGGCACGTCCGGCCCGGCCGGCACCGATATGGTCACCGGGCTCTACAGCGCCTCGGCCGACTCGATTCCAATCCTCTGCATTACCGGTCAGGCACCCCGCGCCCGTATGCACAAGGAAGATTTCCAGGCTGTCGACATCACCAGCATCGTCAAGCCAGTGACCAAGTGGGCAACCACGGTTCTGGAGCCGGGCCAGGTGCCTTACGCGTTCCAGAAAGCCTTTTATGAAATGCGCTCCGGCCGTCCAGGCCCTGTACTGATCGACCTGCCGTTCGACGTGCAGATGGCCGAAATCGAATTCGACATCGACGCTTACCAACCGCTGCCATTGGCCAAGCCGACTGCGACCCGCGTTCAGGTTGAAAAAGCTTTGGCTTTGCTGGATCAGGCTGAGCGCCCACTGCTGGTGGCCGGCGGCGGCATCATCAACGCCGACGCCAGCGATCTGCTGGTTGAATTCGCTGAGCTGACCGGCATCCCGGTGATCCCGACGCTGATGGGCTGGGGCACCATCCCTGACGATCACCCGCTGATGGTCGGCATGGTCGGTCTGCAGACTTCGCACCGTTACGGCAACGCGACGATGCTCAAATCCGACGTAGTGCTGGGCATTGGTAACCGTTGGGCCAACCGCCACACCGGTTCGGTTGACGTGTACACCGAAGGTCGCAAATTCATTCACGTCGACATCGAAGGCACGCAGATCGGCCGCGTGTTCACCCCGGACTTGGGCATCGTTTCCGACGCCGCCGCAGCACTGACCGTGTTCATTGAAGTCGCCCGTGAATGGCAAGCCGCCGGCAAGCTGAAAAACCGCAGCGCCTGGCTGCAGGATTGCCAGCAGCGCAAGGCCAGCCTGCATCGCAAGACCCACTTCGACAACGTGCCGGTCAAGCCGCAGCGCGTTTATGAAGAAATGAACCAGGTGTTCGGCAAGGACACCTGCTACGTCAGCACCATTGGTCTGTCGCAGATTGCCGGCGCGCAGTTCCTGCACGTCTACAAGCCGCGTCACTGGATCAACTGCGGCCAGGCAGGCCCGTTGGGCTGGACCATTCCGGCGGCGCTGGGCGTGGTGAAGGCCGATCCGAACCGCAAAGTCGTGGCCCTGTCGGGGGACTATGATTTCCAGTTCATGATCGAAGAACTGGCGGTCGGCGCTCAGTTCAAACTGCCTTACATCCACGTCGTGGTGAACAACTCGTACCTGGGTCTGATCCGTCAAGCCCAGCGCGGGTTCGAAATGGACTACTGCGTACAGCTGTCCTTCGATAACCTCAACGCGCCGGAACTCAACGGTTACGGGGTTGACCACATCGCAGTCGCCGAAGGCCTCGGCTGCAAGGCGCTGCGTGTGTTCGAACCGTCGGAAATCGCCCCTGCGCTGCGCAAGGCCGAACAGATGATCGAAGAGTTCAAGGTGCCGGTGATCGTCGAGATCATTCTGGAGCGTGTGACCAACATCTCCATGGGTACCGAGATCAACGCGGTCAACGAGTTCGAAGACCTGGCACTGGTCGGCAATGACGCGCCGACGGCGATTTCGATGTTGGATTAACTGCTGACTGCTCTCCCTGCGGGAGCGAGCCTGTGTGGTGAGGGGATTTATCCCCGTTAGGGCGCGAAGCGGCCTCAAAACCTGAAACCGCGGCGTATCAGGTACACCGCATACAATGGTTTATGACTGCTTCGCAGCCGAACGGGGATAAATCCCCTCGCCACAGCTCGCTCCCACAGGGGACCTCACAAGATTTACGGGAGACCACCATGCCGCGTTTCGCAGCCAACCTGTCCATGCTGTTCACCGAACAGGATTTCCTTGCCCGTTTCGACGCCGCCGCCAAGGCCGGTTTCAGTGGCGTGGAATACCTGTTCCCGTACGACTTCAGCTCGGCTGAAATCAAGGCAAAACTCGAGGCCAACGGGCTGACCCAAGTGCTGTTCAACCTGCCGGCCGGTGACTGGGCCAAGGGCGAGCGCGGTATTGCCTGCCTGCCGGATCGGGTCGAAGAGTTCCGCGCCGGGGTCGATCTGGCGATCGCTTACGCACAAGTGCTGGGCAACACCCAGGTCAACTGCCTGGCCGGCATCCGCCCGCAAGGCGTTGACGATGCCACCGTGGAAAAGACCTTCGTCGCCAACCTCAAATACGCCGCCGACAAGCTGCAAGCGGTGGGCATCAAACTGGTGATGGAAGCGATCAACACCCGTGACATTCCCGGTTTCTACCTGAACAACACGGCGCAAGCCCTGTCGATTCGCGAACAGGTCGGCAGCGCCAATCTGTTCCTGCAATACGACATCTATCACATGCAAATCATGGAAGGCGATCTGGCCCGCACCCTGCAATCGCACCTGGGCGAGATCAACCATGTGCAGCTCGCGGACAACCCGGGGCGCAACGAGCCGGGCACCGGTGAGATCAACTACCGCTTCCTGTTCGAACACCTTGACCGCATCGGTTATCAGGGTTGGGTCGGTTGCGAGTACAAACCGCTGACCACCACCGAAGCGGGCTTGGACTGGTTGAAATCACACAACGCAATCTGATTGACCACGCATTGCAAAAAATCTGGGGCAGCTGCGCTGCCCAACGGGGATAAATCCCCTCGCCACAAAAGCTCACCAGCCATGGGTTGGGGGCACGACAAAAACAAGAGGATTTTCTCATGGCTAAAATCGGATTCATCGGCACCGGCATCATGGGCCACCCAATGGCGGCGAACCTGCAGAAAGCCGGTCACAGCCTGTTCCTGTCGCAACACCACGACGCGGCCCCGGCCGATCTGGTCGCCGCTGGCGCCGTCGCCCTGGCCAACCCGCGCGAAGTGGCGCAGGAAGCCGAATTCATCATCGTCATGGTTCCGGATACCCCACAGGTCGATGACGTACTGTTCCGCGCCGACGGTGTTGCCGCCGGTATCGGCAAAGGCAAAGTGGTCATCGACATGAGCTCGATTTCGCCGACCGCGACCAAAGCCTTCGCCGCCAAGATCAACGAGAAAGGCGCGCAGTACCTCGACGCGCCAGTGTCCGGCGGTGAAGTCGGCGCCAAGGCCGCCACCCTGAGCATCATGGTCGGTGGCGACGCCGATGCCTTCGAACGCGCCCTGCCGCTGTTCCAGGCCATGGGCAAGAACATCACCCTGGTCGGCGGTAATGGCGACGGCCAGACCGCCAAAGTGGCGAACCAGATCATCGTCGCGCTGAACATTCAGGCTGTCGCTGAAGCCCTGCTGTTCGCTTCGAAAAACGGTGCCGACCCGGCCAAGGTGCGTGAAGCGCTGATGGGCGGTTTCGCCTCTTCGAAGATCCTCGAAGTGCACGGCGAGCGCATGATCAAAGGCACCTTCGACCCGGGCTTCCGCATCAGCCTGCACCAGAAGGACCTGAACCTGGCCCTGCAAGGCGCCAAGGAACTGAACATCAACCTGCCGAACACCGCCAATGCCCAGCAGGTATTCAGCACCTGCGCGGCCATCGGTGGCAGCAACTGGGACCATTCGGCGCTGATCAAGGGCCTTGAGCACATGGCCAATTTCTCGATTCGCGACAATAAATAAAGCCTGCACAAAACCCTGTGGGAGCGAGCCTGCTCGCGAAAGCGGCTTCACATTCAACATCCATGTTGGCTGACATACCGCGTTCGCGAGCAGGCTCGCTCCCACAAGGGTTCCGAGTTGCCCTTTCGAATAACAAGAATTCCGGGAGCCCGCCATGTCGGTCGATCCGCAACAACTGCTGCGCGAGCTGTTTGCCACAGCCATCGACGCGGCCCATCCGAACCAAGTCCTCGAAGCCCATTTACCTGCCGATCGCACGGGGCGGGTGATCGTCATCGGTGCCGGCAAAGCCGCTGCTGCCATGGCGCAAGTGGTCGAGCGCTGCTGGGAGGGTGAAGTCACCGGCCTGGTGGTGACCCGCTACGACCACGGCGCTCCGTGCGAAAAAATCGAAGTGGTCGAAGCCGCACACCCGGTGCCGGATGCGGCGGGTCTGGCCGTGGCCAAACGTGTGCTGGAGCTGGTCAGCAACCTGACCGAAGACGACCGCGTGATCTTCCTGCTCTCCGGCGGCGGCTCTGCCCTGCTCGCCTTGCCGGCCGAAGGCATCACCCTCGCTGACAAGCAGTCGATCAACAAAGCCCTGCTCAAATCCGGCGCAACCATCGGGGAGATGAACTGCGTGCGCAAGCACCTCTCGGCGATCAAGGGCGGGCGTCTCGGCAAGGCCTGCTGGCCGGCGACGGTTTACACCTATGCGATTTCCGATGTACCGGGCGACCTCGCCACCGTCATTGCCTCCGGCCCGACCGTGGCCGACCCGAGCACTTCCGCCGAAGCGCTGGCGATCATCAAGCGCTACGGCATCGACATTCCCGCCTCCGTGCGTACCTGGCTGCAAAGTCCGGAATCGGAGACGGTCAAACCCGGCGACCCAAGCCTGGCGCGCAGTCATTTCCAGTTGATCGCCCGCCCGCAGCAATCGCTGGACGCGGCGGCGGTGAAATGCCGTCAGGCCGGTTTCAGCACCTTGATTCTCGGCGACCTCGAAGGCGAATCCCGTGAAGTGGCGAAAGTCCACGCCGGCATCGCCCGACAGATCATCCACCACGGCCAGCCACTGGCGGCGCCCTGCGTGATTCTCTCCGGCGGTGAAACCACGGTAACCGTGCGCGGCAATGGCCGTGGCGGACGCAATGCCGAATTCCTCCTCAGCCTGACCGACAGCCTCAAGGGCCAGCCCGGCGTCTACGCGCTGGCCGGCGACACCGATGGCATCGACGGCTCGGAAGACAACGCCGGCGCAATCATGACCCCGGACAGCTACGCCCGCGCCGCCGCACTGGGTCTGAGCGCCAGCGACGAGCTGGACAACAACAACGGCTACGGCTACTTCCAGGCGCTCAATGCGCTGATCGTCACCGAGCCGACCCGCACTAACGTCAACGACTTCCGCGCCATTCTGATCCTTGAGAACTGCAAATCATGACGCCTGATAAAAAGGTCAAAATCCTCGCCACCCTCGGCCCTGCCGTCGACGGTATCGACGACATCCGCGAGCTGGTCGAGGCCGGGGTCAACATCTTCCGCCTGAACTTCAGCCACGGCGATCACGCCGACCACGCCAAGCGCTATCAGTGGATCCGCGAAGTCGAGCGCCAGCTCAACTACCCGCTGGGCATTCTGATGGATCTGCAGGGGCCGAAACTGCGCGTCGGCAAGTTCGCTGATGGCAAGGTGCAGCTGCATCGCGGTCAGGCGTTCCGCCTCGATCTCGATGGGACAGCGGGCGATGAGCGCCGGGTCAACCTGCCGCATCCGGAGATCATTGCCGCGCTGGAAGCCGGCATGGATCTGCTGCTTGACGACGGCAAGCTGCGTCTGCGCGTGGTCACCAAGTACAACGATGCGATCGACACCAGCGTGCTCAACGGCGGCGAACTGTCTGATCGCAAAGGTGTGAACGTGCCGCAAGCGGTGCTCGACCTGAGCCCGCTGACCGCCAAGGATCGCCGCGATCTGAGCTTCGGCCTGGAATTGGGTGTGGACTGGGTCGCGTTGTCGTTCGTACAGCGCCCGCAGGACATTGTGGAAGCCCGCGCATTGATCGGCGACAAGGCGTTTCTGATGGCGAAAATCGAAAAGCCCTCGGCGGTCGAGCAATTGCGTGAGATTGCTGAGTTGAGCGACGCGATCATGGTCGCTCGCGGTGATCTCGGTGTGGAAGTGCCGGCGGAAAGCGTGCCGCAGATTCAGAAAAACATCATCAGCACCTGCCGTGCGCTGGGCAAACCGGTGGTGGTGGCGACGCAGATGCTCGAGTCGATGCGCTTCTCCCCTGCCCCGACCCGCGCCGAAGTCACCGACGTCGCCAACGCCGTGGCCGAAGGCGCCGATGCGGTGATGCTCTCGGCGGAAACCGCGTCCGGTGAGTACCCGCTGGAAGCCGTGCAGATGATGAGCAAGATCATCCGTCAGGTTGAAAACGGTCCGGATTATCAGACCCAGCTCGACGTCAGCCGTCCGAAAGCCGAGGCGACGGTTTCCGATGCGATCAGCTGCGCGATCCGCCGGATCAGCAACGTGCTGCCGGTGGCGGTGCTGGTCAATTACAGCGAGTCCGGCGCCTCGACGCTGCGCGCATCCCGGGAACGGCCGAAAGCGCCGATCCTCAATCTGACGCCGAACCTGCAAACCGCGCGGCGCTTGAGCGTGGCGTGGGGCATTCATTCGGTGGTCAACGATCGCCTGCGTCAGGTCGACGAAGTCTGCTCGACCGCACTGGAGATTGCTCAGGCGCAAGGCATGGCCGAGCGTGGCGACACGCTGCTGATCACCGCCGGCGTGCCGTTCGGGCAGCCGGGGTCGACCAATTCACTGCGGATCGAGACGTTGATTTAGCGCTTGTACCGGCCTCTTCGCGAGCAGGCTCGCTCCCACATTGGTTCTGTGTCGATCACAGAACCGAGACTGGACGCAGATCCATGTGGGAGCGAGCTTGCTCGCGAAGCAGGCACCTCGGTTTTCCTGACTTCAGAACTGCCATGCCTGCCAATCACTTCAACACCCACTGCCCCGACTGGGCCGAGGCTTTGCTCAACGGTTTCAGTCAGATTTTCTTCCAGCGCCATCCGCTGTGCGGCCTGCTGTGTCTGTTGGCGATTCTGCTGACGGCGCCGGTGCTGTTCGCCGGGGCTCTGCTCGGTGGCGTTGCCGGTCTGCTCACCGCGCAGCGGCGCAACTACGCCAAGGCCGATCGCCAGGCTGGTCTGTTCAGCTACAACGGCGTGCTGCTCGGTCTGCTGCTGAGCCTGTATTTCCCTTGGTCACCGCTGCTGCCGCCGTTGATTCTTGCAGCGGGCGGCTTGAGCGCGATGCTCACTCAGCAATGGCTCAAACACGTGTACCGCAGTCGTGCCATACCAGCGTATACCTCGCCGTTCGTGGCGATCAGCTGGGTGCTGCTGATGTTCGCCGAACCGTCCGCGCCGATGGCATCGCCCGACCTGAACACGACAAATCTGCTGGCCGCTGAACTGCGCGGATTTGGCCAGGTGATGTTTCTCGACCATCCATTGGCCGGGGCGTTGATCGCCAGCGGTTTGCTGCTCGCCGATCGCCGTGCGTTCTGCTGGGCGCTGCTGGCGTCGGCGATCGGCCTGGGCTCGAGTCTGCTGCACCACGAAACGTCCGCCGCGCTGCTTGGGCTCGGTGGCTACAACGCCGTACTCGCCGCCCTCGCCTTCAGCGCTCAGCGACAAAATCCGTGGCTGCCGCTGCTCGCCATTGTCCTGGCGCTGCTGGTGACGCCGCTGTTTGCTGCCCTTGGATTGGCGACGCTGACCGCGCCGTTCATCCTCGCCTGCTGGTTGATTCGTACCGGCATTCAAATGCTTGGCAAAGCGTCGCTCGCGCATGAGTCTTGCGCTCACGAGGAGAATCACCCTAGGCTGCGCTGATCTTCGATTCAGGCGTTATCCATGGACAGCAGCAACAATTGGCGCGAACGGCTTTACGTCATGATTTTCCAGAGCGACACCCCGGCCGGGCGTCGCTTCGACGGCATCCTGCTGGTGATCATCCTCGCCAGCCTGGTGATCGTGATGCTCGACAGTATCGACAGCATTCACCGTAATTACGCCGACGTTCTGGCCTATATCGAGTGGGGCTTCACGGCGATTTTCCTCGGCGAGTACATCCTGCGTCTGTACTGCTCGCCCAAGCCACTGCGCTATGCCTTCAGCTTTTATGGCCTGGTAGATCTGCTGGCGATCGTGCCGGGCATCCTTGCGCTGTACTACAGCGATGCGCAGTATCTGCTGATCATCCGCATCATTCGGATGCTGCGGATTTTCCGCGTGCTCAAGCTCAGCCCGTATCTCAAGCAAGCCAACTATCTGATGTCGGCGCTGCGTGGCAGCAAGCAGAAAATCGTCGTGTTTCTGGTCAGCGTGTGCACGCTGGTGACAGTGTTCGGCACGCTGATGTACGTGATCGAAGGCCCGGAACATGGCTTCACCAGTATTCCCAAGGGCATCTATTGGGCGATCGTGACCTTGACCACTGTCGGCTTCGGCGACATCGTGCCCAAGACGCCGCTGGGCCAGGTGATTTCCTCGCTGGTGATGATTACCGGTTATTCGATCATCGCTGTGCCCACGGGGATTTTCACCGCTGAGCTGGCCAACGCCATGCGCGGCGAACAGCTGCAACATGACTGCCCAGGCTGCCAGAAAAAGAGCCATGAACAGAGCGCAGCGTTCTGTTCGCGCTGCGGCAGTCAGCTGTTCAAGAAAGTGGAATAAGCACAGAGCTTTTTAATCTTTAAGCGACTATGCGAGGCCCGTTATAGTCGCTGGCAATTGAACATCACCCCCTTGTAGGAGCTGCCGAAGGCTGCGAACTTTTTGACTTTGTTTTCAAGATCAAAAGATCGCAGCCTTCGGCAGCTCCTACATCGATAACCAACAAGGAATGCGCAGTGAAAAAACTCTTTGGCGCCTCACTTCTCGCCGCCGGCCTGGCCTTGGCCAACATTGCCCAGGCAGCACCGACGCTGCTCAACGTTTCCTACGACGTGATGCGCGATTTCTACAAGGACTACAACACTGCGTTCCAGAAGCACTGGCAAGCCGAGCACAACGAAAACATCACCGTGCAGATGTCCTTCGGCGGCTCGAGCAAGCAGGCGCGTTCGGTGATCGACGGCCTGCCGGCTGACGTCATTACCATGAACATGGCCACCGACATCAACGCCCTCGCCGACAACGGCAAACTGGTCCCGGACAATTGGGTCACGCGCCTGCCGAACAACAGCGCGCCGTTTACCTCGGCCACGGTGTTCATCGTCCGCAAGGGCAACCCGAAAGCTTTGAAAGACTGGCCGGACCTGCTCAAGGATGGCGTGCAGGTGATCGTGCCCAACCCGAAAACTTCCGGTAATGGCCGCTACACCTACCTGTCAGCCTGGGGCTATGTGCTGAAAAACGGTGGTGACGAGAACAAGGCCAAGGACTTCGTCGGCAAGCTGTTCAAGCAGGCGCCGGTGCTCGACACCGGTGGCCGCGCCGCCACCACCACGTTCATGACCAACCAGATCGGCGACGTACTGGTGACCTTTGAAAACGAAGCGGAAATGATCGCTCGCGAGTTCGGTCGCGATCAGTTCGAAGTGATCTACCCGACCGTCTCCGCAGAAGCCGAGCCACCGGTTTCGGTGGTCGATAAAGTGGTCGACAAGAAAGGCTCGCGCGCTGCGGCTGATGAGTATCTGAAGTACCTGTGGTCGCCGGAAGGTCAGGAAATAGCGGCGGCCAACTACCTGCGCCCGCGTGACCCGGCGGTGCTGGCGAAGTACACCGACCGTTTCCCGAAAGTCGATTTCCTTTCCGTGGAGAAGACCTTTGGTGACTGGCGCACGGTGCAGAAAACCCACTTCAATGATGGTGGCGTGTTTGATCAGATTTACAGCGGGCAGTAAGGCTTGATCTGAAAAATCAAAAGGCGACCCACCGGGTCGCCTTTTTGTTGCGCGGCAATACCGGTCATTACACGGCGTAATAACAGTTATCATCCTAAAACGTCTTCTGCCAGTCCACGTTGTCCATTAGCCTCAGCGCTTTCATGTGCCCGACCCGAGATCCCCTATGACCACCACTCCTCACGCAATGACCCGAGGCATGGTCCTGCTGTTCGCGTTCTGCTGCGGCGCCATTGTTGCCAACATCTACTATGCACAACCGATTATTGGCCTGATCGCGCCGGACATCGGCCTCTCCGACACCATGGCCAGTTTCATCGTCTCGCTGACGCAGATCGGTTACGCGTTGGGCCTGTTCTTTCTGGTGCCGCTGGGGGATCTGCTGGAAAACCGGCGGCTGATGATCATCACCACGGTCGTGGCAATTGCCAGCCTGCTTGGCGCAGCGTTTACCGAGCAGCCGAACGTATTTCTGCTGATCTCGCTGCTGGTCGGCTTCAGCTCGGTGTCGGTGCAGATCCTGATTCCGCTGGCCGCGCATCTGGCGCCGGAAGAATCCCGTGGCCGCGTGGTGGGGGGGATCATGGGCGGTTTGCTGCTGGGTATTCTGTTGGCGAGACCGGTGTCGAGTGTGGTCGCCGATCACCTCGGCTGGCGCGCCATGTTCATGATCGCCGCAGCGTTGATGGCGGCGATCAGCATAGTGCTGGCGCTGACCGTACCCAAGCGCCAGCCGGATCACAGCGCCACCTATGGCCAGTTGATCGGTTCGCTATGGACACTTCTGCGCCAGCAACCGGTGCTGCGTCAGCGGGCGTTTTATCAGGGCTGCATGTTCGCCACGTTCAGCCTGTTCTGGACCGCCGTGCCGCTGGAGCTGGCACGCAACCATGGCCTGTCGCAAAGCGAAATTGCGATCTTCGCCCTTGTCGGCGCGATCGGTGCCATCGCCGCGCCAATCAGCGGCCGCCTCGCTGATGCCGGCCACACACGCATCGCCTCGTTGCTGGCCATGCTGTTCGCCAGCCTGAGCTTTCTCCCTGCCTTCATCCACCCGGCCTACAGCGTCATCGGCCTGGCCGTAACCGGCGTGGTGCTGGACTTCTGCGTGCAGATGAACATGGTCCTCGGCCAACGCGCGGTGTACTCGCTGGACGCGAAAAGTCGTGGCCGTTTGAACGCGCTGTACATGACCAGCATCTTCATCGGCGGCGCCTTCGGCTCGTCGGTCGCCAGCGCGGTGTACGAGCATGGCGGCTGGTTGTGGATCGTGATTGTCGGCAGCGTGTTTCCGCTGTTGGCGTTGGTGCGGTTTCTGAGTGTTTCGCAAAACGCTGCGTTGGCGCAGCGAAAAGTCGCGTCCTGACGCGATGTCATAGTGGGAGCGAGCCTGCTCGCGAAGGCGGTGTGTCAGCCACAGATGAGTGCCTGACCTGACGCCTTCGCGAGCAGCCTCGCTCCCACAATTGGACGTACCTTCAATACCGAACCAGTTTCTCCATCGCCGCATCCGCCAGAAACGAGGAGCGGCTTTTGACGTTGTGCTCGCGTACATAGCGATCAATACGCTGAATCACATAGCCGGGCAGCGTAACGTTGACCTTTTCGGTCTTGCCCAGGTACGGCGAGATATCCAGCTCCAGCATGCCCCAGCCCATCTCGGCAAAATCCGGATGATTGCGATGCGCCGCTGCCGAGGTCGGCATCGGAATCGCCTGACCCGCCGCCGCGATCTCCTGCAGCATGAGGTGAGCCACTTCCACGGCCGCGTTGTAGGCCTCCTCAAAGCTGTCCCCGGCCGTAACTGCGCCGGGAATATCGGGGATCTGAATGCCGATGGCAGTGTTCTCGTCACCCCACTCGATGCAGATGGGATATTGCATTACGGATCTCCTTCATGACGGGTTGGCGGGCTGAATAACCCCGCGCGCCGCCGAATGCTTTTGACTGTCCCCAGCGGTAAATCCTTTTTCGGAAGCGGGACGGCAATCGTGTTCGGGTTGTAACGATGAGTGAAGATGTGATGACTGCCCGCAACCCGATCCAGCGTCCAGCCCGCCTCCTCCAGCTCCTTCATCAATAGCCTGCTCTGCACCAACCGCCTCCTTGGCCTGGCCCATTAAAAGTAACTCTAGAGTTATCTTTACTCAAGCACAGAATGGGGCGGAGTGATGGTTGGTTGTTTTACAAAGTATTCCTGCAACAGTTTCGTTTATTGCGAATTTCGTTTGATTCGAATAACGTCCACAGATCTTCCTTACAATGCTGGAACAGTCTTATGACCACCGCTACTCCATCTGCCATCAATCTGCCCGTCGAACGTGAGGTCAAAGCCGCGATTGAAGGCCAGCGCGCCCTGACCGCATTTCTCGCAAGCGGTTTTGAAACTCAGCGAATCCAGATTTTTGATGAACAGAACGAAGCCCACAGCGTCGAGCTGCCAACATCGGCGTTGCGCTTGCTGAGCGATATCCTCGCGGCGCTGGCGCAGGGCAACGCTGTGAAGGTGGTACCGATCCACGCGGAGCTGACCACGCAGGAAGCTGCCGATCTGCTCAACGTCTCACGTCCGCACATGATCAAACTGCTGGAGAGCGGTGAGATTTCCTACCACAAAACAGGCAAGCACCGACGTGTGCGTTTTGCCGATCTGATGGAATATAAAACCCGGCGAGACACCGCCAGCGAGCAGGCAATGATGCTTCTCGCGGAGCAGGCACAGGCGCTAAGGACAGGATACGAGTGAGGCATTCCTCTTTCACTGCTGTATACGATGCATGCGTTTTATATCCGGCCCCTTTAAGAGATTTCCTGATGTGGCTCGCGTTGTCAGGGCTGTATCGGGCTCGCTGGACTCAGGAAATACACCACGAATGGAAGCGTAATTTATTGAAAAACAGGTCCGACCTGACCCTCGAACAACTCGATCGCACATCACAATTGATGGACCTGGCCATTCCAGACGCGTGTATCGATGGCTATGAAGACCTGGTGTCAGGCCTGACACTGCCTGATGAGAACGACCGCCATGTTCTAGCGGCCGCAATCCGATGCGGTGCCGATGTAATAGTGACGTTCAACCTGAAAGATTTCCCCACCCGTCACCTCGCGCCATACGGCATTGAAGCTCAGCACCCGGATGAGTTTGTGGAAAACCTTTTCCATCTTGATTCGGCTGCCGTCGTCGCTGCGGCTCAAAGCCAGCGACGGCAATTGAAAACGCCCAGTGTGGAGGTGGACAAATATCTTGGCTTTCTCCAACGGCAAGGATTGGTCGAGTCGGTAAAGGCGTTAGGTAACTATCGTGCGATTCTCTGAAAATCAGACGCAAAAAAAACGACGATCCCAAGATCGCCGTTTCTCATCACTGCCCGAACTTCTTGCCCAACCCCGGCGGGACGCCGTGGATGTTGGTGTCTTCCCACGGGCCGTTGGGGCTGACCGAGCGGCTCCAGCCGTTGTTCCAGCGGTAGTAGGTGCGCTGGCGGTAGAAGGTGTTGGTCTGGTCGTCGAGCACGTAGACGCCGAGCTTCTGGTCCCAGTGGCTGTTGCCGCCCGGTGGCGGGGCGAAGCTGGCCGAGGTACGGGGCACGGGCTTGGCGGGTTTGGCCGGGATGGTTTTGCCGGGGGTCGGCGAGGTCGACGGAGTTGGACTTGGCTGGGACGGCGGGATCGGCGGCAGGCTGGTGGTCGGTTCCGGGCGTTGTACCGCACATGCACTCAAGCCCAGGGCCAGTGTGAGGACTGTGATGCGGGCGATGGTGTGCATGGCGGTGCTTTCCTGTTGGATCCGGTTATTTGTCCGGGCTGTCGATAGTCAGTTTTTGTGGCGCGGTGGTGCTGCTGGCCAGTGGGCCGCTGCGACCGATCCACTCACCGGAGGTCGGTTGACCGGCCCGTGAGATGCGCGCAACCAGTTGGACTTCAGGGAAGTTGGACAGTTTCAACTGCGGCATCATTGCGTCGGCATCGCCCAGTTCGACGGTCACCGGCAGGTCAGCCACGGTCAGACGTTTGGCCGCCAGCGGCGCCGGTGGGCCAGAAGTGGCGCGGGCGAAGATGAACACGCTGTCGCCCGGTTGCACCTTGCCTTTGAGTTCGCTGGCCAGATCCACGCTGACTTTCAGTAACGCAGCTTTCGGCGCCGCTGCCTGGGCAACCTGGCCACCGCTGGCTGTCAGGCGTTCGGCGGCACGCTCAATGCCGCCTTGCAGCGCAGCGCGAGAGTTGTCATCCGGCGGCAGTTGCGCGAGCAGGCGATTCCAGTAGTCGATGGCCTCCTGATAACGCTCACCTTCGAACGCGGCGATGCCGAGCAGACCGAGGCTGGTGACTTCTTTCGGATCAGCCTTCAGCGCTTCATCGGTCAGTTTCTGAATCTGCTCCGACCACTTTTTACCATCAGCAAAATACTGCGCCTGCGCCCATTGGCCGAGCAGCTCCGGCTGGCGACCAGCGAGGTTGGCGGCGCGTTCGAACATCTTCGCCGCGTCTGCCGGGCGGTCCTGAGCCATGTAGGTACGGCCGAGGAAATACAGACCTTCAGCGGAATCCGGTTGTGCGGCGACCGCACGTTCCAGACGCTGGGTCATCTCTTCCATCGACTGCGGTGCCTGAGCGAATTCGCGGGTCAGTTCGACCTTGTCGGCGGCGCCGAAATGCAGGTACAGACCGAGGCCCAGCACCGGTACCAGCACGGCGGCCAGCAGCGGCAACGGTTTACCCAGACGCGAGACACGCGGCGCGGCGGCGCCTTCGGTGTCGGCGAGCAGTTCACGCGCAGCTTCCGCGCGGCCGCTGTCCAGTTGCGCGGCGTCGAGCACGCCCTCGGCCTGCTGCGCTTGCAGCTCGGCCACCCGTTCCTGGTACAGCGCGACGTTCAACGCGGTGCGATCTTCTTCCCGCTGGGCGCGGCGTTCGCGCAGCACCGGGATCAGCAGAAAACTCAGGGCGACCAGAAGCAACAGCCCTGCGGCGAGCCAGAAATCAATCATTCTTGGTTTTTATCCAACAGTTGGTCGAGGCGCTGACGTTCTTCGGCAGACAGCGATGACGGCGTTTCGGCGCGTTGCCCGCGACGCCTGCGCACGATCAGCGCGATCACCACGAAACCACCGAGCAGCAGCCCGGCCGGGCCGAACCACAGCAGCGCGGTCTTGGCATTGAGCGCCGGTTTGTAGCGGACGAAATCACCGTAGCGATCGACCATGAAGTCGATGATCTGCTGATTGTCCTTGCCCTCGCCGAGCATGCGGAAAATCTCCTTGCGCAGGTCGGCGGCGATGGGTGCGTTGGAGTCGGCAATGTCCTGGTTCTGGCATTTGGGGCAGCGCAGTTCCTTGGTCAGTTCGCGGAAACGCTCGCGGTCGCCCTCTTTGGCAAATTCGTAGGTGTCGATGGCCGCATGGGCGACACCGGCCAGGCTCAAGCCCAACACCACTGCTGCGAGAAAACGCTTCATGGCTTGGCCTCATCGACCAGCGCCTGATACTTGGCCGCGAGTTTTTCGCGCCAGACCTGCTCGTCGATCACCCCGACGAACTTGTCGCGGATGATGCCTTTGGCGTCGATGAAGAAGGTTTCCGGCGCGCCGTAGACACCAAGATTCAAGCCCAGCGAACCCTCGTCGTCACGAATATCCAGCGCATACGGATTGTGAAACTCGGCCAGCCACTTCAAGGCGTCGGCATTGGTGTCCTTATAGTTGATGCCGTAGATCACCACGCCGCGCTCGGCGAGTTTGTTCAGCACCGGGTGCTCGACGCGGCAGGAGATGCACCAGGTGCCCCAGACATTGACCAGCGCCGGTTTGCCGAGAATGTCGGCCTTGGTCAGCGTCTTGTCACCCTGCACACTCGGCAGGGAAAACTCCGGGAACGGCTTGTCGATCATCGCCGACGGAAGCTCCGCCGGATCCAGATACAGCCCACGATAAAGAAACACCGCCACCAGCAAGAAAATCGCCAACGGCAACAACATCAACCAACGCCTCATGCCGCCGCTCCCGTCATGCCCAGCGCTTCGCGCACTTTGCTTTTCACCTTGACCCGATAACGCCGATCCAGCGCTGCCAGCAAACCACCCAATCCGGTGAGCAAGCCGCCGAACCAGATCCAGCGCACAAACGGTTTGACGTGTACGCGCACGGCCCAGGCGCCGTTATCCAGCGGCTCGCCGAGGGCGACGTAGAGATCGCGGGTGAAACCGGCATCGATGCCGGCTTCGGTCATCACCGAGTTCTGCACGATATACAGACGTTTTTCCGGGTGCAGCACGCTGATTTCCTCGCCGTCACGAATGACGCGGATGGTGCCTTTGTCCGAGGTGAAATTCGGCCCTTCGAAATGCTTGGCGCCTTCGAAGACGAACTGATAACCGGCCAGATCCATCGACTCGCCCGGTGCCAGACGCAGGTCGCGCTCGGCACTGTTCTGGCTCGACAACACCACGCCCAGCGCGCACACGGCGATGCCGAGGTGGGCGATCTGCATGCCCCAATAGCTGCGGGTCAGCGTCGGCAGACCTTTGATCAGGCCTTTGTGCCGAGTCTTGTCGAACAGATCGCGCACGCCGGCGAGCAACACCCACGCCGCCAGCAGGAACGTCGCGATCACTGCCCAGTTGAAATCGCCGTAAGCCACGCCGGCCACCACGGCCAGTGCAACGCTGCCGAGCAAGACCGGAGTGAGCATGCTCACCAGCCATTTCACCGGCGTGTCCTTCCAGCGCACGATCACGCCGATCGCCATCACCAGCATCAGCAACGCCATCAACGGGATGAACAGCGCATTGAAGTACGGCGGGCCGACCGACAGCTTGGCGCCGCTGATGGCATCAAGAATCAGCGGATACAACGTGCCAAGCAGGATCATCGATGCAGCGACGACCAGCACCAGGTTGTTGCCCAGCAGCAAAGTCTCACGCGACCACAGGTTGAAGCCAACCTGACTTTTCACCACCGGCGCACGCAGCGCAAACAGCGTCAGCGAACCGCCCACCACGAACAGCAGGAAAATCAGGATGAACACGCCGCGCTCAGGATCCGAGGCGAAGGCATGCACCGAAGTCAGCACGCCCGAACGTACGAGGAAGGTGCCGAGCAGGCTCAACGAAAACGCGGCGATCGCCAGCAACACCGTCCAGCTCTTGAACACGCCGCGTTTCTCGGTGACCGCCAGCGAGTGAATCAACGCGGTGCCGACCAGCCATGGCATGAACGAGGCGTTTTCCACCGGGTCCCAGAACCACCAGCCGCCCCAGCCGAGTTCGTAGTACGCCCACCACGAACCGAGGGTGATGCCGATGCCGAGGAAGGCCCAGGCGACGATGGTCCATGGCCGCGACCAGCGCGCCCATGCCGCATCGAGACGGCCGCCGAGCAGCGCGGCGATGGCAAATGCGAAGGCCACAGAGAAACCGACGTAACCCATGTACAGCATTGGCGGATGCACGATCAGGCCAATGTCTTGCAGCAACGGGTTGAGGTCGCGACCGTCGGCGGGAATCTGCGGCAGGATCCGCGAGAACGGGTTCGAGGTAAGAATCAGAAACAGCAGGAAACCGGTGCTGATCATGCCCATCACCGCCAGGACGCGGGCGAGCATGACTTGCGGCAACTGCCGGGAGAACACCGACACAGCGAAAGTCCAGCCGCCGAGGATCAACGCCCACAGCAGCAGCGAACCTTCGTGGGCGCCCCACACCGCGCTGAATTTGTAGTACCACGGCAGCGCGCTGTTGGAGTTCATCGCCACGTAGCCGACGGAGAAATCGTCGGTCATGAACGCGTAGGTCAGGCAGCCAAAGGCAAACAGCAGAAAGGCAAACTGGCCCCACGCCGCCGGTTGCGCCAGGCTCATCCACAAGCGGTCACCGCGCCACGCGCCGAGCATCGGCACCAGCGCTTGGACCAGTGCAAAACACAGGGCGAGGATCATTGCCAGATGGCCCAGCTCAGGAATAAACAGTGCGGCGGCCATCGATCAACCCTCCTTCACAGGCGTCGGCGCGGATTGACCGCTGTCCTTGAGCGCTTTGGTCACTTCCGGCGGCATGTACTTCTCGTCGTGCTTGGCCAGCACTTCATCGGCGACCACCACGCCATCAGCGTTGAGCTTGCCGAGGGCGACAATGCCCTGCCCTTCACGGAACAGATCCGGGAGGATGCCGCGATAGGCGATGGTCACGGATTTGTTGAAGTCGGTGACGACGAATTTGACGTCCAGCGAATCCTTGGAGCGTTGCAGCGAACCGGCCTCGACCATGCCGCCGGCGCGGATGCGCGTGTCTTGCGGCGCTTCGCCGTTGGCGATCTGCGTCGGTGTGTAAAACAGATTGATGTTTTCCTGCAACGCGCTCAGGGCCAGGCCGACAGCAGCGCCCACTCCGACCAGAATCGCCAGAATGATGATCAGACGTTTTTTGCGCAGCGCATTCACTTGCCGTTCTCCCGGCGCAGACGACGCGCCTCTTGTTGCAGATAACGCTTGCGCGCCGCAATCGGCGCCACCACGTTGAGGGCCAGCACCGCCAGACAGATGCCGTAGGCCGACCAGACATACAGGCCGTGATGGCCCATGGCGAGAAAATCGCCGAATGAAGCAAAACTCATCGCACCGCCTCCAGACTCTGCTGCACTTCGGTCTTCACCCAACTGGCGCGGGCCTCGCGCTTGAGCACTTCAAGACGCATGCGCAGCAACAGCACAGCGCCGAAGAAGCAGTAGAAACCCAGCACCGTCAGCAGCAGCGGCAGCCACATTTCCGCGGGCATCGCCGGCTTTTCCGTGAGGGTGAACGTCGCGCCCTGGTGCAGGGTGTTCCACCACTCCACCGAGTATTTGATGATCGGAATGTTGATCACGCCAACGATCGCCAGCACCGCGCAGGCCTTGGCGGCGCTGTCGCGGTTGCTGATGGCATTGCCCAGCGCGATCACGCCGAAATACAGGAACAGCAGAATCAGCATCGAGGTCAGGCGCGCATCCCACACCCACCACGAGCCCCAGGTCGGCTTGCCCCAGATGGCCCCGGTAACCAGCGCCACAGCGGTCATCCACGCACCGATCGGTGCGGCGCATTGCAGGGCAACGTCGGCCAGCTTCATTTTCCACACCAGCCCGACCACGCCGCACACCGCGAGCATCACGTAGATCGACTGGGCGAGCATCGCCGCTGGCACGTGGATATAGATGATGCGGAAGCTGTTGCCTTGCTGGTAATCCGGCGGCGCGAAGGCCAGGCCCCAGACCACGCCAACGCCGATCAGCAGCAACGCTGCGATGCTCAACCACGGCAGAAATTTGCCGCTGATGCCGTAGAACCACTTGGGCGAGCCGAGCTTGTGAAACCAGGTCCAGTTCATACTGTTTCCATCACGGTTGCCGCTCATCATCGCGAGCTGGCAGAGGGTCATGCCTTTCTTCTGGAAGAAGTGGTCAATTTTTGACCAGGCCTCATTATTATTCGCCGACGCTGATCTTCAGGCCAGCGGCTATTGCAAAGGGTGTCAGGGTGATCGCCAGCGCTGTGAGGCTGGCCATCCACAACAGGTATCCGGTCGCCGGCATGCCTTGCAGCGCCGCTTGCAACGCGCCGCTGCCAAGGATCAACACCGGGATGTACAACGGCAGAATCAGCAGCGCCAGCAATAGGCCGCCGCGCTTCAGACCGACCGTCAGCGCCGCGCCGACTGCACCGAGCAGGCTCAACACCGGCGTGCCCAGCAGCAACGACAGCAGCAGCACCGGCAGGCACGCGGCCGGCAGACCGAGCATCAGCGCCAGCAACGGCGACAGCAGCACCAGTGCCAGACCGGAGAACAGCCAGTGTGCCAGCACCTTGGCCAGGACCAGAAGCGGCAGCGGGTGCGACGAAAGGACCCACTGTTCCAGCGAGCCGTCTTCGAAGTCACTGCGAAACAATCCATCCAGCGAAAGCAGGACCGACAACAACGCCGCCACCCAGACTAACCCCGGGGACAGGTTTTGCAAGACTTGAGTTTCCGGGCCGACGGCCAGCGGGAAAAGGGCAATGACGATGGCAAAGAAAATCAGCGGATTGGCCAGCTCCGCCGGGCGGCGGAACAGCAGTCGCGATTCGCGGGCAAGCAGCAGGCCGAAGACACTCATACCGCCCATTTCCCCAGATCGATGTCGCGATAACCGGCTGGCATGCGGCTCAGGGTGTGGTGGGTGGTCAGCACCACCAGACCGCCGCGTTCGCAGTGGCCGGCCAGATGCTCTTCCAACTGAGTGACGCCCTGCTTGTCCAGCGCGGTGAAAGGTTCGTCGAGAATCCACAACGGCGGGCTGTCCAGATACAACCGCGCCAGTGCCACGCGGCGCTGTTGGCCGGCAGAAAGACTGTGGCAGGGAACATCTTCGAAACCGCGCAATCCTACTGCTGCCAGCGCCTGCCAGATTGCCTCGCGTTCGGCGGGATGATGCAAGGCGCACAGCCACGACAGGTTTTCTTCGGGAGTGAGCAGATCCTTGATCCCGGCGGCGTGGCCGATCCACAACAGGTTTCGCGCCAGTTCGCTGCGTTGCTCGGCCAGCGGCTGACCGTTGAGCAGCACCTGGCCGTCGGTGGGTTGCATCAAACCGGCGAGCAGACGTAAAAGACTGGTCTTGCCGCTGCCGTTGGGGCCGCTGATCTGCACCATGTCGCCACTGGCCAGACGCAATTCGAGGTTTTCGAAAAGCAGCCGCAGATCGCGTTCACACGCCAGGGCAATGGTTTGCAGGACAGGACTGGTCAAGGGATCACGGGCCTTATACGGTTCAAGTCGGCTCTGGAGCGGCCGTTAAAGAGATGCAGCATAGATGCTTTGATCGCTCGATCTGGCGAGCTGGATCAAACAATTGCCAGGTTTTTTGAACGAAGCGCACGACGCGCGGCATTATACATGCCGTGCCTTACTCTCAAGAGCGCAATTTCCTCAGGTTGTGTCCGCGTATGACAGGCGAAATGAACATCCTCCCGCTGCCGCCCACCGTGCCGGCGAGCGCTCGCCCGCAGATGGGTGAACTGCTCAAGCTGCTGACGCCGGTCGAGGGCTTGATCGGCGCGGGGCAAAGCGCCAAGGCTGAGGTGTTGTCGCTCAAGCAGGCTGATCAGACCTTTGAATTGCTGCTCAAGGTGACCCTCGACAGCGGCCGTCAGACCACCGTGCAGGCCAGCAGCAACCTGCCGTTGCCACAGGGCACCAACCTGGCGATCACTCAGCCGTCGGCCGGCAATCTGGCGATCACCGTACAGCAAGCGATCGCCAGCAGCGTCGCCACCCTGACCCGCATCGATACCGCGCAATTGCCCGCCGGCACCTTGCTGCAAGGCAAAGTCGTGACCTCGCAAGCCCTGCCGCAGACGCCGGGGCAAGCGGCGGTATTTCGCTCGATGGTCACCCTGCTCAACACCGCATTGAGCGGCAGCACCTTGACCGTCGACAGCCCGCAACCGCTGCGCATCGGCACCTTGTTGTCGGCGCAGGTGCAGGATGCGCAAACCCTCAAATTCGTGCCGCTGAGCAGCCGTCAGGAGCAACTGGCGGTCAGTCAGCAATTGCTCGGTCAGCAAAGTCGTCAGGGCTCGCTCGATGGCCTGCTGAAGATGTTGCAAAATCTGCCGCCTACCACTGACCAGACCTCGGCCGATCTGCGCGCGGTGGTCGACAAGCTGCTCGCCAGCCTGCCGGACGTACAGCAAATGAGCACCGCCAAAGGCGTGGCGTTGGCCTTGGCCAACAGCGGCGCGTTCCTCGAAGCGAAATTGCTCGGCGGACAAAATCCCACGCTCGCCCCGGACATGAAGGCCGACCTGCTCAAACTGATCGCGCAACTGACCCCGGGCCTGCCAAGCAACACCAATTTCAATGCAATCATCGCCGCCAACACCCTGGCGCAGGCGCTGCCGAGTTTCGTCCGGAACGCCCTCGGCACCCTCGGCCAGGTCAGCGCCAAACCGGTACCGAGCAGTTTCCCATTGCCCGAACGACTGCTGGCAAAACTCGAAGGCGAAGGTGATCTCGAGCAACTGCTGCGCCTCGCCGCCGCAGCGGTGTCGCGCCTGCAAAGCCATCAGTTGTCGAGCCTGGAACAGACCGGCGTCACCGACGATGGCCGCCTGCTCAGCACCTGGCAGCTGGAAATCCCCATGCGCAACCTGCAGGACATCGTGCCGTTGCAGGTCAAATTCCAGCGTGAAGAAGCGCCGGAGCGCGAACCGCAGCCGCATGAACGCCGCGATGAGCGCGAAGCCAAACAGCAACTGTGGCGCGTCGATCTGGCCTTCGATCTGGAACCGCTCGGGCCGATGCAGATTCAGGCGCAACTGATCGCTGGCAGCCTGTCCAGTCAGCTGTGGGCTGAGCGTCCGTACACCGCCGACCTGATTGAGAACAACCTGTTCGCCCTGCGCCAGCGCTTGCTCGATTCCGGGCTCAACGTCGGCGACCTCGACTGCCACCACGGCACCCCGCCGCAAGGTAACCAAACCCGCCTCGAACACCGCTGGGTCGACGAAACCGCATGAACGATTCCACTGCCCCACGCCAGGCCGTCGCCCTCAAATACGACGGCAACCACGCCCCGACCCTCACCGCCAAGGGCGACGAGGAACTGGCCGAAGAAATCCTGCGCATCGCTCGCGATTACGAAGTGCCGATTTACGAGAACCCTGAACTGGTGCGCCTGCTGGCGCGGATGGAACTGGGCGACAGCATCCCCGAAGAGCTCTATCGCACCATCGCCGAGATCATCGCGTTTGCCTGGAACCTGAAGGGCAAATTCCCCGAAGGACAAGACTCGAACGCGCCGATGGTCGAGAAGGACGTCACTGATCGCGGGGATGATTACTGAGAGTTCGAAGACGCCTTCGCGAGCAAGCTCGCGAATAGGCCATCAGCTTGAGCGCAAAAATCAGTTCTTCTTGATCGTTCCCACGCTCCGCGTGGGAATGCCGCCCGTGACGCTCCGCGTCACATTTCACAGGCGGAACGCGGAGCGTCCCAGGATGCGTTCCCACGCAGAGCGTGGGAACGATCTCAATCACTGCACGCGGGGATGATTATTGAGGTTTCAAAGACGTCTTCGCGAGCAGGCTCGCTCCCACATTCGACCGTGATCAAATGTGGGAGCGAGCCTGCTCGCGAATAGCGCTTTTGATCTTGCTTGCCGCTTGAAGCTTGAAGCTTGAAGCCTGAAGCTCCTAGCTGCCCTTGTGCAACTTGCGCATCAACTCTGCCTCAGCCTGGGTCAACCCGCACGACTGAGTCAGTTCATCGACGCTGGCGCCCATTCCCACCAGTTTCGCCGCCTGGGCGAATGACAGGCTCGACGGGTCGCGTTGTTCCAGAGCAACGATCTTGTCCGGCAACGGACTCACCACCGCGCGCAACTCGTGCAGGGCCTCGCCCATGCGCACGTTGCCGTTCTGGTAATCGTCGACGCGTTTGGCCAGTTCCTTGATGCGCTGATCACGCAGCGCATCACCCTGGGCCTGCTGTGCAGCGATCACTCGCTGCGCCTTGATGTACGAGACGAACATCGCCAGCGTGCCGGCCCAGAACAGGAACAGAACAATTACCGCAACCTCGAGAATCAAATCAGATGCTCTCCAGTTCCGACCATTCTTCTTCGCTCATCATCTTGTCCAGCTCGACCAGAATCAGCAGCTCATTGTTCTTGTTGCACACGCCCTGGATGAACTTGGCCGATTCTTCGTTACCGACGTTCGGTGCGGTTTCGATTTCCGACTGACGCAGGTAAACCACTTCGGCGACGCTGTCGACCATGATGCCGACGACTTGCTTGTCGGCTTCGATGATGACGATACGGGTGTTGTCGCTGATCTCACCGCTGTGCAGGCCGAAGCGCTGACGGGTGTCGATCACGGTGACCACGTTGCCGCGCAGGTTGATGATGCCCAGTACGTAGCTCGGTGCACCCGGTACCGGCGCGATCTCGGTGTAGCGCAGCACTTCCTGCACGCGCATCACGTTGATGCCGTAGGTTTCGTTATCCAGTTTGAAGGTCACCCATTGCAGGATCGGATCTTCAGAACCTTTTGCATTCGACGCCTGACTACTCATACCCTGACCCCTCGAAAAAACCGCCCCGGGCGGTGTGTGTTCTGTGTGGTGGCATTGAAAAATGCCATCGCCTGATTGTTATGTCGGCTGCTATGTCGGTTTATGTAGCGGCTTGTTGCCACTCAAGTGCTTTGCCCCGCCGCTGGCGATCAATTCGGCCAGTGCGGATACGTCAAGCAATGCACACATGTGCTCGATCACGGTGCCGGCGAGCCATGGCCGCTGACCCCGGTGACTTCTCCATTTGATTTCATTCGGGTCCAGGCGCAACGAGCGGCTGACCTGATGCACCGCCAGCCCCCACTCGTAACCTTGTACCGAAATCACGTATTGCAGGCCCTGCCGGAAGTCATCGCGGTAGCGATCCGGCATAACCCAGCGCGCAGTGTCCAAGACTTTCAGATTGCCAGCCTGGCTCGGCAGAATCCCGAGGAACCACTCCGGCTGGCCAAACAGCGGCGTCAGCTCGTGGCCGGCCAGCGAATAGATCGAGCCGAGGCACACCAGCGGCACCGCCAGGGTCAGCCCGGCAACATCGAACAGCAAGCATTCGAAGGCTTCGGCAGCCCAGGCCGGACGGCCATCGGGTTCGACCGGTGGCGGCGGGTTGTTCGGCGGCAGGTGCACTTCCACCAGCGGCGGGACCAGCACCTGCGGCTCAGCAATCTGCGGCGCGGGTTCTGGCTCCGGTTCGGGTTCCGGCACGGTCAATAATTGTGTTTGCAGCAGCGGCGCCAAGGTCGACAGCGGCGCGCGCGGTTCGTCGATCAGCGCCACCGGTGCTTTGGCCACGGGGGCAGCAGCAAGCGCGGCAATCGGAGCGACGGATTTCTGCGCGTCACGGGCCTGCTCTTCCAGCACCGCGGCCTGGAACTCGTCCATGGCCTCGGTGCTTTCCACCACTTCAGGCTGCGCCGGTTCGACGACTGGCGGCAGCGCTTCGACCGGCGCAGGCAAGTCCTCGGGCAGGTCGAGCAGCAGGTCTTCCAGATAGGACTGCAAGGCCTGTTGCGGACGTGAAGTGAGTTTCACTGGGCGGTTCATCGGTGATCAGCGCCTGACAGGGAAACCGCATCGCCTGCTTCGCGAGCAGGCTCGCTCCCACAGGGTTCGGGCAAGCAGATCGAAATCATCTCAGGCCACCTGCGGAACAAGTTGCTGCGCGAGCAGGTGCTTGAGCAGCGCGCGGTAGGCCAGCACGCCACGGCTCTTGCCGTCGAATTGCGAAGGCGTGACGCCCGCCCGGCTGGCGTCGCGCAGACGGGTATCGACCGGGATGTAGCCGTGCCAGATGTCGTCGGGGAATTTGTCACGCAGCACGCGCAAGGTGCCCATCGACGCCTGCGTGCGGCGGTCGAACAAAGTCGGCACGATGCTGAACGGCAACGGCTGTTTGCGCGAACGATTGATCATCGCCAGGGTGTTGACCATGCGCTCCAGACCTTTCACGGCCAAGTGTTCGGTCTGCACCGGAATCACCAGTTGCTGGCTCGCCGCGAGAGCGTTGACCATCAGCACACCGAGTAGCGGCGGGCTGTCGATGATTGCGTAATCGAAGTCCTGCCACAATTGCGCCAGACTCTTGGCGATCACCAGACCCAGGCCACTCTGCCCCGGCGACTGGCGCTCAAGGGTCGCCAGTGCGGTGCTCGACGGCAACAGGGAAATACGCTCGTCGCTGGTCGACAACAGCAACTGCCCCGGCAGGCCTTGCGGCACGCTGCCCTTGTGCAGAAACAGGTCGTAGTTGCTGTGTTCCAGGCTGTCGGGGTCGTAGCCGAAATAGCTGGTCATCGAGCCGTGCGGGTCGAGATCGACCACAACCACGCGCTTGCCCGCCTCGGCCAGCAATCCGGCTAAAGCGATGGAGGATGTGGTTTTACCGACACCACCCTTTTGATTGGCGACTGCCCAGACTCTCATTCAGTTCGTTCCTCCCGGCCAGATCGGCTGGCCGAGACATGCTTCAGCGTGTTAATGCGGGCGACGGAGAATTGACGGCACTCTCGCGTCCCGGCGTCTTGACCGGGGTCGGTGCAGTTTGTGTGCCAGCGCGCTTCAACGCCGCATCCGGTTGCGCATTGGCGGTTCCGGTGCCCGTCAGGCTGCGGCGCACATCAAGATTGCGCGACACCACCAGCACCACGCGACGGTTCTTCGCCCGGCCTTCGACCGTGGCGTTGTTGGCCACTGGCTGGAATTCGCCGTAGCCCACCGACGCCAGTCGCCCAGGGTTTACGCCCTGCATGGCGAGCATGCGCACGATGCTCGCCGAACGCGCCGAGGACAGTTCCCAGTTGGTCGGGTACTGCGCGGTGCGGATCGGTTGATCGTCGGTGAAGCCTTCGACGTGGATCGGGTTGTCGAACGGTTTGAGGATCGCCGCGACCTTGTCGATGATGTTGAACGCGATGTCGCTCGGCATGGCGTCGCCGCTGCCAAACAACAGGCTGGAATTGAGCTCGATCTCGACCCACAACTCGTTGCCGCGCACGGTCATCTGGTTGGAACTGATCAAGTCACCGAAGGCGGCACTGATGTCATCGGCGATGCTTTTCAAAGGATCGCTGGCCCCGGAAATGCCGGCGTCGACCTGCTCGGCATCCTTGACCAGCGGCTTGGCCGGGGTCACGGTTTTCGGTCGTTCGTCGCCGATCGGAATCGGTTTTAGCGAGCGATCGGAGTCGGTAAACACGCCGATCAGCGCTTCGGAAATGACTTTGTATTTGCCTTCGTTGATCGACGAGATCGAGTACATCACCACGAAAAACGCGAACAGCAAAGTGATGAAATCCGCGTAGGACACGAGCCAGCGCTCGTGATTGACGTGTTCTTCCTGGTGGCGACGACGAGCCATGAGGTTATTCCCTTAGTCCATGAAGCCTTGCAGCTTCAACTCAATGGAACGAGGGTTTTCACCTTCGGCGATCGACAGAATTCCTTCCAGCAACATTTCGCGATAACGCGACTGCCGCAACGCGATGGACTTGAGCTTGGCCGCGACCGGCAAGAGGATCAGGTTGGCACTGGCCACGCCATAGATGGTCGCGACGAACGCCACGGCAATGCCGTTACCCAGTTGCGACGGATCGGCGAGGTTGCCCATCACGTGAATCAGGCCCATCACCGCACCGATGATGCCGATGGTCGGCGCGTAGCCGCCCATGCTTTCGAACACTTTGGCCGCTTCGATATCGCGGGATTCCTGAGTGTAGAAATCCACTTCGAGAATGCTGCGAATCGCCTCCGGCTCGGCGCCATCGACCAGCAGTTGCAGACCTTTGCGCGAGTAGCTGTCAGGTTCGGCGTCGGCCACGCCTTCGAGGCCAAGCAAGCCTTCCTTGCGCGCCGTCAGGCTCCAATTGACCACGCGGTCGATGCCGCCGGCCAGGTCGACACGCGGCGGAAAGAAGATCCAGACGAGAATCTGCATAGCGCGCTTGAACGCGCTCATCGGCGATTGCAGCAGCGCAGCACCGACCGTTCCGCCCAGTACGATCAGCGCCGCCGGGCCGTTGGCCAGCGCGCCGAGGTGGCCGCCTTCAAGGTAGTTGCCGCCGATGATGGCGACGAACGCCATGATGAGGCCGATAAGGCTGAGAACATCCATCAGATACACGCCTCGACGATGTGCTTGCCGATGTCGTCCAGACCATACACCGCGTCAGCCAGATCGGCTTTGACGATGGCCATCGGCATGCCGTAGATCACGCAGCTTGCTTCGTCCTGCGCCCACACCGAACTGCCGCCCTGCTTGAGCAGACGCGCGCCTTCGCGGCCGTCGGCGCCCATGCCGGTCAGCACCACTGCCAGAACTTTGTCGCCGTAGGATTTCGCCGCCGAACCGAAGGTAATGTCCACGCACGGCTTGTAATTCAGACGTTCGTCGCCCGGCAGAATCTTCACCGCGCCACGGCCGTCGATCATCATCTGCTTGCCACCCGGCGCCAGCAGCGCCAGGCCCGGACGCAGGATGTCGCCATCCTCGGCCTCTTTGACGCTGATACGGCAGAGCTTGTCGAGACGTTCGGCAAACGCTTTGGTGAACGCCGCCGGCATGTGCTGGATCAGCACGATCGGCGCCGGGAAGTTCGCCGGCAACTGCGTCAGCACACGTTGCAGCGCGACCGGGCCGCCGGTCGAGGTACCGATGGCAACCAGTTTGTAGGCTTTGCGTTTCGGAGCCGGCGACGAAGCGCTGGCAGCGGATGCACGGGCAGGCGCTGGCGCAGGCGCCGGACGTGCCGGGACAGGGCTGCTGTGGCTCGTGTGGCTGCCGTAGCTCGACGCTGCCGGAGCAGGCGTCGGCGCTGGCGCAGCGGCGGGAGCCGGCGCGCTGTAGGCACTGAAACGACGATTGCTGCGCGAGATGCTGTGGACTTTCTCGCACAGCAGTTGCTTGACCTTCTCGGGATTGCGCGAAATGTCTTCGAAATTCTTCGGCAGGAAATCCACCGCGCCGGCGTCCAGCGCATCGAGGGTTACCCGCGCGCCTTCGTGGGTCAGCGAGGAGAACATCAACACCGGGGTCGGGCAGCGCTGCATGATGTGCCGCACTGCCGTGATGCCGTCCATCATCGGCATCTCGTAGTCCATGGTGATCACGTCAGGCTTGAGGGCCATGGCCTGATCGATCGCCTCTTTACCGTTGGTGGCCGTGCCGACCACCTGGATGCTCGGATCCGCCGAAAGAATTTCCGAGACGCGGCGGCGGAAAAAACCCGAATCGTCCACCACCAGGACTTTGACTGCCATAAACACTCCATTAGGTGCAGCGGCGCGTCATCGCGCCGCCGCCCCGGATTCAAATACGCTTTGTGGCGTAACGCTTGAGCATGCTTGGAACATCGAGAATCAGCGCAATGCGGCCGTCACCGGTGATGGTGGCGCCGGACATGCCCGGAGTTCCCTGGAGCATTTTGCCCAATGGCTTGATGACCACTTCTTCCTGGCCGACCAGTTGATCGACGACGAAGCCGATCCGCTGTGTGCCCACCGAAAGAATCACCACATGGCCTTCGCGCTGCTCTTCGTGAGCGGCGGAGCTGACCAGCCAGCGCTTGAGGTAGAACAATGGCAGCGCCTTGTCGCGCACGATCACCACTTCCTGACCGTCGACGACATTGGTGGTCGACAGGTCGAGGTGGAAGATTTCGTTGACGTTGACCAGCGGGAACGCGAACGCCTGATTGCCAAGCATGACCATCAGCGTCGGCATGATCGCCAGGGTCAGCGGCACCTTGATGACGATCTTCGAGCCCTGGCCCTTGGTCGAGTAGATGTTGATCGAACCGTTGAGCTGGGAAATCTTGGTCTTCACCACGTCCATGCCGACACCACGGCCGGACACGTCGGAGATCTCGGTCTTGGTCGAGAAACCCGGGGCGAAGATCAGGTTGTAGCACTCGGTATCGCTCAGGCGATCGGCCGCGTCCTTGTCCATCACACCGCGTTTCACCGCGATCGAACGCAGGACGTTCGGGTCCATGCCTTTGCCATCATCGGAGATCGACAGCAGGATATGGTCGCCTTCCTGCTCGGCCGCCAGCACCACGCGACCGCCACGGGCCTTGCCCGATGCTTCGCGTTCTTCCGGCGACTCGATGCCGTGGTCGACGGCGTTGCGCACCAAGTGGACCAGCGGGTCGGCAAGAGCCTCGACAAGGTTTTTGTCGAGGTCGGTTTCTTCACCCACCAGTTCCAGGTTGATTTCTTTCTTGAGCTGACGTGCGAGGTCGCGAACCAGACGCGGGAAGCGCCCGAAGACCTTCTTGATCGGCTGCATCCGCGTCTTCATCACGGCGGTCTGCAGGTCAGCGGTGACCACGTCGAGGTTAGATACGGCCTTGGACATGGCTTCGTCGCCGCTGTTGAGGCCCAGACGCACCAGACGGTTACGCACCAGCACCAGCTCGCCGACCATGTTCATGATCTCGTCGAGCCGCGCGGTATCGACGCGTACGGTGGTTTCAGCTTCGCTGGCCGGCTTTTCTGCCGGTGCAGCGGCTGGCGCGCGGGCCGGAGCCGGAGCAGCAGCGGCGGCCGGTTTCGGCGCCTCGGCTTTCGGTTCAGGCTTGGCGGCAGGCTTCGGTGCAACAGCGGCAGCCGGAGCTTTCGCCGCTGGCGTGGCGACGCTCGACGCGGAACCCGCAGTCGCAGCGCTGGCGTCAAACTTGCCTTTGCCGTGCAATTCGTCGAGCAGCGATTCGAATTCGTGATCGCTGATCAGGTCACTGCCGGCCGCAGCGGCTGCCGGTGCAGCAGGTGCTGCCGGCGCCGAAGCGATGGCCGATTCCAGCGCGTCAACGGCGAAGTTGCCCTTGCCGTGCAACTGATCGAGCAAGGCTTCGAATTCGTCGTCGGTGATGTCCGAGCTGTCGCCCGCAGCAGGTGCGGCCGGCGCTGCTGGTGCCGCCGGAGCGACCGCATCGACAGCAAACTGGCCTTTGCCATGCAGTTGATCGAGCAGCGATTCAAACTCGGCGTCGGTGATTTCATCGCTGGCCGCCGTGTCGGCAACCTGCGCGGGAGCAGCGACAGCGGCCGGAGCCTCGGCCTGGGCCTTGACGGCGTTCAGCGAGTCCAGCAGTTGTTCGAATTCGTTATCGGTGATGTCTTCCGATGCGCTTTCGGCGACCGGTTCTGCCACCGCTTCTACTGGTGCGGCAACGGCTTCATCCGCCGATTGCGGCTCGGCCAGACGCGCCAGCGCGGCCAGCAGTTCCGGCGTGGCGGCGGTAATCGGTGCACGCTCACGGACTTCGCTGAACATGCTGTTCACCGCGTCCAGTGCTTCGAGCACAACGTCCATCAGTTCTGCATCAACGCGACGCTCACCCTTACGGAGGATGTCGAACACGTTTTCGGCGATGTGACAGCACTCCACCAGCTCATTGAGCTGAAGGAAGCCGGCGCCCCCTTTTACAGTGTGGAAACCGCGAAAAATTGCATTGAGCAGATCTGCATCATCCGGGCGGCTTTCCAGCTCGACCAGTTGTTCGGACAGTTGCTCAAGAATCTCGCCGGCCTCAACCAGGAAATCCTGAAGGATCTCTTCATCGGCGCCGAAGCTCATTAATGGGGTGCTCCTACAGGTCTAAAAACCCAAAAAACCCGAATTCCGAAACTCTAGAATCCAAGGCTGGATAACAAATCGTCCACATCGTCCTGACCGGACACAACGTCTTCTCGTTTATCGGCATGAATCTGCGGACCTTCACCCTGCGAGAGATGTTTTTGTGGATCTTTTTCAGCAAGCATTGCGGCGCGGTCATGTTCGATGCCCGCAAAGCGGTCGACCTGACTGGCCATGAGCACGAGTTTGAGCAGATTGCTTTCGACTTCGGTGACCAGTTGGGTCACACGCTTGATCACTTGACCTGTGAGGTCCTGGTAATCCTGAGCCAGCAGGATGTCGTTGAGGTTGCTCGACACCGCACGGTTGTCCGTGCTGCTGCGTGACAGAAAACCGTCGACCCGGCGCGCCAGTTCACGGAACTCTTCAGCCCCGACCTCGCGACGCATGAAGCGGCCCCAATCGGCGCTCAACGTCTGCGCTTCATCAGCGAGACTGTTGACCACCGGCGTGGCGCTTTCCACCAGATCCATGGTGCGGTTGGCCGCGGCTTCCGTCAGCTTGACCACATAGCCCAGGCGTTCGGTGGCGTCGGTGATTTGCGACACTTCCTCGGCCTGCGGCATGTGCGGATCAATCTGGAAATTGACGATCGCACTGTGCAGTTCACGTGTGAGCTTGCCCACTTCCTGATACAGGCCGCGGTCACGGGTCTGATTGAGCTCATGGATCAGTTGCACCGCGTCGCCGAACTTGCCTTTTTCAAGGCTCTCGACCAGTTCGACCGCGTGTTTTTTCAGGGTCGATTCGAAATCGCCCTGTGATGATTCGTTATGCTCCATAGCTCCCCCGCGCATTCATCAGCCGATGCGTTCGAAAATCTTCTCGATTTTGTCTTTCAACGCTTGAGCCGTGAAAGGTTTGACCACGTAACCGTTCACACCGGCCTGGGCGGCCTCGATGATCTGCTCGCGCTTGGCTTCAGCAGTCACCATCAACACCGGGAGGTGCTTGAGTTTTTCATCGGCGCGCACGTGACGCAGCAGGTCGATACCGGTCATGCCCGGCATGTTCCAGTCCGTTACCAGAAAGTCGATGCTGCCGCTGTTGAGCACCGGAATGGCAGTGGTGCCATCGTCGGCCTCGACGGTGTTGGTGAACCCAAGATCGCGCAGCAGGTTCTTGATGATCCGCCGCATCGTTGAGAAGTCATCAACGATGAGGATTTTCATGTCTTTGTTCAATTCGACCTCCAAGCAGTCTTAAACGCGCCCAGCACCTGGACGCGCCACTTCAATCAATCGGCGCAGCACTTAAAGTTTGTCTGGAGCACAACGGATCGAGACCGGCGCCGTTCATCACCGCACCAGCCTCGTTTCGCAGTGTCCCCACACTGCCTTCAGCGCGCTCGCCACTCCCCCAAACGCCCCCGCAGACGGGCCGCGCACTGGCTGTGTAACTGGCTGACCCGCGATTCACTGACGCCAAGGACTTCACCGATTTCCTTGAGGTTCAGCTCTTCGTCGTAGTACAGCGCCAACACCAGTCGCTCACGCTCCGGCAAATTGGCAATCGCGTCCGCCAGCGCCGCCTGGAAGCGTTCATCTTCCAGATCGCGTGACGGCTCCATATGAGCACTGGCGCCATCCTCGTGCAGCCCTTCGTGTTCGCCGTCCTGCAAGAGGTCGTCGAAACTGAACAGGCGACTGCCCAAGGTGTCATTCAGAATCCCGTAGTAATCGTCGAGACTCAATTGGAGTTCGGCCGCAACCTCGTGATCTTTAGCGTCACGGCCGGTTTTAGCTTCAATCGAGCGAATCGCGTCGCTGACCATCCTGGTATTACGGTGAACCGAGCGTGGCGCCCAATCCCCTTTGCGCACTTCATCGAGCATCGCGCCGCGGATTCGAATGCCCGCGTACGTTTCGAAACTGGCGCCTTTGCTGGCGTCGTATTTGGTCGAGACTTCGAGCAAACCGATCATCCCGGCCTGGATCAGGTCTTCGACCTGCACGCTGGCCGGCAGGCGCGCCAGCAAGTGATAGGCAATGCGCTTGACCAGTGGCGCGTAACGCTCGATCAATTCGTATTGCGCGTCACGCGCCGACTTTTTGTAAAGATTCATGCCACTGGCGGTCATATCACAGGCCCTGCGGTTTGCTGCACGAGACGCTCGACGAAAAATTCCAGATGCCCGCGCGGGTTGGCCGGCAGCGGCCAGGTGTCGACCTTCTGGGCGATGGCCTTGAAGGCCAGCGCGCACTTGGAACGGGGAAAGGCTTCGTAGACGGCGCGCTGCTTCTGCACCGCCTTGCGCACGCTTTCGTCATACGGCACGGCGCCGACGTATTGTAGGGCGACGTCGAGGAAGCGATCCGTGACCTTGGTCAACTTGGCGAACAGGTTGCGCCCTTCCTGCGGGCTCTGCGCCATGTTGGCCAGCACGCGGAAGCGGTTCATGCCGTAGTCGCGGTTGAGCAACTTGATCAGCGCGTAAGCATCGGTGATCGAAGTCGGCTCGTCGCAGACCACCAGCAACACTTCCTGGGCGGCACGAACGAAACTGACTACCGAATCACCAATACCCGCAGCGGTGTCGATCACCAGCACGTCGAGATTGTCGCCGATGTCGCTGAACGCCTGGATCAGGCCGGCGTGTTGCGCCGGGCTCAGGTGCACCATGCTCTGCGTACCGGAGGCCGCCGGCACGATGCGAATCCCGCCCGGGCCTTGCAACAGCACGTCGCGCAGTTCGCAACGGCCTTCGATAACGTCGGCCAGTGTGCGCTTGGGTGTCAGCCCCAGCAGAACGTCGACGTTCGCCAGGCCCAGGTCGGCGTCCAGCAGCATGACCCGACGGCCAAGCTCTGCCAGCGCCAGCGACAAGTTCACTGACACGTTAGTCTTGCCGACGCCACCTTTGCCGCCGGTCACCGCGATCACCTGTACGGGATGCATGCTGCCCATGTTATTTCTTTACCTTGTCTTGCATAGACGGAGGCCACATTACTGGCTGCGCGTTCCTGATCGGAACAATGCGTGGCAGACCATCGATGTAGGTACAAAAACTGTTCATGATTACCTCAGCCAACCTGCTTGGTCGGGCTGTGATAGATATCAGCGAACATGTCAGCCATGGCTTCTTCGCTGGGTTCTTCCTGCATTTGCACGCTGACGGCGCGGCTGACCAGTTGATGACGACGCGGCAGATGCAAATCATCCGGAATCCGTGGGCCATCGGTCAGGTACGCGACCGGCAATTCATGACTGATCGCCAGGCTCAACACTTCGCCGAGACTGGCCGTTTCATCCAGTTTAGTCAGGATGCAGCCGGCCAGCCCGCAACGCTTGTAACTGTGATAAGCGGCGGTTAGAACCTGTTTCTGGCTGGTGGTTGCCAGGACCAGATAATTTTTTGAGCGAATGCCACGCCCGGCCAGGCTCTCGAGCTGCATGCGCAACGCCGGATCACTGGCTTGCAGGCCGGCAGTATCGATCAAAACCACGCGTTTGCGTAGCAGTGGATCCAATGCCTGCACCAGCGACTGACCCGGATCGACGTGCGTTACCGGCACGTTGAGGATGCGCCCGAGGGTTTTCAGTTGTTCCTGCGCGCCGATGCGGAAGCTGTCCATGCTCACCAGTGCAACGTTCTGCGCGCCGTACTTGAGCACGTAACGCGCGGCGAGCTTGGCCAGCGTGGTGGTCTTGCCCATGCCGGCGGGGCCGACCATGGCAATCACACCGCCCTCTTCCAGCGGCTCGACTTCCGGTACGGCAATCATCCGCGCCAGGTGCGCCAGCAGCATGCGCCAGGCCTGACGCGGTTCTTCGATATCGGTGATCATCGCCAGCAGATCGCGCGACAGCGGGCCGGACAGGCCGATGCGCTGCAGACGGCGGTACAGATTGGCTTGGGCCGGACGGCTGCCTTGCAGCTGATTCCAGGCCAGGGTGCCGAGCTGAACTTCCATCAGCTCGCGCAGGCTGTTCAATTCAAAACGCATCGAATCCAGCGCACGCGGATCGACGCCCGCCGAGGCCTGCGCAGGCGCTGCGGCCGGGCGCGTCGGTGCGGCGTAGGTCGGCTCGCTCAACGGTTCGGCAGCGGTCAGCGGCAGGCCTGCGGTCAACGGCAGCCCGGCGAACAACTGCTGATTGGTGTTGCCGTCGGCTTCGCCACGCAGGCTCAGCTCGGCCTGGGCGGTGACGATGCGCGACTGGGTCTTGCGCAGCTCGTCTTCGAGTTCCATGTTCGGAACCCGTGGCGCCAGCGCCGACAATTTGTAATCCAGAGCCGCCGTCAACTCGACGCCGCCGGCAATGCGGCGGTTGCCGATGATGGCGGCATCAGCGCCCAGCTCATCGCGAACCAGCTTCATGGCCTGACGCATATCGGCGGCGAAAAAACGCTTAACTTGCATAAACCACTACCTCAGCCGTTGGGCCCTACTGTCGCAACGATGGTCACTTGCTTGTTGTCCGGTACTTCCTGGTAGGCCAGTACATGCAGGCCTGGCACTGCGAGGCGACCGAAGCGCGAGAGCATCGCGCGAATCGGGCCTGCTACCAGCAGGATCACCGGTTGGCCTTGCATTTCCTGCCGCTGGGCCGCTTCGATCAACGAACGCTGCAGCTTCTCGGCCATGCTCGGCTCCAGCAGAACGCCCTCTTCCGAGCCTTGTCCTGCCTTCTGCAGACTATTGAGCAATATCTGTTCCAACCTTGGTTCCAATGTGATTACAGGCAGCTCGGACTCAGTGCCTACAATGCTTTGGACGATTGCACGGGATACGCCGACCCGCACAGCGGCGACCAGCGCGGCGGTATCTTGACTCTTGGCAGCGTTGTTCGCGATCGCTTCGGCGATGCTGCGAATGTCGCGCACCGGCACGTGCTCGGCGAGCAGCGCTTGCAGGACCTTGAGCAACTGCGACAGCGAAACCACGCCCGGCACCAGCTCTTCCGCCAGTTTCGGCGAGCTCTTGGCCAGCAATTGCATGAGTTGCTGCACTTCCTCGTGGCCGATCAGCTCACTGGAGTGCTTGTACAGAATCTGGTTCAAGTGGGTGGCGACCACGGTGCTGGCGTCGACCACGGTGTAGCCGAGCGATTGCGCCTGGGCGCGCTGGCTGATTTCGATCCACACTGCCTCGAGGCCGAAAGCCGGATCTTTGGCGTTGATCCCGTTGAGCGAGCCGTAGACCTGGCCCGGGTTGATCGCCAGTTCGCGATCCGGGTAGATCTCGGCCTCGGCGAGAATCACGCCCATCAGCGTCAAGCGATACGCGCTCGGCGCCAGATCGAGGTTGTCGCGGATGTGCACGGTCGGCATCAGGAAGCCCAGATCCTGCGAGAGCTTCTTGCGCACGCCCTTGATCCGCGCAAGCAATTGCCCACCCTGATTGCGGTCCACCAACGGGATCAGGCGATAGCCGACTTCCAGGCCGATCATGTCGATCGGCGTCACGTCGTCCCAGCCCAGCTCCTTGGTTTCCATGGCGCGGGCCGGCGACGGCAGCAGTTCCTGCTGACGCTTGACCTCTTCCAGCGCCACGACCTTGGCCACATTCTGCTTTTTCCAGAACAGGTACGCGCCGCCCGCAGCCAGCGCCGCCATGCTCAGGAAGGAGAAGTGCGGCATGCCCGGCACCAGGCCCATCACCGCCATCAAACCAGCGGCCACGGCCAGCGCTTTCGGCGAGGCGAACATCTGGCGGTTGATCTGCTTGCCCATGTCTTCCGAGCCGGAAGCACGGGTCACCATGATCGCCGCCGCTGTAGATAACAACAGTGATGGCAATTGCGCCACTAAACCGTCACCGATGGTCAGCAAGGCGTAAACCTTGCCCGCATCGCCGAAGCTCATGCCGTGCTGGAAGATACCAACCGCCATGCCGCCAATGAGGTTGATGAACAGAATCAGCAGGCCGGCGATGGCGTCACCACGGACGAACTTGCTGGCACCGTCCATCGAACCGTAGAACTCCGCCTCCTGGGCGACTTCCTGACGGCGCGACTTGGCTTGATTCTGGTCGATCAGGCCGGCGTTGAGGTCGGCGTCGATCGCCATTTGTTTGCCGGGCATCGCATCGAGGGTGAAACGCGCGCTCACCTCGGAAATCCGCCCGGCACCCTTGGTCACCACGACAAAGTTGATGATCATCAGGATCGCGAAGACCACGATACCGACCACGTAGTTACCGCCGATCACCACCTCACCGAAGGCCTGAATTACCTTACCGGCTGCGGCGTGGCCGTCCTGACCGTGGAGCATCACCACCCGCGTCGAGGCCACGTTCAACGCCAGTCGCAGCAACGTCGCCACCAGCAGAATGGTCGGGAACACGGCGAAATCCAGCGGCCGCAGCGCATACACGCAGACCAGCAGGACGACGATCGACAGAGCGATGTTGAAGGTAAAGAAGACGTCGAGCAGGAACGGCGGTACCGGCAACATCATCATCGCCAGCATGACCAGCAGCAACAACGGCACGCCCAGATTGCCTCGACTGAGGTCGGCAACGTTGGTGCGTGCTGTATTGAATAACTGAGTGCGATCCACCGGTTTTCCCCGTTCCTTTAAAGCAAACTTTTGACGCCCCGAACGGGCGCAGGGCGGCTATTGCAAGAAGCTTTCCAACTTTTACCCAAGCAAAAAAGATCGCAGCCTTCGGCAGCTCCTACATGGATTTACGTCTCCTGTAGGAGCTGCCGAAGGCTGCGATCTTTGTTTTTAAACGACGAGTTTAAAAGACACCTGCCGACACGGTCTCAAGGCTACAAATCCTTGCGCCATTGCCTACAGCCAAGCCAGAATCCGCCGGCTTGTGCACCTGGGGGTCGGGTTCTATCGTGGTCCGGTCGCTGACGAATCAGCGATCGGGTTTAGCGACCCGGATCAACTCAGTGCATCAGCGATCGTGGCTTCGTTGCGGGATTTTTCGCCCGCAATAACGTTATGGCGGCTGTATGCGGGAGACCTTCGGGTCTACCGGGGTGCCTGAGACCGGTTCGCTAACCTGCGTACAGCTGCCACCTTCACTTGTTTAGCGACAGGGGGAAAGTGGCTCCATAACCTCAGGAGCTTCACCATGATCAAACCCACACCCAACCCGCCCGAGTCCGACCCCACCTCCCCCTACGAATCCCTCGACTCAAAAAAACTCCACCAAGCCGCCGACCGCGCCCTCGACCACTACCTCTGCCCACCCGGCTCCACCCCGCCGCCCTTCAGCCCTCGCGCAATGTACGCCGTCACCGCCGACACCAAAAACGAAGACCTGCTGGCCAACGCCTGCGAAACCCTCGCCTCCGCCAAAACCATCGCCCAGGAATTCGCCGGACTGGTGAAACCATCCCAGCGCCGTACCCTGATGGGCATCGCGCAACTGATCATGCTCGGGGAACTGGCGGTGAATCGGGTGCTGGATAATCTGGAGTTGCCGCAGTAGCGACACGCGATGATCGTTCCCACGCTCCGTGTGGGAACGATAAGCGCAGTATTCGGCTACTGCGCAGTCAGCATCTGTTTGGCCGTAATAGTGCCGAAACCCAATTGATTGCGATCAACATACTTCACACCTCGAAGCACCGATTGGCCTTCAGCCTCGACGAAATCCTCGTTCATGTACATGAGCACGACTTTGGTCAAAGGTGCAGTGACATCAGGAGCGGCGAGGTCACTTTGCAACAGGTTCAACGCCCAATGAAACTGCAAGAGGGGTAAATCTGCGATCCTGATCGTTCGACTTTCATCCACCAGTCGCAAATCCCTGCTTGCAGTGATACGCAACTTTTGCCCGAACACCTCAAACGCAGGCTTGCTGTAGCGCACCGCCAACTCCACACCCGTGGCCCATTGATCCATGTAATAACGTGGCGAGGTGAACAGTTCGAACAAGTCCATTTTATCGCGAATATTTCCTGCGCTATCGAACAGGTAGTTATAAGAATAGTGGTACGCCAAGCCGTCCAGTTCAGGCCTGATGGCGTTAACCGGGTTGTTCAGGTAACCAGGGATATAAACGTTAGCCATCTGCACGAAGTGAGTGAAATCCAGATCGAGATCAAAGCTCACCGTGTAACGTATGGATCGCTCCTTGGGGTTTTCCTCCAACTGCCCTGAAACGTAGTCCAGCGTCATTCCTTCAAGTTGTTTATAGATTCGCTCTGCCATGATCTTCATCTCTGCGCTCAGGGATTATTCCCGAGTGCATAGCAACGCGGCTGGGGGAGCGGCGTCTACTGTCAGAGATGACAGGTTCCGAGACTTTCCAGACAAGCGGTAACCATCAGGAATCCCGACGCAAATCCGGCGGAATCGGCAAATCATCCTTCAACGGATCCGGCCGCTTGCCCTTGCCCGCCTGGTGCTGGCGGATCTGGTAGACGTAGGCCAATACCTGCGCCACCGCCAGATACAACCCACCGGGAATTTCCTGCTCGAGCTCAGTTGAGTAATAGATCGAGCGCGCCAGCGCGGGCGATTCAAGCAGCATGACGTTGTTGGCCACTGCGATTTCGCGGATTTTCAGGGCGATGAAGTCGCTGCCCTTGGCCAGCAGCACCGGCGCGCCGCCCTTCTCCGAGTCGTATTTGAGCGCGACGGCGTAGTGGGTCGGGTTGGTGATGACCACGTCGGCTTCGGGAATCGCTGCCATCATGCGCCGCTGGGACATTTCGCGCTGGGTCTGGCGAATGCGTTGCTTGACCTCGGGCCGGCCTTCCTGGTCCTTGTGTTCGTCGCGCACTTCCTGCTTGGTCATCTTGAGCTTCTTCATGCTCTCCCAGATCTGCACCGGCACGTCGACGGCCGCGATGATGATCAGGCCGCAGGCCAGCCACAGCGTGCTCCAGCCCACCAGCAACACGCTGTGGATGATCGCCATGTCCAGTGGTTCGTGGGCAATGCGCAGCAAGTCGTCGACGTCGGCGGACAGCACCAACAGCGCCACGCCCAAGGTAATCAGAAACTTCGCCAGGGCTTTGAGCAGTTCGACCACAGCCTTGAACGAGAACATCCGTTTGAGGCCGGCGGCCGGGTTCATCCGGCTGAATTTGGGTGCCAGCGAACTTGCCGCGAACAGCCAGCCACCAAGGGAGATCGGCCCGATGATGGCGGCGAGCAACAGGGTTATCATCACCGGCTGAATCGCCAGCAAGGCGATCAGGCCCGACTCCAGCAAGAACCGGCCCATCGCGCCTTGGTCCATGACCACTTCGCGGGACAGGGTGAAGTTCAGGCGCATCACGTCCATCATTTCTTGCGCGAGCATGCCGCCGAAGATCAGCAGCGCAGAGGCACCGGCCATCATCACGGCGAGGGTGTTGAGCTCTTTGGAACGGGCGATTTCACCCTTCTCACGGGAGTCCTTTTTGCGCTTCTCCGTGGGGTCTTCCGTTTTGTCCTGACCGCTCTCGCTCTCTGCCATGACTCAGCGCGCCCGTGCCAGTTCGCGTAGCAACTGCAAGGCCTCGCTGGCCAGCGGTTGATACTGGTTGAGAATGTCCGCGAGCCCCACCCAGACGATGAACAGGCCGAGCACCAGGGTCAGCGGAAAACCGATCGAGAAGATGTTCAGTTGCGGCGCGGCGCGGGTCATCACGCCGAAGGCGATGTTGACTACCAGCAGTGCGGTGACGGCCGGCAACACCAGCAGCAATGCGGCGCCGAGGACCCAGCCGAGTTTGCCGGCCAGTTCCCAGTAATGCGCAACCATCAATCCGCCGCCGACCGGCAGCGTGGTGAAACTTTCAGTGAGGACTTCGAACACCACCAGATGGCCGTTCATCGACAGGAACAGCAACGTCACCAGCATGGTGAAGAACTGCCCGATCACCGCCACCGAAACGCCGTTGGTAGGGTCGATCATCGAGGCGAAGCCCATGCCCATCTGGATCGCGACGATCTGCCCGGCGACGGCAAAGGCCTGGAAGAACAGTTGCAGGGAAAAGCCGAGCACGGCGCCGACCAGAATCTGCTCGCCGATCAGCAGCAGGCCGCTGAGATCCAGCGGGCTGACGGCGGGCATCGGCGGCAGCGCCGGGGTGATGACCACGGTGATCGCCACGGCGAAATACAGACGCACGCGCCGCGGAATCAGGGTGGTGCCGAACACCGGCATGACCATCAGCATCGAGGCGACGCGAAACAGCGGCAACATGAACGACGCCACCCAGGTGCTGATCTGGGTGTCGGTCAGCTGAAGCAGCGATTGCATGGCTTAGCCGATGACCATCGGAATGTTTTTGTACAGCTGGATGATGTATTCCATGAACGTCTGCACGATCCACGGACCGCCAATGATCAGGGTCACCAGCATCACCAGCAGACGCGGCAGGAAGCTCAGGGTCTGTTCGTTGATCTGCGTGGCGGCCTGGAACATCGACACCAGCAGGCCGACCAGCAGGCTCGGCACCACCAGGATGGCGACCATCATGGTGGTCAGCCACAGGGCTTCACGAAAGATATCGACCGCGACTTCCGGCGTCATGGCGAAACACCTCCAAAACTGCTGGCCAGAGTACCGATGATCAGCGCCCAGCCATCGACCAGCACGAACAGCATGATCTTGAACGGCAGCGAAATGATCAGCGGCGAGAGCATCATCATACCCATGGCCATCAGCACGCTCGCGACAACGAGGTCGATGATCAGGAACGGAATGAAGATCATGAAGCCGATCTGGAAGGCGGTTTTAAGCTCGGAGGTCACGAACGCCGGCACCAGAATGGTCAGCGGCGCCTGATCCGGGCTGGCGATGTCGGTGCGCTTGGACAGGCGCATGAACAGCTCCAGATCGCTGGTGCGGGTCTGGGCGAGCATGAAGTCCTTGATCGGCACCTGAGCCTTCTCCACCGCTTGCTGGGCAGTCAGGGTTTCCGCCAGATACGGTTGCAGCGCGTCGTTGTTCACCCGGTCGAACACCGGCGCCATGATGAACAGCGTCAGGAACAGCGCCATGCCGGTGAGGATCTGGTTCGACGGCGTCTGTTGCAGGCCGAGGGCCTGACGCAGGATCGAGAAGACGATGATGATCCGCGTGAAGCTGGTCATCAGGATGACCGCCGCCGGAATAAAACTCAGCGCGGTCATGATCAGCAGGATCTGCAGACTGACCGAATATTCCTGCGCGCCATCGGCATTGGTGCCCAGCGTGATCGCCGGGATCGACAACGGATCGGCGGCGAACGCCAGCGGCGCGGCCAGCAACAGGAGCAGCGTCAAGACGATGCGGAGCGCACCCATTACTTCGTATCCTTTTGGTCCTTGCCAAGAATCTTCAGCAGATGCTGAGCAAATTCCGGCGTCGCTTTTTCGCTGGCAGTGGGGACTTCGACCGGCTCTTTGAGCACATGCAGCGCGGTGATGGTGCCGGGGCTGAGGCCGAGCAGAATCTGCTCGTTGCCGACCTGCACCAGCATCAAGCGATCACGCGGACCTAGCGCGCGGGAACCGATCAGCTCGATCACCTGGCCCTTGCCCGCCGGCCCCGCCTGTTGCACGCGGCGCAACAGCCAGGCGAGGAAGAAGATCAAGCCCAGCACCAGCAGCAAACCGAACACCAGTTGCGTCAACTGACCGGCCACGCCGCTGTTGACCATTGGCGCGGTGGCGGCAGGCGCGGCAGTGGTTGCGCTCGGCTCGGCAGCCAGCACGCTCAACGGCCATGCCAGCAGCACCCAGAGAAACCTTTTCACTCAGCGCAGCTTCTTGATGCGTTCGCTTGGGCTGATCACGTCAGTCAGGCGGATGCCGAACTTCTCGTTGACCACCACTACTTCGCCGTGGGCGATCAAGGTGCCGTTGACCAGCACGTCGAGCGGCTCACCGGCCAGACGATCGAGCTCGATCACCGAACCCTGGTTGAGTTGCAGCAGGTTGCGGATGTTGATGTCGGTACTGCCGACTTCCATCGAGATCGACACTGGAATGTCGAGGATCACGTCCAGGTTCGGGCCGTCGAGGGTCACCGGATCATTGTTCTTCGGCACGCTGCCGAACTCTTCCATCGGCAGACGGTTGGAGCTGGAAGTGCCGGCGTCGGCGGCCAGCAGTGCATCGATGTCAGCCTGGCCGGCATCACCGGTTTCTTCCAGGGCCGCAGCCCATTCATCGGCCAGTGCCTGGTCGTCCTGCGCGTTCATATCGTCGTTCATCATGTGTCCTCGGCGGGCAACAATTCGGTTAAATACGGGGGTGAAAAGCGCCGTCTCAGCGACGCTCGATCGGCTCGATCACCTGCAACGCGAGGTTGCCTTTGTGCGAGCCCATCTTGACCTTGAAGGCCGGCACGCCGTTGGCGCGCATGATCATGTCTTCCGGCATCTCGACCGGGATCACATCCCCCGGTTGCATGTGCAGGATGTCGCGCAGCTTCAACTGGCGGCGGGCTACGGTGGCACCGATCGGCACGTCGACATCGAGCACGTCTTGGCGCAGGGCGTTGACCCAGCGCTCGTCCTGATCGTCGAGGTCGGACTGGAAACCGGCGTCGAGCATCTCGCGCACCGGCTCGATCATCGAGTACGGCATGGTCACGTGCAGATCGCCGCCACCGCCATCGAGTTCGATGTGGAAGGTGGAGACCACAATCGCTTCGCTCGGGCCGACGATGTTGGCCATGGCCGGGTTCACTTCCGAGTTGATGTACTCGAAATTGACTTCCATGATCGCCTGCCAGGCTTCCTTCAGATCGACGAAAGCCTGCTCGAGCACCATGCGCACTACGCGCAGTTCGGTCGGGGTGAATTCCCGCCCTTCGATCTTGGCGTGACGGCCGTCGCCACCGAAAAAGTTGTCCACCAGCTTGAACACCAGTTTGGCGTCGAGGATGAACAGCGCGGTGCCGCGCAGCGGTTTGATCTTGACCAGGTTGAGGCTGGTCGGCACGTACAGCGAGTGCACGTATTCGCCGAACTTCATCACCTGCACGCCACCTACGGCCACGTCCGCCGAGCGGCGCAGCATGTTGAACATGCTGATGCGGGTGTAGCGGGCAAAGCGCTCGTTGATCATTTCCAGCGTCGGCATGCGTCCACGGACGATGCGATCCTGGCTGGTCAGGTCGTAGCTTTTGACACTGCCGGGTTCGGCAGCATTATCGGTCTGTACCAGACCATCATCGACGCCATGCAGCAGCGCATCGATTTCATCCTGGGACAGCAGATCCTGCACGGCCATGTCGTGTTCCTACTGCAGTACGAAATTAGTAAAAAGCAACTGTTCGATGACCACTTTGCCCAGTTCTTTCTGCGCCACTTCCTGGACGCTGGCGGTGGCCTTCTGGCGCAACATCTCCTGGCCGACCGGGGTCGCCAGTGTGGCGAAATCCTGACCGGAGAAGAGCATCACCAGGTTGTTGCGGATAACCGGCATGTGCACTTTGAGCGCGTCCAGATCGGCCTGATTGCGCGCCAGCATGGTGATGCTCACCTGCATGTAGCGCTGACGGCCGTTCTGGTTGTAGTTGGCAACGAAGGCCGGCGCCATCGGCTCGAAAATCGCCGCCTGCTTGCCGACTGGCGCTGCTTCAGCGGCCTCGGCAGGCTTGCTCTGCGCGCCGTGCATGAAGAACCAGGTCGCCCCGACGGATGCACCAATGGCCACCAGCAACGCCAGCACGATCACGATGATCAGCTTGAGTTTGCCTTTGGTTGCGGGGTCTTTTACTGCTGCAGCTTCGCTCTTCGCCATGCCAATAATCCGTCACTAATCGGGGGTTTCACAGTCGCACGGCAAGGCAAGAGCAAGTGTTATGCCAGAAGTGTCAACGCGTCATCTGAACGGCGCCATAAACAAATGTGGGAGCGAGCCTGCTCGCGAAAGCAATGTGTCAGTCAACATATAGGTTGAATGTCACATCGTATTCGCGAGCAGGCTCGCTCCCACATTGGGTATTGCGTTGCGTCAGGCGTAATAGTCGACCGCGCTGCTGCCAATCACGCTGGTAGTCTGCGCCGCCACTTCAGCGACAGTAGCTGGTGCCAATTCCTCATCCGCCGAATCCAGGCGTCCGCCGGCAGCGCTGGTCCGGCCACTCTGGCCCTGCTGCGCCTGCTCCTGGCCTTGCTGCCCCTGCCAGCCACGGTTCTGGTCGGCGACGTTGACGTCGACCTGGCCCATGCCCTGCTGGTTGAACATGTCGCGCAGGCGGTGCATCTGGCTGTCGAGCGCTTCACGCACGCTCGGGTGCGCGCTCATGAAGGTGACCTGGGTCTGCTGATCGGGAACCATGTTCACGCGGATATCCAGACGCCCAAGCTCTGCCGGCTGCAACTGAATGTCGGCGGCCTTCAGGTTGACGCTGGACAGGTACATGACGCGGTTGACCACTTCTTCGGTCCAGCCGCTCTGGTGCATGGCGATCGGCTGATTCACCGGCAGCGCATTGGCGGTTTTCGGCGTAGCGGCCTGGGTCAGTGCCGCCAGACGGTTGGCGAAGTCGTCGACGCGGGTGTCGCTGGTGGCGGACTTCAGATCCTTCAGACCATCGTCGATCAACCCGCTGAAAGCTTGTTCGCCGCCCTGGCTGGTGCTGTCCTTGTCGGCCTGCACGTCGAGCATGCTGGCCATGCCGGCGGCAAAGTTCTGCGCGGCGGTCAATTCGCCGTCAGCCTGAGCTTGAGCAGGCGTGGCTTTCGGTTGCGCCTGGCTGGCGGCAGAAATATGCCCGCCCTGCTCCATCGCCATGCGCACGGCCGGCATCGAGTCGAGCGGGTCGGCTGTCGGATCAAATTCGCTGTCGGTGGCCGCCGGATCTTTGACCATGCCCGACACGACCGCCAATGCAGGCGTTTCGGTTTCCGGCTGGGCTGGCGTGGTGACTGTTGGTGCTTGCAGCACAGGCGCTGCCACCAACGGCTGAACGACTTGCGCCAGGGCCGGATCAAGCGCCGGGTCTACAGGCGCGGCATCGGCCACAGGGGTTTGTACGGTTTCAGTGGTGTCATCGGCAGTGGCAGTCGCGTCGTCGCTCGCCGCCGCTTTTTCGGCAGGCAACGCTTTGCCGCTATCGGCAACTGCTGGCTCGGGCGCGGCAGACTGATCTTTGCCGATATCCTTTTTGCCACTGCTGTCCGCGACCTTGTCGCGTGCCGGCTTGACTGAATTATCGGCGCTTGCGGCAGGCTTGGCCGGCGCCTGATCGGCAAACACTCTGGCGAAGCTGGAAGCCTTGTCCCCGGCGTCTGCGGCCATTGCCGACGATTTGGCAGAGGCGGCTTGCGCCTTGGCCTGAGCGGCGGTCTGAAGAAGAATGTTGGGGGTCGCAGGCATGACACGGTCTCCGCTGCACTGGGATCGTAGGTACAGTTGAGCAAGATGACTGCAAGTGCCGGGCCAGTTTGGCCACACACTTGCGAAAAGCGCCGGACGGCGAGATCAATGAGTCAACGCGTGCTGCCGCTCGTCTTCGTATACCGGGCGGACATCTGCGAACTCGCCAGTGATGTCAGCCACCAGCCTGGCGATTTCCGAGGGGCTTTTATCCTTGGCTTCCGATTCCAGCTCTTGGCAGAGCGCAGCCAAGCGGACAGCTCCCATGTTGCTGGCGCTGCCCTTGAAACTATGGGCAACCGCCGATAACACCTTGGCATCAGAGGTTTTTTGCAACTCGCCCAAGCGACTTTCGGAATCCGCCAGAAAGGTATCCAGAAGCTCCGGATAACCCTCCTCCATGACTTCGCGCAATACGCTCAGCGCCTCGCGATCAATATGTGTTTCTGTCACTTGCTCACTCCTTGATCAAGAATGGGCGGATTATGCCTCAATCTCCCAGAAAAACTCCACGCTGGCACTACGACCCTGGTCCGACCAACTGGCGTTGCGCCCCAGTTGCCGGACCAGACCGATGCCGCGTCCCGACAAGCGGACGTTATCCACGGGGCGCTCCATGACCCGCGCCACATCAAAGCCCTTGCCGCTGTCCTCGACGCGGATGACCAGCCGCCCGCCCTCGCCTTGCGGCTGGACCTGCAGATGCACGCGCACGAAACCGTCTTGCAGCGCCTCCAGCCGCGCCGCGCGCACTTCATAGTAGCGGGCGAAACCTGCCGCATCGCGTTTGAGGCTGGAGTCCAGCCCGAGCACGCCATGCTCCAGGCCATTGGAATACAACTCGGCGAGCACGCTGTACAGCGCCCCGCTTTGCGCGCGCAAGCCATGCACCTCAAGCAGCAACTGCAAGAGGAACGGCAACGGATTGAAACGCCTGAGCGTGGCGCCGCGAAACTCGAAACTGGCCGACCAGTTCAGCGGGCACGACTGGCCGCTGTCGGAATACACCGGTGCCGCGCCGTGGGTCTGCGCCGACTCAAGCAGACTGACCTCGACCATGCTCACATCATCACGGGCCTGTCCGCGAAAATCGCGCAGGGCCTGTTCGATATCCTCGAACAGCCGATCCGGCTCGCGGTTCGCCGCAAACACCTGCTGCAAGCGTTCGACGCCGAACAACTGGTCATTGGCATCGCAGGTATCGATGACCCCGTCCGACAGCAAAAACACTCGGTCATCAACGGCCATCGGATACACATCCGTACGGTCATCGAAGGCTTGCGCGCTGAGAATCCCCAAGGGCAAATGCCGCGCTGGCAAGGGCACGCGCTCGCCGCTGGCCATGCGGTGCAAGTAACCGTCGGGCATGCCGCCGTTCCACACCTCCACCGAACGGCTCTGGAAACTCAGACTGAGCAACGTAGCGCAGCAGAACATGTCCACCGGCAGGATGCGTTTGAGCTTGGCGTTCATCTCGCGCAGGGTTTCGGCCAGGCCATAGCCCTTGGCGGTCATTCCATAAAACACTTCGGCCAGCGGCATTGCCCCCACCGCTGCCGGCAAGCCATGCCCAGTGAAATCGCCGAGCATGACGTGCATGTCACCGGCCGGCGTGTACGCCGCGAGCAACAAGTCACCGTTGAACAGCGCGTAAGGCGATTGCAGGTATCGGATGTTCGGCGCGCTCAGGCAACCGGAATGCGCGACCTTGTCGAACACCGCTTTGGCCACGCGTTGTTCGTTGAGTAGATAGTCGTGATGTCTGGCGATCAGATCGCGCTGCTGCAGGACAGTCGCCTGAAGGCGACGCAAGCGATCCATCGCCTTGATTTTGGCGGCGAGTATCACCTGGTTGTACGGCTTCGCCAGAAAATCGTCGCCGCCAGCCTCCAGACACCGAGCCAGCGCTTCACTCTCGGTCAGCGAGGTGAGGAAGATGATCGGCACCAGCGCTTCACCCGCCAGCGCCTTGATCTGCCGCGCCGCTTCGAAGCCGTCCATCACCGGCATCAGCGCGTCCATCAACACCAGATCGGGCTGCTGCTCTTTGAACGTTTCCACCGCCTCGGCACCATTGGCCGCTGTGAGCACCTGATGGCCCTGACGGCGGACAATGGTCGACAGCAGCAGCCGGTCGGCGGCGCTGTCTTCGGCGATGAGAATGGTCAGCGGCTCTTGCGCCTGCATGGGCGTCAACTGATGTCGAAGAGTTTGTCGAAGTTGGAAATCGCGAGGATTTTCTTCACATCGGAGCTGCTGTTGACGACACGGATATCCGACTCGTCGCCACCGGCGTGATCACGCAGCAGAAGCAGCATGCCCAGCGCTGAGCTGTCGAGATAAGTGGCCTCTTTGAGGTCGACCACGATGGATTCGGGCTTTTTGTCGAGCCGCTCATACGACTCGCGAAATTCCTGATGGCGACCGAAATCGAATCGGCCTTTGATCGCGATGGTCAGTTTGTGGCCATCCGGTGAAACTTCTGTAACGACTGACATTGACTGGCTTCCTTGTCATTGACGAACCTGTACAAGGTGTAGCACCTGGATAGGCTTGGGGCAAGGCTGGAAAAGCAGATCAAAAGATCGCGGCCTTCGGCAGCTCCTACATTTGAAAATGCAGTCCCCTGTAGGAGCTGCCGAAGGCTGCGATCTTTTGATCTTTAAAAGGCATCACGCCGTGGCAAGCGCTGCGACAGTTCATCCAGCAGCTTCTGCTCGCGCTTATCTTCCAGGCGTTGCGCCTCGTCGCGATAGCGCTGCACCAGTTTGCGCAAACCCTCGACGCGGGCAAACGCCTGCTGCCATTCCTCACGCGCCTTGTCGAGTTTGTTCTGGTGCCAGACCAGGCTCTGCCGTTGCTGGTCGACGGCGGTGTCGAGTTGCGCCAGAAACCCCTGAAAACCCAGCAGCCATTGCCCGGTCACGCCGGTGCTGCCGCGCACGATCCACTGCTGCGAGTAATCCAGACGAAAGGCATTGAGGTCGGCCAGCTTGCTTTCGGCGACCTTGACCTGACCCTGGAAGTAGGCGAGGCGCTGCACGGCGGCTTTCTCGGCCTTTTCGGCCATATCCACCACCGGTGCCAGGCGCGCGGCGCGGCTGACGGCCATGGCCGGTTACCCGCCCGCCGCAGGGGCGAACAGGGTTTCCAGATAGGCCTGGCTTTCACCCAGATTGATTTTGTCGTTGAGGCCCTGGCGCTGATACCTGACCAACTGCGGTTGCAGGGAAATCGCCAGATCGGTCTCGCGATCGCCACCGGCCACATAGGCACCGACGCTGATCAGATCGCGGCTCTGCTGATAGCGTGACCAGAGCTGTTTGAAATACTGCGCGCGCTGCATGTGATCCGGCGAAACCACCGCCGGCATCACCCGGCTGATCGAGGCTTCGATGTCGATCGCCGGATAGTGACCTTCCTCGGCCAGGCGTCGTGACAGCACGATATGGCCGTCGAGCACACCCCGCGCCGAGTCGGCAATCGGGTCCTGCTGGTCGTCGCCTTCGGACAGTACGGTGTAGAACGCCGTGATCGAACCGCCGCCCTTCTCCGCGTTACCGGCACGCTCCACCAGTTTCGGCAGTTTGGCGAACACCGAGGGCGGATAGCCCTTGGTTGCTGGCGGTTCGCCGATGGCCAGAGCGATTTCCCGCTGGGCCTGGGCGAAACGGGTCAGCGAGTCCATCAGCAGCAGAACGTTCTTGCCCTTGTCGCGGAAATACTCGGCGATGCGCGTGCAATACATTGCCGCGCGCATACGCATCAGCGGTGCGTCGTCCGCTGGCGAGGCGACCACTACCGAACGTTTGAGGCCTTCTTCACCGAGAATGTGTTCGATGAATTCTTTAACTTCGCGACCACGCTCACCGATCAGGCCGACGACGATGATGTCGGCCTCGGTGAAGCGGGTCATCATGCCCAACAGCACCGATTTACCGACACCGGTACCGGCGAACAGACCCAGACGCTGGCCACGGCCGACCGTCAGCAAACCGTTGATGCAACGGATGCCGACGTCCAGCGGTACGCTGATCGGATCACGGTTGAGCGGGTTGATTGTTGGGCCATCCATCGGCACCCAGTCTTCGGCCTTCATGCCGCCCTTGCCGTCCAACGCGCGACCGGCGCCGTCGAGGACACGGCCGAGCATGCTCATGCCCATCGGCAAACGACCGGTATCGGCCAGGGGCACCACGCGGGCGCCCGGGGCAATGCCGGCGACGCTGCCGACCGGCATCAGAAAGACTTTGCTGCCGGAAAAACCCATGACTTCCGCTTCCACCTGGGACGGATGGTAGCTGTCGTCATTGATCACCATGCAGCGGGTGCCCATGGCGGCGCGCAGGCCTTCGGCTTCGAGGGTCAGGCCAACCATGCGCAGCAGCCGACCTTCAAGGATCGGCGCGCCGGCAATCTCGGTGGCCTCGGCATAGGTGCTCAGGCGCTTGGCGAAGCTGGTGCGTTCAAGGCGCATCGCTGGCGTCCGCGCGCGGCTCGTCAGAGTCGACAGCCGCTGGGGTGTCTTCAGGAATATCGAGCGTCAGGTCTGCCGCTGCCGGATGCAGAGCCTGCTCATGCAATTGGTCGAACAGCTTGGCCATGACCTGGGTCACCCGCGATTCGACGCTGGCGTCGATGCGGCTGTGCTCGGTTTCAACCCGGCAACCGCCCGGCAACAGCGACTCGTCCTCGACGATGCGCCAGCTTTCTTCGTGGCGTTCGCGCAGGGCTTTGACCTGGGCGAAATCCTGCGGATTGACGTACAGGCGCACGTTTTCCACGCCCAGCGGCAACAGCTTGAGAGCATCGCGCATGACGTGTTCGATCTGTGTCGAGTCGATGGCCAGTTCGCGCTTTATCACCTGTTTGGTGATGTGCTGCACGAGGTCGACCAGCGACTTTTCAATCTGGGTGTCTTGCTCGGCGATCGGTTCGAACAGGTTGGCCATCAGCAGCTCAAGGCTGGCGATTTTCGCCGCCAGCGCCGTTTCTGCTTCCTGACGCACCTTCAGCGTGGTGCTGTGAAAACCTTCTTTTTCGCCGATGGCGAAGCCCTCGTTGTAAGCCTCCTGGCGGATGCTTTCGAGTTCCTCCAGGGTCAGTGGCTGGACTTCTTCCAGCGGCACTTCCTCCATTTCCGGCGGCTCGGGCTCGGGTTCCGGCTCGGGTTCCGGTTTCGGCGGGTCGAAGCTGGGCAGCGCCCAGGATTCGAAACCACGAACATCGCGGGCGCGGATCAGATCCGTCACAGACTCGTCAGGCTTATCCATGGGCTTAGATCATTTCCTCGCCGCCCTTGCCACCGAGCACGATCTCGCCGGCTTCGGCCATACGACGGGCAATGGTGAGGATTTCCTTCTGTGCGGTTTCGACGTCGCTGACGCGCACCGGGCCTTTCGCCTCGAGGTCGTCGCGCAACAGTTCGGCAGCACGCTTGGACATGTTCTTGAAGATCTTTTCCTTGACGCCTTCGTCCGAACCCTTGAGGGCCAGTACCAGCACATCGGAAGACACTTCGCGCAACAGCGCCTGGATGCCACGGTCGTCGACGTCGGCAAGGTTGTTGAAGACGAACATGAGGTCTTCGATCTGACCGGACAGGTCTTCGTCGACTTCGCGGATCGAGTCCATGAGCTGGCCTTCGATCGAGCTGTCGAGGAAGTTCATGATGTCGGCCGCACGCTTGATGCCACCCAAGGTGGTGCGCGAGGCGTTCGAGTTGCCGGAGAACTGTTTCTCGAGAATCTGGTTGAGTTCTTTCAAAGCTGCCGGTTGCACGGTGTTCAACGACGAAACGCGCAGGATGATGTCCAGACGCACTTTATGGTCGAAGTTACCGAGCACTTCACCGGCCTGATCCGGGTCGAGGTACGCAACCACGATTGCCTGGATCTGCGGGTGTTCGTAGCGGATGACGTCGGCGACTGCGCGCGGCTCCATCCATTTCAGGCTGTCGAGACCACTGGTGTTGCCACCGAGCAGGATGCGGTCGATCAGGCCGTTGGCCTTGTCTTCACCGAGGGCCTGGGTGAGCATCTTGCGCACGTAGTCGTCGGAACCGACGCCGAGGCTGGTCTGATCGCCGACGATGTCGACGAATTCGCTCATCACCTGCTCAACCTGTTCGCGATGAACGTTGCCCATCTGCGCCATGGCCACGCCGACGCGCTGAACCTCTTTGGGGCCCATGTGGCGCAGCACTTGCGCAGCATCGGTCGAACCCAGGGACAGCAGCAGAATCGCGGCTTTGTCGACCTTGGTCAGTTTGACGGTGGCGGCTCGGTTATCACTCATCTGCGTTAATCCACTCTTTCACGACCTGAGCCACGCGACCCGGGTCTTCAGCTACCAGACTCTTGATTGCATTCAGTTGCGCGTCATAACCCTCGCTCGGGCTCGGCAACAGAATGCTCTGCGGACCACCGAGGCTCACGCGGTCGTTGGCCAGTTCGCCGTCCAGGCCGCCCATGCCACCGAGTTCCACGTCGCTGCCCAGACCGGCCAGCTCCTTGCCTTTGCCACCGCCGGTGATGTTGTTGAGCACCGGACGCAGCACACCAAACACCAGCACAAGGATGAACAGCACACCCAGCACTTGTTTGACGATGTCCCAGAACCATGGCTGGGAGTAGAACGGAATATCGGCAATCACTTCGCCACGCTCGGCGGAGAACGGCATGTTGATCACGCTGACGCTGTCGCCACGGCTGGCGTCGAAACCGACGGCGTCCTGCACCAGACGAGTGAAGCGCGCCAATTCGTCGGCGCTCCACGGCGCACGGCTGGTTTCACCGTTGGCCGGGTTGACCTTGACCTGATCGTCGACCACCACCGACACCGACAGGCGATTGAGACGGCCCTGCTGCTGCTTGGTGTGGCTGATCGAACGGTCGAGCTCGAAATTCTTGGTCGATTGTTGACGCTTGTCCGCCGGGTACGGTGCGAGCATCGGCTGGCCGGTGGCCGGGTCCATGATCTGCTGACCGTTGGCGTCAACCAGTGGCTGACCCGGCTGGATCATCCCGGCCGGTGCGGCGGTGCCACCGGTGGTCTGCGGCGCCGAGGCAGGCGCCGGTGGCTGGTTGCTCAGGGCACCCGGCACACCTTGCGGACCATTGCTGGCGGTGCGTTGTTCGTTGACCGACTGCTCGCTGCGCAACGCCGGTTGGTCCGGGTTGAATTGCTCGGCAGTCGATTCGACGGCACTGAAATCGACGTCGGCCGAAACTTCAGCCTTGTAGCGATCGTTGCCCAGTACCGGTTGCAGAATGTTGTGCACGCGCTGGGTGAGCATGCTTTCCATGCGGCGGCTGTAATCGAACTGCTTGCCGGCCATGGTCATTTCCGAGTTCTCCGCCTGATCGGAGAGCAGGTTGCCCTTCTGATCGACGACGGTGATCTGCGATTTGCTCAACTCGGGCACGGAAGTCGCCACCAGGTTGATGATCGCCACCACCTGACCCGGCTCCAGCGAACGCCCGCTGTACAGCTCGACCAGTACCGAAGCGCTTGGCTTGCGCTCGTCACGGACGAACACCGAACTCTTCGGAATGGCCAGGTGCACGCGGGCACCCTTGACGTTGTTCAGGCTGGAGATGGTCCGCGCCAGTTCGCCTTCGAGGCCGCGACGATAACGGGTCGCTTCCATGAACTGGCTGGTGCCCAGCCCCTGTTCCTTGTCGAGGATTTCGAAACCGATGTTGCCGTCGCTGGGAGTGACACCAGCAGCAGCGAGTTTCATCCGCGCACGTGAAAGGTCGTCGGCCTTGACCAGCAAGGCGCCGGAATTGGGTTCTACGTTGTAAGGGATGTCAGCGGCGGCCAGGGTTTCCATGACCTGCTTGGCATCCATGCCGGCAAGGCTGCCGTACAGTGGACGGTAATCCGGCTGCTGCGACCACAGCACCACGGCAAAGCCAATCGCCACGCTCGCAGCCAGACCGACCAACAGGCCAACCTGACGCAGCACGGTCATCTGGGAAAGGTTTTCCAGAAAGGACAGGCCGAACAGCGGCGGTTTGCCGTCGATCGGGGTGGCCTTGGCCGGAACGTTATCAGCGACTGCTTCTGCCATGACTTATTTCGCCCTTAAACCGGCATCTGCATGATGTCTTGGTAAGCCTGGACCAGCTTGTTGCGCACCTGGGTCAGAGCCTGGAACGACACGCTGGCTTTTTGCGACGCAATCATGACGTCGGTCAGGTCGACACCGCTCTTGCCGATCTCGAACGCGTTGGCCAGTTGAGTCGACGCCTGCTGGGTATCGCTGACTTTATTGATCGCCTGACCGAGCATGTCGGAAAAGCTGCTGCCCGCGATTTCAGGGACAGCGGCAGTCGATTTACGCGCAGACATGGCATCCACTTTCATGGCCTGCATGTCCATCATCAACCGATTAAATTCAATACCTTGGCTCATGGTCTACTCTCTTGGGCGGCCCGCAATTTTTTGACACTCACTCGGCGGGTACACAGGTATTAGCAACAAGGGTGCCAGCTAGTGGGCACCCTTCTGAGAAAAGCATCTGGAATGTTTTGCAGCATCGATCAGGTGGCGAACAGATAGCCTTCGACGTCCATCCCGGCGTCGCGCATTTGCGCCAGTTTGTAGCGCAAAGTGCGCGGGCTGATGCCGAGCTTTTCGGCAGCTTCCTTGCGGCGGCCACGCTCGGCGCGCAGGGTGTCGATGATCATCTGAAACTCCCGGCGGCGCAGGTCATCGCCCAGGGCGCCGGAGGAGTCCGCCTCGATTTCCACCTCGCGAATCACCGGTGCCGGAACCGCCAACGGCGCAAATGTCACCGCACCGCTCAGGCAAAAATCCTGCGGCTGAATCAAACCGCCCTGCTGCAGGATCAGCGCGCGCTGAATGGCGTTGTCCAGTTCACGCACATTGCCCGGCCACGGGTACGCGGTCAGACATGCTTGAGCTTCGGGGGACAGCTTCGCTGCTGCGTGCTTCATTTTATTGACGTGTTTGGCCAACAACTTTTCCGCCAGCGGCAGGATATCGGCAGTGCGTTCGCGAAGTGGACGCCAGGCCAGAGGGAAAACCGACAAGCGGTAAAACAGATCTTCGCGAAAACGCCCCGCTGCCACTTCGCCGGCCAGATCACGGTTGGTCGTGGCGACCACGCGAATATCCAGACTGATCGGCTTGCGCGCGCCCACTCGCTCCACTTCACGCTCTTGCAGAACGCGCAGCAGCTTGGCTTGCAGGCCCAGTGGCATTTCGGAAATTTCGTCGAGCAGAATGGTGCCGCCGTCCGCCTGCTCGAACTTGCCGGCCTGCGAAGCGATGGCGCCGGTGAACGAACCCTTCTCATGACCGAACAATGTCGCTTCGAGCATGTTGTCGGGGATCGCCGCGCAGTTGATCGCGATGAACGGCTGACTGGCCCGCGGCGATTGTTGGTGAATGTAACGCGCCAGCACTTCTTTACCGGTGCCGGACTCGCCGGAGATCAACACAGTCGAATCACTGCGCGCAACCCGCGCCGCCAACTCAAGCAACTGCGCACTGGCCGGTTCAACGGCGACGGGGCCTTCCGCTTCGCCAGCATCAATGCAGCCCAGCGCATGCCGCGCCACCAGATCGAGCAATGCCTTGGGCTCGAACGGCTTGACCAGATAATCCGCCGCGCCTTGGCGCATCGCATCGACCGCACGCTCGACCGCGCCATGGGCGGTCATCAGCAGTACCGGCAATTGCGGCTGGCGTGCGCGCAGCAACGCAAGCAATTGATGACCGTCCATGCCCGGCATGTTGACGTCGCTGACCACCAGGCTGAAGGCTTGCTGCGCGACGGCCGTCAGCGCTTCTTCGGCGCTGCCGACGGCGTGATAGTCGTGGCCGGCGAGCAGCAGCGTATCGGCCAGCGCTTCGCGCAACGAACGGTCATCCTCGACCAGCAACACCTTGATGCCCATGACGTTTATTCAACTCCCTGTGCAGCGGAAAACAGTGGCAGGCTGACCTGCGCGCAGGTGCCGCGCCCGACTCGCGAACGCAAGGTCAATTCTCCCTGATGCGCACGGGCCACCGCTTTGACCACAGTCAGGCCGAGGCCGGTGCCGGTGACTTTGGTAGTAAAAAAAGGCTCGCCGAGGCGCGCCAAAACTGTCGGCTCAATGCCGCTGCCGCTGTCGCTGACACACAGACGCAGGGTGTTGCCTCTGGTGTAGCAATGCACTTTCAGGCGCGCTTCGCCGGCGCTGGCCTGAATGGCGTTTTCAATCAGATTCAGTAATGCCCCGACCAGTGTGTCGCGGTTGCACAGCAGCTCACCGGCATGGCTGTCGCACTGCCAGCGGATCGGCAGATCCTGCACATGGGTCAGCGCCGCTGCCTGCAGCGATTGCATCAAGGCATTGGGGGTAATGCGGTCGGTCAGCGGCAATTCACCGCGAGCGAACACCAGCATGTCGCGCACTTGATGTTCGAGTTCGTGCAGACGCTCTTTCAGGCGCCCGGCAAAGCGTTGCTGGGTTTCCACCGGCAATTGCTGTTCAGTCAAATGACTGGCGTAGAGCAAAGCGGCGGACAGCGGTGTGCGAATCTGGTGGGCCAGCGACGCAACCATGCGCCCCAGCGACGACAAACGCTCATGCCGTGCCAGTTGATCCTGAAGATGCCGGGTTTCGGTCAAGTCGTTGAGCAGCACCAACTGCCCCGGCTCGGCATCCAGCGAGCGGGTGGAGATCGACAGACGTCGACCGTTTTTCAAGGAGATTTCGTGACCGTCGTCTTCACGGGGAGCGAAGCAGCGTGCGATCACATGGCGCCAGAGTTCGCCTTCGAGTGGCGAGCCGAGCAGATCGATGGCGGCCGGGTTGGCTTCGCGTACCAGACCGTGGCCGTCAATGACGATGACGCCGCCGGGCAACAGGGCGAGAAGGTTTTGCAGGCGATTGGCCAGGCGTTCTTTTTCCGCCAGTTCCTGCATGCGCTGGGCGCTGACCACGGCCAGCTCACCCTTGAGTTCGGTGACCCGCGCTTCGAGCAGGCTGTAGGAGTCGGTCAGCTGGCTCGACATCTGGTTGAACAGCTGGAAGGCCTGCTCAAGCCCCTGACGACTTGCCTGCTCTACGGACGAGGGTTGCCCCACGATATTGGAGGCAGAAGAGATCTGGGCGGCTTGGGGCATTGGGCTCTCTCGCTTGGCTGACCGTCAGTGAAACGGAACGTTGCGAGGGCTATAGCAATACCCGTGCCTAAAAAAAACCGCTTATAAATTAAGCGCTTGAAAAACAGGCGTCAATCATCCGCCTGTTCATCTCCTCCAGCCCGGCTCATGCCGTACTTGCGCATCTTCTCGACCAGGGTGGTGCGACGGATGCGCAGACGTTCAGCGGCGCGGGCAACAATGCCATTGGCATCGTCCAGCGCTTGCTGAATCAGGCCCTGCTCCAGGCCACCGAGGTAGTCCTTGAGGTCGAGGCCTTCCGGCGGCAGCAGTGCACTGGCGCTGAAGTCAGGCGTATGGCCGTTGATCGCCACGCGCTCTTCCAGATCGCTGCGCAGGCTGTCGACCATCTGCTCGTCTTCGTCGTCGACGTAGCGGAATTTCTTCGGCAACTCGACCACGCCGATCACGCCGTACGGGTGCATGATCGCCATGCGCTCGACCAGGTTGGCCAGCTCGCGGACGTTGCCCGGCCAGCCATGACGGCACAGCGACATGATCGCCGCCGAGTTGAAACGGATCGAACCGCGCTTCTCATGCTCCATGCGCGAGATCAGTTCGTTCATCAGCAGCGGGATGTCTTCGACGCGCTCACGCAGTGGCGCCATCTCGATCGGGAACACGTTCAGGCGATAGTAGAGGTCTTCGCGGAACGAGCCGATCTCGATCATGCTTTCGAGATTCTTGTGTGTCGCGGCAATGATGCGCACGTCGACGCTCTGGGTCTTGTTGCTGCCCACGCGTTCGAAGGTGCGCTCTTGCAATACGCGCAGCAGCTTGACCTGCATCGGCAGCGGCATGTCGCCGATTTCGTCAAGGAACAACGTGCCGCCGTTGGCCAGCTCAAAGCGCCCGGCACGGCTGGTGATCGCGCCAGTGAAAGCGCCCTTCTCGTGGCCGAACAGTTCGCTTTCCAGCAACTCTGCAGGGATCGCCCCGCAGTTGACCGGCACGAACGGCGCGTCGCGGCGTTTGGAGTGGTAGTGCAGGTTGCGCGCGACCACTTCCTTGCCGGTGCCGGACTCGCCGAGGATCAGCACGCTGGCGTCGGTGTCGGCCACTTGCTGCATCATCTGCCGGACGTGCTGAATCGCACGGCTGGTGCCGACAAGACTGCGGAACAGATTGGGTTCGCGATGACGGCCGCGTTCGCGGGCCTGGTCGTACATTTCACGATAGACCTGGGCGCGATGCAGCGAATCGAGCAATTTGCTGTAGCTGGGCGGCATTTCCAGGGTCGACAGGACGCGGCGACGCTGGTCTTCAGGCAGGTCAACGGAAGAATTATCGCCCATTAACAAAACCGGAAGGAACTCATCCCAGGTTGCGAGTGTCTTTAGCAAGCCCAAAAGCGCGCCAGGAGCATTGACGGTCCCGATCAGTACGCAAATGACTTCACGACTAGACGACAAAGAGCCGACAGCCTGCTGCCAGTCATGGCTGCCGCAGGGTAAATTTTCTTCGCCAAGAAAATTCAGAATCACCGCCAGGTCGCGGCGGCGGACGCTATCGTCATCGATCAGCAGAATTTTGGTTTCACGCCACATGCAATAGCAACTTCCCTAGTCAACTCAATGCCCGAAAAATAAGGCAAGCGAGACGCTTGCAGGACACCATGTGCCTGTAGACGCCCTAAACCTGATAATAGCCACTAGTTAAGTCAAAAAACCGTGCACAGTCAAATTTATGGCGCACATCTCTGGTTCAACTGACGGTTAATCAACCAAACAGATGGTAAACCTTTGCAGCCTTTTGCGCTTGGGTGATCTGCGACATCTCGTTGGCTATCGCCTGCCGCTCGCCCATTGCCACCTCGAGAAGCTCTTTGTAGACGAATAGCAACTCTTCAAGGTTATCGCGCAGCGCAACTTCGTCCAGCGAAGCTTCCGCCATGACGTCTTCCATGCAGGAACGGCAAGCCAGATCCAACTCGCCAATGGCTTCCCAGTTTCGCTCGGCCAATGCTCCGACCAACGCTTCACGGGTATCGGCTATTCGCTGCAATACAAGACTCATGGTGACCTCCTTCAGAACTGCGGAGCCGGCACAGGCGCGATGGCGTCCCAGCCTTCTTTTACCGTTGTCAGCAGACCGGCCACTTCATCGAGGACACGCGGATCACTGCTGATGTTGGCCTCGGCGAGGCGCTTCATCATGTAGATGTACAGGCCATCCAGATCGGCCAGCGCCTCGGCGTTGTTCTCAAGATCGAGGCCTTCACGCAGGCCACTGACAATGCCGATGGCCTTGCTGATCGCCGTGCATTTGGCGGGGATGTCCTTGCGCTCAATGGCGCCTTTGGCCTGCGCAATCCGGGCCAGTCCACCTTCCATCAACATTTGCACCAAACGGTGCGGGCTCGCTTCGGACGTCTGCGCATGGGCGCCGACTTTCTGGTACTGCCGAAGGGCTAACATCGGGTTCATGTTCTACCTCATTGCCACGTTGACTCGTATAACCAGTGTATCGCCAACCGGTCCGAAAACTTTAGATCAAAAGACAAAAACCCGGCGCACGCCGATAAAGCGTAGCCGGGTTTTTGTCGTTACTGACTGTTACTTCGCGGACTGCTGAGCGTTCAGCGAGCTGAAGAACGACGTGATGTTGCTCGCCGTTGCCTTCATCTGCCCTACCAGCAAGTCCATGGCGTTGTACTTGGCGGTCAACGTCGTCGTCAGGTTGGCCACGCGCAGATCCAGCGCCGCCTGCTGCTTTTGCAGGCTCGATGTCAGATTAGTCAGGTTGGAACTGCGCTGATCGAGCAGCCCACCAGTCTTGACGTACGGATCAACCGCCGCAGTCATACGCGCCAACAGACCATTCTTGGAATCGGTGCCGCTGAAGAGCTGCTGAACCTGGCCAGCCATGCCGGGAGTTTCCATCCGCTTGTTGAACACTGCAGTGTCGAGCGTCAGCAAACCGGTTTTGCTATCGGTCAATACGCCCATCTGCGAGAGCACGGACAATTGCCCCGCTCCGCCCGCCCCTGGATCTGTCAACTGAGCGCGCACATCCGCCATCAACGAACGCGGCAGAGCGTCACCAGTGAAGGCTGCGGAAACGGTCAGATTGCCGTCGGCATCCGGCGTTGCCTTGGACAAGGTGTCGATGGTTTTCTTCAGGGTGTTATAGGAATCGATGAACGATTGCAGCGATGTCTGGATGCCGGCGGTATTGGTCGCAACCGAAACGGTCGCTGGCGTTGCGACGCCATTGACCAAGGGACTGGCGGCAGTCAGGTTAAGCGTCATGCCGCTGATCGCACCGGTCACGGTGTTGGTCTTGCTGGTAACGGCCAGACCGTCAATGGTCAGGCTAGCGTCCTTGGCCACATCACCGACCGCACCGGATGCCCCTGCCGCAGGACTGTCACCCATCTTCTGGGTGCCATCGATTTCGAGGCCGGCGATACCGCTGACCTGCAGGTCCATGCCGGCGCCCGTCTTGTTGGAGCTCAGTACCAGACGCGAGGCGCCCGTACTGTCAGTCACGATGTTCGCGGAAATGCCATTGCTGGACTGCGCGGTGTTGATCGCATCGCGCGTGGACTGCAAGGTGGCATTGGCCGGAATCGCGACATTGTAATCAATGCCATTCTGACTGATTTTCAGAGTACCACTCGGAATGGCACTGGCGGCCCCGCCGGCGAAGGCGGCACTGGCTACTTTCGAGCCGGTGGCCAGGTTTTTCACGACGACGCTGTAAGTACCCGGTACGGCGGTTTTATCCGAGGTAGCACCGACAACCGATGGCGTGTCAGATGTTGCGGTAAAACCGGCAAACGCCGGACTCGAAGCTTTGTTCAGATCGCCCATCGCTTTCTGATACGCAGCCAGTGCACTTTTCAGCGAACCGACACCGGAAATCTTCAGGCTGTTGGTTTTGGTCGCAGTATCGATCTGCGTCTGCTTGGCAGACTTGTCGGCGTTGACCAGCGCGGTCACGATCGCGCCGATGTCCAGGCCGGAACCCAGTCCGGAACCCGGTAGAATTGGACTTGCCATGTGCATCTCCCTTCAGATTGTTGCCATTCTTTTGACCGTTACACGCGTCCTGAGAACGAACAAACACTATTCATGCCATTTATCAGACTTTGGCGTCGAACAATACATGACTTGCATTGGCGAGGCTGTCGGCCAGTTTGAGGGCTTCGGCGGAAGGAATCTGTCGAACGACTTCACCCGTCTCGCTCGCAATCACCTTGACGATGACCTTGCCGGAATGCTCGTCGATCGAGAACTCCAGATTACGCTTGATCGACTGGACGAACTTTTCTATCTCTTGCACCGCCAGTTTCAACTTGGCGCCGTCCGCATCCTGATCCTTGGCAGCGACCGGCGCTTCAGTCTTTTGGACTTTAGGCAGCTCTGACGGTTTGTCAGCAACCGGTGGCACTGGCTTGGGAGCCGGATAAGACACGTTAAGCTTTACGCTCATGTCCATGCCCATCACCTCTTAACGTAAAAAAGCGAGAGAGCACGACAAGCGCACTCCCCCGCTTAAACTCATTCCGAAATTACTGAAGCAGCTTCAGTACAGCGGAAGGCAGTTGGTTGGCTTGAGCCAGTACGGAGGTCGAAGCTTGCTGCAGAGTCTGCTGCTTGGTCAGGTTAGCAGTTTCAGCGGCGAAGTCGGTGTCCTGTACACGACCCTGAGCAGCGGTGGTGTTTTCAGTGATGTTCTGCAGGTTCTGGATGGTGCTGGTCAAACGGTTTTGCGAAGCACCCAGGCTGGCGCGGGTTGCACCGATGTTAGCGATAGCTGCGTCGATTGCAGTGATCGCGCTGTCGATAGCGACGGCAGCGTCAGAAGGGCTGGCGCCAGTCAGTACAACAGTGCCGCTGCCAACCGACAGGCTGACGGCGTCGAACTTGGAGCTCAGTACCAGGTCGATGTGGTTAGCCGAACCGGTGTTTGCGCCCACTTGCAGGGTCACAGTACCAGCCGAACCGTCCAGCAGGTTTTTGCCGTTCAGGTTGGTCGAAGCCGAGATACGGGTGATCTCGTCGGACATCTGAGCGAATTCAGCGTTGGTAGCGGTCTGGTCAGCAGTGCCGTTGGTACCGTTACGGGCTTTAACAGCCAGTTCACGCATACGCTGCAGGATGTCGGTAGTAGCTTGCAGAGCGCCTTCAGCGGTCTGGGCAACGGAGATACCGTCGTTGGCGTTCTGGATGGCCTGGGTGTTACCGCGGATCTGCGAAGACATACGGTTGGAGATCTGCAGGCCAGCGGCGTCGTCTTTGGCGCTGTTGATTTTCAGGCCGGAAGACAGGCGCTGCATCGAAGTGGACAGAGCGTCGGAAGCGCGGTTCAGGTTTTTCTGAACGTTCAACGATGTGGTGTTGGTGTTTACTGTTAAAGCCATGACGAATTCCTCGTTGGTTGGGTACTGCGGCTTCCGGCCCTGGCAACCGCCGGGTATGGCCTAGAGAACCTTCGTAATAGTTATCGTCGGGATTGCAGGTTGCTTGAGGGCTTTTTGAAAAAATTTTGCCATCACCACGCCACCCCCGAGAAAACAAAGACTTAGCAGCACATCCAGCGCGAAAAAATGACGTCATAAAACCGCCTGTAACCCAAAGCCGCGGGCCAGCGCTGCGCAGCGGTTCAGCGCCTGGCACTTTCCAGCAATTCGACCAGTTCGTATTCCATATAGTCAGCCAGGCCCAACCAGTCCTGGCGCTCCTGACAGTCGAGCATTTGCGTGAGCACCTGTGCCCACGCCTGCTGGATATCCACTGAGGCAGACGCCAGACATTGCTGGGCCTGTTCGAATATATCGACCATCGTCAGTGCCGCCTCAACGTCACGCCCAAGGCGAAACAACGCGGCACACTGACGACACTGATCCTGACACTGACTCAGCGCACTCATTGCACGAGCTCCGGATTGAAAGCGGTCCCGGCAATCAATGCACCGGCGCGGCTGCTGTTGAGAAATTCGACCTGCGGATGCGCGGCGATATACCGCTCAAGCACACACAGATAACCGCGAAAATTCAGCTGAGTGCTGACGCGCTGACCGTGGCCATCGCGCACCCAGTGCCGCGCCTGATTCACCGGTGGTCCGAGATCGCCGTCATTCCAACCGGCGTGAGTCTTGTTCATCGGGAAAGCGAAGTCAGCGCCAAACAGGGTGATTCGCTCGGAGCCCATCTTCACCGCGAGATCCACCGCCGGATGGATCACGCTGCCGCCGACGTGCAGCTCGCCGCGTGGATACTGTTCTTTCAGCTCGGCATAGATCGGGCTGGCCGAATAGCCGCCATAGCGCTTGCCCTTCCATGCCTTCAATACCTGCGGGTCGCTCATCGGCAGGTACACCAGGGTAATGCCGTCAGACGTCTCGAAGGGCAGATGCCGAAAGCCGATGCGCTGATCGATGCTCACCACCAGATCAGGCACGATGCCGTGCTCACGTAGCGGCCGATAAGCGGTATCAACACAGATGAACAACGGCCGCTCGGCACGCTGACGAATCGCCGCCAGACGTTCGAAATGCTGCTCCAGTGTCGGCCCGGTGGCGATCACGTAGATTTCATGTCCAGCGCAACTGCTGAACAGCTGCGCGACATCGTCATCGCCAAGCAGCACCGGCAGACATTCCTGCAAGCGTTGCTGGATTTCTGGCGACTGCGGATCGAAATCGCGATTGTTGAATGTCAGGTGCACTTCATTGGTCAGCCGGTCGCGGATCTTCGCGTTGAAGTCATCGGCCAATATCATCTCGGCGGGCAAGGCAAAGAATGGCGTGAAGAAGTCCGGGTGATCACCGGCGTAAAACAGTTCGACCCGAGGATCCTCCATCCATTGGCGCTGATCGAGCAGTTGCAGTACCAGCGCGAACAGCGCGCCGTTGAGGATGTGCACGTACAGACGCTCGAGCCCCGTACGTTCAAGAAGCACGCCGGGCAAATCGCCGAGGCCAGTGCCATAAACGTGAAGTTGCGGTTTTTCCGGCAGGCTCGCCGCCTGGATCTGCGCCTCATGCAGGCGATCATGGCGACTGGTGAGCTGAATGCCGTCAACGCTCAGCGTCGAGCCCAGCCCTTGCACGAGTTCGGCCTGTACGGACGCGCTGTCTTCCGCCATGAATCGCTCGAACAGCGCCGGCCAGCGCCGCTGCAACACCTCGGCATTGGCTTGGAAAAACTCGCTCATGGCGCCTCGCGCTCCTTCTCGGGCAAAAAAATAGCGTTCAAGGTTAACCTTGAACGCTATTTTTGTATCAGTTGTTTTTCTGCAGTTTATGGACGATAGATGATCGCCGAGCCCCACGACAGACCGACACCAAAACCGCTCAGCGCAACGCGCTGCCAGTCGGAATCAAGCACGTGTTTTTCCAGCAGCAGCGGAATGCTCGACGACACGGTGTTACCGGTCTCGACCATGTCCTTGATGAACTTCTCCGGCTCGCCTTCGAAGCGTCGCGCCACGGCGTCGACAATCGCCGCGCTGCCCTGGTGAATGCAGAATGCGTCGATGTCATCGGCCTTGAGATTGGAATCGTCGAGCAACTCGTGCAAGTGCGCCGGGACTTTCAGCAGAGCGAAGTTGAAGACCTGACGACCGTTCATGAAGAACACGCCGTTGCTGACTTTCAAGTGCGGTGCGCCGGAACCGTCGGTGCCGAACTTGGCCTTGCCCAGCGCCCAGGTCGGGTTTTCGCCCATCCACGTAGCGGTGGCGGCATCGCCAAACAGCATGGTGGTGTTGCGGTCTTCCGGGTCAACGATTTTCGAATACGGGTCAGCGGTGATCAGCAGGCCGTTCTTCAGGCCGGCGGCTTCCATGAAGCCCTTGATCGCGTAGATGCCGTAGACGTAACCGGAGCAGCCCAAAGAGATATCGAACGCTGCGACATTGGTCGGCAGGCCGAGTTTGTCCTGGACGATTGCTGCTGTGTGCGGCAGGCCTTCTTCGTCACCGTTCTGAGTGACGACAATCAAGGCGTCGATCGATTCACGCTTCAGTTCAGGATTGCTGGCAAACAGCGCATTGGCCGCTTCCACGCACAGGTCGGAAGTTTCCTGCTCAGCGTCTTTGCGCGGCAGGAACGCCGAACCGATCTTGCCAAGGATGAACTCTTCATCCTTTTCGAATTTTGCACCTTGTGCGTAATTGTCCACGCCGGCTACAGGAACGTAGCTCGCAATGCTTTTTATGCCAATCATTACGGCTTCCCAATAAAAAACAGCCCAAAACCACCGCTCGCAAGGATTCGAGGGGCGCCGACAAACAGAAAACGGCCGCCACAATGGGCAGCCACGGGAAGCGCAAAGGGCTATCACTGGAACCGCAAAACGGGCCAGGCGCCATCTCCCCGGTCAATACAATACAGTGAAGATGCGCGTTATGACTCGCAGGTCACGCTATTTTGCCGAATCGATGGCAGATTGGCCTATTCGACCAGCGACCAGTCCAGCGGCGTACCGCGCTTGATCGCGGTGCGCGCACGGCGTCCGAGGACGGCTTCGGTGTGCTTGGGCGGCAGACCGAGACCGGGGCGAATGGCGCGCAGATTGTCCCCGGTAAAGGCTTCACCGGCGGCCATGTCAGCGGTGACATACAGCGAGCGGCGATAGACCAGTGACTTGCACTCGGCCGCGGTCGGACCGTACTGAACACGCCCCATCGCCTGCCATGCACGCTCGGTTTCGACGACCAGACTGGCCAGCTCCGCAGGCTGCAGAGAGAAACTCGCGTCCACGCCACCGGCGGAACGATCAAGGGTGAAGTGTTTCTCCACCACCGTCGCTCCCAGCGCCACCGCCGCCACCGACACGCCAACGCCCATCGAGTGGTCCGACAGTCCGACCTCGCATCCAAACAACTCACGCAGATGCGGGATCGTGCGCACGTTGCTGTTGAGGGGCGTGGCCGGATAGGTGCTGGTGCACTTGAGCAACACCAGATGCTTGCACCCGGCCTCGCGTGCGGCACGCACGGTTTCATCCAGCTCAGCAATACTCGCCATGCCGGTGGAGATGATCAGTGGTTTGCCGGTCGCTGCCACTCGCCGGATCAACGGCAGACCGGTGTTTTCAAAACTGGCAATCTTGTACGCCGGCACTTCAAGGCTTTCGAGAAAATCCACCGCGCTGTCATCGAACGGCGTCGAGAACGCGAGCATTCCCAACTCCTTGGCCCGAGCAAAAATTGGCGCGTGCCACTCCCACGGTGTGTGAGCTTTTTCGTAGAGATCGTAGAGCGACGTGCCGGCCCACAGACTGCCCGGATCCTTGATGAAGAACTCGCCTTCAGCCAAATCCAGGGTCATGGTTTCGGCGGTGTAGGTTTGCAACTTCAAGGCATGCGCTCCAGCCTTCGCCGCCGCCTCGACGATTTGCAGAGCGACGTCGAGAGACTGGTTATGGTTGCCGCTCATTTCGGCAATGATGAACGGCGGCGCATCGGCACCGATGGTGTGCTGGCCAATCTTGAAACTAGACATGCGGGTGATCCTTCAAAACACGGCTGAACGCGCAGGTCTCTTGAGTGAACCCGGCGTCGCGAAAGACTTTCAATGAAGACTGATTGGCGGGCATGACCCGGGCAGTGATGCGTGTCAATTGCGGCCAGTGCGCAGCGACAAATGCTTCGCCACGGCTGAGCACTGCCCTGCCCCAACCGAGGCCGAAACGCCCTTCCAGCAGATAGATCGACACTTCGGCATCGAACCCGCGCAAGTCGTAGCGCAGCACCCCGACCGGGCCGTCATCCGCCTCGGCAATCAGCAGCAGCCGCTGCGGATTGCGCAGACTCGCCGTCAGCCAGTTGAGATGTTGCGCCCAATCGATGACGCCGATTTCCAGCGACCAGCGCCGTACCGCTTCGGCATTGCGTCCATCGAACAGCAACTGCGCATCGTCCAGCGTCGCCGGGCGCAGTTTCAGCACCGCACCGGCCAGCGCCGCCGCGACGCGTGCGGCACCGCGCCCGTCGACCAGTTGCCGCGAGCGCTCGGCAAGGCTGCGGCGTAGAAAATGATTGTTCACGACGAAGCCGACCGCATCACGCAACTGCTCGACGCTGACCTGCTCGCGGGCGCCCATGAACACATGCGCACCGGCAGCGGCCATGACTTCGCCGTTGGCCTGCTGATTATTCGCCACGGCGATGCAGATGGTCGGCAAACCCAGCGCCGCACGCTCCCAACTGGTGCCACCGCCGGCGCCAATAAACAGATCCGCTTCAGTCATGCGCTGATGGAAATCGCTGACGAAACTGTGCAGGCGCCAGTTTGGTCGCTTCTCGGCCAACGCTTGCATCTGCGTCCACGCCGGGTTGTCGGCACCAGCGACGAAATCCACCTGCAACTCAGTGAAATCAGCCAGCGCCAGCATCGCGTGGTGAGTCTGCCTCGCCGCGTCGAAACCGCCGAAATTCACCAGCACCCGGCGCGCCTGCGGTTTGATCTCGATGGCATCGCAGTTGAATTCTTCGCGCAGCATGGCGTAGCGCGGGCCGAGCAAGGTGCGACAGCCTGGCGGCAGCAGCGGCGCGTAGTTTTCGCTAAGACCGGACAGGTTCTGATTGAGCAGCAGATCGACGCTGTAGCGCCGCGTGGCCAGATCATCCACGGCGGCGATTCGGTGCGACCAGCGCCGGGCAGCGGTTTGCCAGTGATGATCGAGTCCGTAATGGTCGACGATGATCCAGTCGAACGGTGCCTTCCCGTCCAGCAGCAGGCCCAGTGCATCAATGTCGAACTGCCACGGCAACAGCGATTCGATGGCCTGCAGCGGGTCTTCATCACGATAGCGCTCGGGCAGCGCGAAGGTCTCGAAGCCGTCGGCATTCAGGGCATCCAGTCGATGCCCGGGCAAACGCCGACAGGCAAATGCGACATGACTGCCCTGCCCGCGCAGCATCCGCGCCAGGGTCAGGCAGCGGGCAATGTGGCCGCTGCCAATGGTCGGCGAAGCGTCGGCGCGGATCAGCACCCTCATCGCAGCTCTCCGCCGGCCTTGAGCGCCGCGTAAAGGTATTCGGCGCGCTGCCAGTCTTCGGGGGTGTCGATATCCTGGACCAGATATCGCGGCAGAATCACCGGCAGGCTGGCTGGCGAATACAGCACATCACCGCGCAACCACGCCGCGCTGCGGCCCCAGTAAAACTGCCCGGCATCCTGAAACGCCTCGGGCAAGTCCTGCGAACGAGTATTGCGAAACTCGGGATACAACGCCGTCAAGGCGCCGTCCCCGTCGACTGTCAGTGCACGCTGTACCGGAAACGCGAAATCGCAAACCGAGAATGCAAATGATCGATGCGGATGCTGCTCCAGCAACTCCAAACCCTGACGCAGATAACGTGCCTGCAACAGCGGCGCAGTGGCGTAAATGCAGCAAGCGAAATCGAAGGACGGCAACTGCTGCAGTGCGTGCACGATGACCGCCGCAGTGCCGGTGAAATCATCGGCAAGTTCCGCCGGGCGCATGAACGGTACCTGCGCACCGTGCGCCCTCGCGATGTCGGCAATTTCGGCATCGTCGGTGCTGACCACGACCTGCTCGAACAAACCTGATTCCAGCGCTGTGCGGATCGAGCGGACAATCATCGGCACGCCCACGAACGGCAAGAGATTCTTGCGCGGGATACGCTTGCTGCCGCCACGGGCAGGGATGATTGCGACGTTGCTCAAGGGCGTTTTTCCAACAGGAACCAGGTGATGTCATCGGCCGGAAATTGCCGATCACGGTGATAGACGAAGCCATAGTCGAGCAGTTGCAAATCGGCATAGCGATCAAGCATTTCCCCGGCAAAATCGCGCTTGAACAGCTTGCCGCTGTTACCGCGGTAAGCGATTTCCATCGGTGCCGGATTGTAGTACTCGGCGATCAGGATGTAGCGCTGGCTCAGCTCGTACATCTGCGCATAGGCGCGCGGCAACAGCTCGGGAGCCAGATGGATCAGCACGCCTTTGCTCAGTGTCAGATCGTAGCGGCGCTCGACAGGAAAATCGAACAACGAGCCGTGCCAGATTTGCGCGATGTCCAGCGCCTGCGCCTGCGCGCACGCGCTTTCGTTGATCTCGACACCGAACAGTTCGCAACGCGGCAATAACTGACGCAATGCCTGCAAATTGTTGCCGGCGTTGGTACCCAGCTCCAGCAGACTGTCGACGCGACCCGCGCGGCTCAGCGCTTTGGCGAAAAAACCTAGATTGCCCGCCACCAGCGCTTGGCCGACATTGCGCTCAACGTAATGGTTGCCGAACTCACCCTGCCAGAATCTTTCCTGCTCGCTCAGATCGCGCATACACAGTCTCGTCTACCGCCGCAGCGGTCATCGTTCGGTCAGTCGGCGCAGTTGCTCGACTACATGATCCTGCTGCTCATCAGTCAGCAAGGGGAACAGCGGCAGGCTGATCGCCTCGGCGTAATAGCGCTCGGCCTCGGGGAAATCACCCTCGGCAAACCCCAGATCCCGATAGTAAGGCTGCAAATGCACGGGAATGTAGTGCAGATTCACGCCGATACCGGCTGCGCGCAAACCTTCAAACACCTGACGATGACTGAGGCTGATGCGCTCGGTCTGCAAGCGAATCACATACAAGTGCCAGGCCGACTCCGCCTCTTCCTGCGGGCTCGGCAACGTCACCGGCAAATACGCCAGCAAGCGATCATAGCGCGCCGCCAATTCCCGGCGACGCGCGACAAACTCATCCAGCTTGCGCAATTGCGACAGACCCAGCGCTGCCTGCAGATCGGTGATCCGGTAGTTGAAACCCAGCTCGATCTGCTGGTAATACCACGGTCCGTGGCTGGGCTCGGTCATGTGCTCGGCTTCGCGGGTCATGCCATGGCTGCGCAGGCGTCGCAGACGTTCGGCCAGCACCGGGCGATTGGTCAGGACCATGCCGCCTTCGGCGCTGGTGATGATTTTCACCGGGTGAAAACTGAACACCGTCATTGCCGCAAATTCGCCGCAACCGACCGGGCGGCCGGCGTAGCTCGCGCCCACTGCGTGGGAGGCGTCTTCGATCACGGTGAAATGGTAGCGCTCCGCCAGTTCGGCGATGCGCCGCATATCGCAGCTCTGCCCGGAGAACGCGACGGCGACGAGGACTTTCGGCAGCGTGCCGTCGCGCTCGGCCTGTTCCAGCTTGGCTTCAAGGGCAAAGGCATCGAGGTTCCAGGTCAGCGGATCGATGTCGACGAAATCAACCTCTGCGCCGCAGTAGCGCCCGCAATTGGCCGAAGCCAGAAACGTATTCGGCGAGGTCCACAAGCGATCGCCCGGCCCCAGGTCAGCGGCCAGACAAGCAATGTGCAGCGCCGCCGTGGCATTGCACACCGCCACGCCGAAATCGGCCTGACAGCGCTCGGCCATGGCCTGCTCGAAGCGTTCAATGGTCGGCCCCTGGGTCAGCCAGTCCGATTGCAGGACTTCGACTACCGCGTCGATGTCCGCCTGATCAAGGCTCTGCCGACCGTAGGGAATCATACCGACAGCTTCGCGTGCAGATCGGCGATCTGCCCAACCGAAAGGAAATGCGGGTTGGTGTCCGAGCGATACTCGAAATCCTCGTCCACGGCACGGCCACGTTCACCGAGTTTATCGACGGCGAAATCGACGTCGACGCTGGTAAAACGAATCGACGGCTGAATCGTGTAGTGATCCTCGAACTCCAGAGTCATGCGCGCATCGTCCAGCGGCACCATCAGCTCATGCAGCTTCTCGCCGGGACGAATGCCGACGTTCTTGTGCGGCAGATGTTCAGCCATGCCGCGCGCCAGATCGACGATGCGGATCGACGGGATCTTCGGCACGAACACTTCACCGCCGTGCATGCGCGCGAAGCTGTCGAGGACGAACTGCACGCCGTGGTCGAGGGTGATCCAGAACCGCGTCATGCGCTCGTCGGTGATCGGCAATTCTTGCGCGCCGTCAGCAATCAGCTTGCTGAAAAACGGCACTACAGAGCCGCGCGAACCGGCGACGTTGCCGTAGCGCACCACGGCGAAACGGGTCTGCTGCTCGCCGGCAATGTTGTTGGCGGCGACGAACAATTTGTCCGAGAGCAACTTGGTCGCGCCGTACAGATTGATCGGGCTGGCCGCCTTGTCGGTGGACAGCGCGACGACTTTTTTCACGCCGTTATCGATCGCAGCGGCGATGATGTTTTCCGCGCCGTTGACGTTGGTGCGGATGCATTCGGTCGGGTTGTATTCCGCCGCCGGTACCTGTTTGAGCGCGGCGGCATGCACGACGTAATCGATGCCGCGCATCGCCTGACGCAAGCGCTCGGCGTCACGCACGTCACCGATGAAATAACGCATGCACGGTGCATTGAACGTCTGCTGCATTTCGTATTGCTTGAGCTCGTCGCGGGAGAACACCACCACGCGCTTGGGCTGGTATTGCTCCAGCAAGCGGCGAATGAAGTTGCGACCGAACGAGCCGGTGCCGCCAGAGATGAAAATCGATTGTCCGTTGAACATGTTGTGGTTCCTGTCCGGCCTGCTCAGGCGAGCAATTGCGCCCAATTGATCGAGGCGTTTTCGCCCAGAGTGAAACCTTTACCACTCAAGGCCAGGTTGGCGTTGTACGCCGGATCCTGGGCAAAGGCGTCGGGCCATTTTTCACGCAATGCCGCCAATGCCGCTGGCGCCTGTGGCAGCTCGCCGGTGTGCAGCACCTGCACCAGTGGCGTCCAGACGGTGAGGTAACCGGCCTGACCGGCCTTCAGGCACAGATCGACATCGGCATAGCCGTCAGCGAAGGTCGCTTCGTCGAGGCCGCCAAGGGCATTGAACAGCTCTTTGCCAACCATCAGGCATACCCTGGAGACGGCCGAATAATTCTGCTCGACAACCAGCCGCTGCATGTAGCCCTCGGCCTTGTGTTTCTCGCCGATGAAAGGCGAACCCACGCCTTCGTTCAGACCAAGAATCAGACCGGCATTGGCGACTTTGCCATCGCGATCGACGAGTTTGACGCCGACAATGCCGACTTCAGGACGCTGGGCATGGTTGAGCAGCGAATCGATCCAGTTCGGGTTGACCACTTCGCTGTCCGCGGCCAGCAGCACCAGGTATTCACCTTGCGCCTGCTCACTGGCGGCGTTGAACAAGGCGACTTCGCTCAGCGGCTGGTCGGCACGCAACACGTTGACCTTGGCGTGGCGCAGCGTTCCCAGCCAATCGTTGACCGCTGCCGACTGCTTGCCGTTGGCTGCCAGCAGCACTTCGTAGCGGCTGTAACGGGTTTTGAGCAGCACGCCCTCCAGGCAGCGGCGCAGTGCCGGCAAATCATCGATGACCGGCACAATGATCGAAACCAGTGGCTGCTCAGTGTGGCGATAATCGATCTGCCAAGTGCCCGGCGCCGCCGAAGTGACTTTGGCCTTGTAGCCGCGATTGCCCAAGTGACGCAGCAACGCCTGACGCTCGTGGGCGTTTTCTTCCAGAGGCGCCTGCTCGGTGATCAGCAGCGGCTCGTCGAGATGCGCGAGACCGTCGAGTCCGCCCTGTTCGATGATGCGCAGCAACAGGTCGAATTCCAGCGCCTTGCTGAAGTCGGCCTGATAACCGCCGGCGTCAAGCAGCACCTGGCGACGGATCAACCAATGCCGCGCCATCAGCGACGGCACGCTTTGCAGCAGATCCAGGTTGAAACCGGGGCGGAATACGGCGACCAGTGCGCCGTTTTCCTTGCGCTGGATCTCATCGGTGGCGACCGCACGCACACTCTCGGCACCCATCAGTTCAAGGCTGGCGCGCAACAGGCCGCTAGCGGTGAACTCATCACCGGCCTGAGCCAACATCAACCAGTCGCTTGGCGACTGCTGAGCGCTCTGGTTAAGTTTGTCGACGAGATTGCCGGGCGTGACACGGACAAAGTGCAGGGTGTTCTGCGCAGTGGTCGCTGCCGGCGCTTCACCAGTGGTGAACACGACAATCCTGAACGCTTTGCAGTGCCCCTCGACCAGGCTGTCGAGCGACACCTGCAACTTGTCGATGTCGTTGTCCAGATCAAGCAGGAAGATACCGAACTGCTGACCACCACCTTCGGCAGCCACGTGTTGGCTGATCGACTCGAGCTGCTCGATGGCAGGCGCACGTGCAGCCAGCCAATTCAACAAACGTCCCGATTGCATCTTGTCGAACGTGACCTGATGATCGTCGACCGTCAGCGCCTCGAGGCGGGCGACCCATTCATGCATGGTTTGCGCCGCCGTCTCGTCACCGAGCACTTGCAGCTGCGCGGCCAGACGCTTGGTAACCACCTGGTTGAACGCATTCAGATCATGCGCCTGCCACAACCGGTCGACCACGCTCTCCGGCGTATCGTTATTGCGCGCCTGGAGCAGATGCGCCTGACGCGTCCATGTGCCTTCCAGCCCCTCCAACTGGAGGCGACCCGCCGGCAGGGTGTGCATCATGAATTCAAACTGTTCCAGAAGATCGAAAAACGCCTGGTTGTAGAACGGCATCTCAACGTACTGCAGTGGGCCGAAGCGCCGATCAGGCCGCCGCAATTGCTGATTCCAGGTCGACTCGAAAATCAACTCGGCAGTCAGCGCCCGGCGGACCGCCAGGCTCTCGGCCATCGCCGCAAAGCTCTCCAGAACAAATGCCTTGGCCTGCCCTGCATCGAGGTTCTGGATACCGGTCGGCAGCGAGACGAGGAATTCGGCAAACGCCTCTCGTTCGGCGACCGACTTGCCATCAACATAGGTCAGCGAGTGATACACGTCGGTATTGTGTTCGGAAACGCCGTAGTTGATCTCGCGTACCACATAGGGAATCGGCAGGATCCGTGCCTTGGCGCTCGCCAGCAGGAAATACACGTGCCCGATTTCCTGCCATTGGAAATTGGTCCCCGGCGGCAATGACGAGTGCCAGATTTTCATCAGGTCGGTACGGGTCACCGCGTAGAACGGCGGGATGTACTGACTCATGTAGTCAATGACGCGATCCTGCGCCCGCTCGGACGAATAGTCTTCCTGAACCTTCTTGTCGCGGCGGTAGTAGTTCACGCCATCGGCCTTCGCCAAGTACATCAGGCAATAGCCGTGGCACATGCCATAGTCACGATTGGCCTGAAGAAAGCCGACAGACTCGCAGAGCGAATCGAACACGATGAAATCGTCATCCGCCGCCAGCACCATGTATGGCGTGCTCAGTTGCTCGACGCCATAGGCCAGTTTGGCCTGCATCCCCCAGTAGGCAAATTGCGGTACATGATGATAATCGACGGCGGAGAAATCGCCTTCCGGACGTTCCGGCGTGGAATCCAGCACCATGATTCGGCAGGGCAAGCTGCTGTAATACTTCACCGCACGGCGCAGGAACGCCGGCCGGTTGTGAGTAATCAGCACCACCGTCAACAACTCGTTGAGCGGTAGCGTCAGTTCAGAACTGTACTTGCCTTGCATAACTTCTCTCCACAACCGGCGACTCGCCGAAACAACGCTGGGTAATGTTGCGAATTAACGAACGCGGCGCAGATAACCGTCCGGCGCCACGGTGATCAGCAGTTTGTTCTGCATCTGCCGATCGATCTCGAAATCCTTGTTCTCTTCCAGGTATTTCCACACGGCGGTTTTCGGGTTATCGCCATGACCCCACGGGCGATCCGGAAAAAAGTCCGCCGGCATGTCTTCAACCACGGTGTCCATCACCACGCAGTAGCTGCCCACCGAAACCAGCGGCGCGTACAAGCGCAGCTCCTCGAGTACGTGGTCGTGGGTATGGTTGGAATCGAGGACCAGAATCACTTTCTTGCCCTCGGCAATCGCGCGGACTTTCTGCGCGGTCGCCTCATCGATACTCGAACCTTCGATCATCTGGATGCGCTTGGCCATCGGGTGGCTTTCGATGGCCTCACGGTTGTGCGGGCGAATATCGAGGTCGATACCCAGCACTTCGCCGTGGCCTTGCAGCTCCAACAGCGAGGCGTAATAGATGATCGAACCGCCGTGAGCGATGCCGCATTCGATCACCAGGTCCGGTTTGACCTGCCAGATGATCTCTTGCATGGCCATCATGTCTTGCGGCAACTGGATGATCGGACGGCCCATCCACGAGAAGTGGTAGCTGTATTTATGGCGGGCCGATTCGTTGAAGAAATCCCGGGCCAGTGCTACCACTTTCTGGTCATCACCCTGGCGCGCGATCTCTTGTTGGCATTCGGCTTCGAAGGCTTTGTGGATGTTGTTTTCGGTCATCTTAATAATCTCAAGGGTCACTGAAACGAAGCGCTGTCGACGGCGTGATAGACGTAGCGTGCGCCAGTCATCCGCTTGATTTCTTCGAGGTAGTTGGAATTCATCACAAACAGGTGGGCGCCTGCAGGCAGCGCATCCATGGCCTCTTGCGGCGAGGACACCCGCACGCCACTGAGGGGCAGGTAACGGCCCTGCTTGGCCGGGTTGATGTCGACGACGCGATCTACCGCCACACCGGCGCGCTGCAAGGCCAATGAATAAATCACGCCCTTGGACGAAGCGCCCCAAATGGCCGAGCCCTGTGCCGGCGCGGATTGAATGATCTGCACGGCGCGATCAAGACTGGCGGTGAAGGTGGTCGACAGCGTCAGCAACGACGGCGTCTCGACCGGCGCCCGTTGCAGCGTCGAGAGATCGGCAACGATGTACAGATATTGGCCACCGAACAGATGCCCGGCCTCGAGCACGGTGCCGAACATTGCGCGCAAGTCGGCGAGACGGAAGTAATTGACGTGCTCATAGAACACGTCGAACCAGGCATTGTGCTCGACGATCCAGTCAAAGCACGGCACTTCGATATAAATCTGCCCGCCCTGATTGGCTGCAGCCATTTGCGCGAGAAATGCCAACGGATCGCTGATGTGTTCCAGCACATGACGCAACACAATCGCATCCGCCGCCAACCCCAGCTCGCGGGTGAACGGTGCCTTGATCACGTCAGGATTGCCACCTTCATAAGAAGGATCGATCCCGGTAACGGCGTAACCCTTCCCCCGCAGCATCTCAAGGAAATAACCCTTGCCGCAGCCGACCTCAATCAGGGTCTGGCCCTTGAAGTGCCGGGCGAGGATCGCTTCGACGGCATTGAGGTGCGCCTGAAACTGCACCGAGTGCGCCTGTTCGTTCTGATAGTCGGCGTCATAGCTCAGCTTGTCGGCATCGAAGGCCTGGTTGAAGATCAATCCGCTTTGGCTGTCCTGTACCAGAACAATGTCTGCCGCCCCTGAGGCCCGCGCCTCTTCGGCGCTGGCAAACGTGCGGTTCTGCAATACCGGCAGTCCGGTCGCGCGATAAAGCTCATGCAGCATGTTCTTGCCCCTTCAGTTGCGAGATTCGCTGAGCATCACCCCAGAACGCCATGGGCTCATGGGCGGAATAACCGTAATGGCCCAGATTCAACTTGATCGTCGACTGGCGTTCGCGGACACGCTGTTCAACCAGCGCGCGTACGGAAATCGGCTGGCCGCTGCAGCAGTTGGTGACGCCGTCGACATCAGGCCGGCCGATCAGCGAAGCCAATTGCGTGGCCGCCTCGGTAATCTGCAGATAATCACGCAGCTGGTCGCCCATCGACATATTGAACTGCGCCTCACCACCATCGATGGCGCGGTCGAGGCTGGCCAGCAGGCTGTTGCTGTTCTGCCCTTCGCCATAAAGGTAAAACAACCGCGCCCATTGCAGGGTGAACGACTGCTCGCGCTGCAATGCTTCAAGGAACAGGCGCAAGGTGTGCTTGGCCAGACCGTAAGGCGTGCAAGGCTGGGGCAAGACCGACTCGGCCAACCGGCCGCTTTGCAAGCCGTATTCAAAGCAAGTCCCGGTGATCAGCACATGGCTCACCCCTGCCACGACCGCACGCTTGAGAAACGCGTAATCCGCCGGCAGGTTGCGTTCAAAATGAAACAGCGCCTGATAGTTAGGCAAGCCGCTCCAGGCCAGATGCGCGACGACATCCATGCCATCAACCAAGCGCTCGACATCAAGGTCTGGCGCATGCAGATCGGCGGCGACAAATTCCACCTGCGCGAACCACGGCAAACTGCGAGCCGAGTCGAGGGTGCGCGCAACCGCACGCACTTTGAAGCCTTTGGAAAGCAAAGCGCTGACCAAGTGGCGACCGACGAAGCCGGTGGCGCCAGTGACCAGCACAGTGGAGGTGGTCGCCGTCAAAGCTCGACTCCCTGAAACTGTTTGTCGAGCAGCGGATGCCTGGAATCCTTGGCTGACAAATTCTTGACGGGCAGCGGCCATGAGATCGCGAGTGCCGGATCAAGGGCCGACAACCCCGCTTCATGCTCCGGTGCGTAATCGGCATCGGTGAGGTACAGCACTTCCGATTCATCGGTCAGTGACTGGAAGCCGTGGGCAAAACCGGCAGGAATCAAAAAACTGAGGCCATCATCGGCGCGCAGTTCTTGCGCATGCCACTGCAAATACGTTGGCGATTGCGGCCGCAGGTCGACCGCCACATCCCAGACCGCGCCGCGCACACAAGTGATCAGCTTGGATTCGGCATAGCCGGCTTTCTGAAAATGCAGACCGCGTACGCTACCTTGGCCGACCGTGCGCGAATGATTGATCTGGCGGATCGCAAAAGGACGCCCCTGGACGGTCAGACGACTCTGGCAGAACAGCCGGGCGAACCGCCCGCGCTCATCGCAGAAGACTTTCTGCTGAATGAGGTACAGGCCCTCCAATGGCGTTTTCTGCAAGGTGTAATCGCTCATGAACGCTCTCTGTACAGATTCAATTGGTTCAAGGTAACGGCGCGCATGTCCTCGCCGTGTTGCCACGCCAGATGCCAGCCAAGGGTGTGCGTCAGGCATTGTTCCAGCGTCCAACGCGGCTTCCATCCAAGCACCTGCCGCGCGCGGCTGCTGTCCAGACGCAGCAGACCGGCTTCGTGCAGCTCACTCGGTTCGATACGCAGACCGCGGGCCTGCGGCCAACGGTTGGCGAGCAGTTCAACCACTTCACCGACGCTGCACATGTCGGCCTCCCCGGGACCGAAGTTCCACGCACCGGCGTATTCCGGGCCGTATTCGTACAGCGCGGCAGCCAGTTGCAGATATCCGGCCAGCGGCTCCAGCGCGTGCTGCCACGGGCGCACCGCTTGCGGGTAACGCAGGGTCACTGGCTTGTCGGCGGTCCAGGCTTTCAGTACGTCGGGAATCAGTCGCTCCGGCGCAAAATCACCACCGCCCAGCACGTTGCCGGCGCGTGCGGTCGCCAGGGCCAGACCGTGTTCGGCATGTTTGTCCGCCGGGAAGAACGACGCTGCATAGGACTGCGCGAGCAATTCGCAGCAGGCCTTGCTGCTGCTGTAAGGATCGTGGCCACCGAGGGCTTCGTCTTCGCGGTACGGCCACAGCCACTCCTTGTTGGCGTAGACCTTGTCGGTGGTGACCAGCACACAGGCGCGCACGCCGCCGACCTGACGAATCGCTTCGAGCAGGTTCAGCGTACCCATGACATTGCTTGAATAGGTGCCGAGCGGATCGCGATAGCCCTCGCGCACCAGAGGCTGGGCCGCCAGATGCAGGACTATTTCCGGCTCGGTCTCGGCGATGATTTCCAGCAAGGCGCCGAGGTCACGCAGATCGCCGCGTTGATCATTGATGCCTTCGTGCACGCGCGCCAGTTCGAACAGGCTCGGCTCGGTCGACGGATCCAGAGAAAAACCGCTGACTTGCGCGCCAAGGCTTTGCAGCCACAGGGTCAGCCAACTGCCTTTGAATCCAGTGTGTCCGGTGACCAGGACGCGTTTGCCACGCCAGAAATCCGCACTCAGGCCCATTGCTTCCATGGGGCCTCCCCGCTCTGCCACAGCGCTTCGAGATGGTTCTTGTCACGCAGGGTGTCCATCGGCTGCCAGAAGCCCGAATGTTCGTAGGCATGCAGCTGTTCCAACTCAGCCAGTTGCATCAACGGCTCGGCTTCCCAGCTGGTCGCATCGCCGGCGATGTAAGGCAGCACCTGCGGTGACAGGACGAAAAAACCGCCATTGATCCAGCCGCCGTCACCTCGCGGTTTCTCGGTGAAACCCATGACTTGGTGACCTGTGCGTTGCAACGCACCGTAACGGCCAGGAGGCTGCACGGCCGTAACGGTCGCGAGCTTGCCGTGCGCTTCATGAAAACGGATCAGAGCGCCGATATCGATATCCGAGACGCCGTCGCCGTAGGTAAAACAAAAGGCTTTCTCGTCCTTGAGATAAGGCGCAGTGCGCAAGAGCCGGCCACCGGTCATGGTTTCTTCGCCGGTGTCGACCAGCGTGACGCTCCACGGCTCGCTGTAATTCTGGTGCACCTCCATGCGGTTCTCGCGCATGTTGAAGGTGACGTCGGAGGTGTGCAGGAAATAGTTGGCGAAGAAGTCCTTGATCGCATAGCCCTTGTAGCCCAGGCAGATGACGAAGTCGTGGATTCCATGGGCGGAATACTGCTTCATGATGTGCCAGAGAATTGGCTTGCCGCCGATCTCGATCATCGGCTTGGGCTTGAGGTGCGACTCTTCACTGATCCGCGTGCCGAGGCCACCCGCCAAAATTACTGCCTTCATCGTCTCCCCTCTTGTTCTTCACCGGGCTGCGCATGGCTTTGTTGAGCGTTGCGGGCCTTGCGGCGACACCTTTTGCCGTTCCGGGCGCAAGTGCAATGACCGCAAGCGCTCGTTTTATGGCGATTTGAGGGGGACTTGCAGGAAACGCGCCAGCTCAGAGTCGAGGCGGTGGGGAACGGGCTGAGGATTTTGATTGGGGGCCTATCCGTTATTGCGGGTGCTGCCGCTGGCGGTTTCACTCTTACAGCAACAGCAACACCCGCAGAAACGGATATTCACCCAACCCCCGAGAGCCTGGTCAGCCCAAGGGCCGCCAAGGCCAAAAACAAAAAAGGGATGAATCCAAAGACCCATCCCTTACTTCAACGATGCGCAAAAACTACCCGAACAGCGCAAACCCGTCAGCACCCACCGGCAGCTCATACATCTGACCATCGGCCGTCTGAACATGCTCGATGGTCGCAAACCCCGCATACCAGTCCACCAGCCGCACACCGTTGTCCGGCACGCCACTGCTACCATCATTGGCACTGTGCAGATAAACGTCATCGCCAACACGGGTCACGCTCAACTGACTGGCGTCAGCGATCGTGTTCAGAATCAGCGTGTCGTTGGCATCCAGCCCTTCATCCTTGATGGTCACCAAGGCCGACGTGTCCACCACATAGGTATCATCGCCCTGCTCGCCAAACCCGCTGCCGCCCAGGCCCGACAGGCCGGCGCCGCTGAAGATCAACACGTCGTTGCCCTGCCCACCATAGGCCACGCCTCGCCCGAGGGTAATGTTGTCATTGCCTTCATCGCCACTGACCCAGGTAAACAGACCATCGCGCGCAGCTATGATGACGTCATCGCCCGAGCCACCGAACAAGGTGTCGGACTGCCCGGCTGCATCGAGACCGGACGCCAGACCGCCGTAGATGTGATCGTTGCCATCGCCACCCTGAATCTGGTCGTCACCACCACCGCCTTCAAGGACGTTGTCGCCCCACTCACCTTCCAGAACATCATTGAACTGGCTGCCGCGCAGGCCTTCGATGTCGATGTAGACGTCATGGAAGGCGATACCGCTCTGCGCGCCCCATTTCAGCGAGGCGCTCAAGCCTTCAGCGCTGTCGTCATAGCTGACGATGTCGAGGCCCGCACCACCTTCAAAGTTATCGGCCCCCGCCCCGCCCAGCAGCACATCATTCCCGGCCCCGGAAACGATCGTGTTGTCGCCGTCATTGCCGTAACCGGTGAAATCGCTGCTGCCGGTATAGGTCAACCGCTCAACGAACGCACTCAGCCTCAACTCGGACAGGCTGGTGTACACATGATCGGTACCACCCATGAAGCTGTCGTCTTCTTCGACAGTCACACCGGTGCTGTTGATCGTATAAACGTCATCACCGATACCGCCAGCCACCTTCACACCACTGGCATTGACGACAAAACGATCGGCGCCTGAGGTACCGATAACCTCTTCCACGTTGAGCAGTGTGTCACCAGCGAGGTTGCTGCCATTGCCGATCACGACATTGGCTACGTCGAAGGCGTAGCGGTAATTCACAGTGTCGTAGCCCTGCGCACCATCGATACTCATCGAGTCCTTGTGACGATAAATCACATCATCGAAGCCCGAGCCCTGAAGCGCCTCGATGCCGGTGAACATATCGCCATAGGCGATGGTCAGGCCGTCGTAGTTGGCGAAGTCTTCGACTCGCACCCCTTCAAGGCTGTCGCTGTAGCTGACGGTGTCGTAACCGTCTCCCCCGAAGAAATGATCGGCACCATCACCACCCCACAGCCAGTCGTTACCGGCACCCGCGATGATCTCGTTGTCGGTGTCGCTGCCGTAAGCCTTGAAATCACCGGTACCCGTGAAGGTCAGCTTCTCGACGAAGCCAGCCATCTTGATGCTGTTGAGGCTGGTGCGCAGTTCGTCATAGCCACCCCAGTCTTCCTCGACGATGGTCACGTCTTCGGCGCTGACGATGTAGACATCGTCACCGCTGCTGCCTTCCAGCGTCACGCCGGCTACCGAACTGGTGAACGTATCGTTGGAAAACGTCCCGACGATCTTCTCAACGGACACCAGCGTATCGAGCTTGCCGTCGGGGCCGGCGACGGTACTTGTACCGTCGGCCAGTTCGACGTTGATTCCAGAGGTTATTGCGTAGTAATTCGCGGTGTCGAAGCCGTCCCCGCCATCAAGCTCATCCGATCCTGTACTTGCCAGCAGGACATCATCCGCCTCCAGTCCATAGAGTTGGTCATTGCTGTCGGTGCCCAGCAGGACATCCGCTTCACTCGTTCCATTCACAATTGTCATTACATCTTCCTTGCGTGGTTGTTGAAACCGGATCTGTCAGTGCGGGCGTTGCCTGTCCGGAGCGCATTCCCTCGCTGATCGACTCAAACAAATCAATGAACCTGTAAAAAAGGCGACCCGAGAGATCGCCTTTCAATGAAGCCTTGCGGGCAATTCAATCCGCCAGCCAGCCATACTCCCAATGGCGCAAGTTATCGCCGCGCAGAACATAGTCTCGCAGCACCACCTCACGCAATTCATCGCCCATGCGATAACTGGCATCCGGGTCAGCCAGATGCATGCGGATCGCTTGCAGCCACTCATCGGTCGTGTTGGTCTTGACCCGCGTGCACGGCAAGTAGCCGCGATAGGCCTCGGTATCGGTGCAGACCACCGGAAAACCGCAGGCGCCATACTCGAGCAGCCGCAGATTGCTCTTGCAGTCGTTGAAGATGTGGAACTCCAGCGGTGCCAGCGCCAGATCGAGGTTCAGGCTGGCCAGTTTTGCCGGATAGACATCCAGCGGGATCACTCCGTGAAACTCATGCATGTACGGCAGCAAATCATCCGGGCACATGCCGAAGAAAACCCAGTCGACTTCGTTGGCCAGTTCGCGCACCACGTCGGCGATCACTGCCAGATCGCCATGGTGACTGGTGCCGCCCCCCCAGCCGACCCGGGGCTTTTTCGAGGTGCGACGCTGGCTGCGCAGGTGTCCCCACAAATCCTGAGCCAACATGTTCGGCACCACGCGTATGTCGTGGTGCATGTCCGACAGCGCGTTGGCCAGTGGCGCGGTTGAAACGACCACGCGATCGCACAGGCCGATCGCTCGGCGCACCATACGCTCCATGTCCGACTTGCCCGGCATGTTACGGATATGTGCATTGCGATGGGGAACGTCGATGACATAGTCGTCGAGTTCGAAAATCCGTCGGGCATTGAAGAACTTCTTCAGCGGCGGAATTTCATCAATGGCATGCTCCGAATAGCGCCCTTGCAGGACGATCACATCGGGGGACTGACGCTCGATATCGATGATCGACGGTAAGCCGTAGCAGACCCGTCCCTCCACCCGGTTGGCCGCTTCCAGCTCGATCATTGGCTGACTCATGCGGTAGTGACCGATGGCAGAAGCATTGATCGGAACCGCGAGCACGTTCGGCAGTTGCGCCTTGGAGAACGCGCTCCAGCCAGTACGCAGGCCCGGTTCAAGGCTGAAGTTGCTGGCGCCAACGCCCTGCAACGTCAGGTTGACGTTATAGGCCGGGTCGCGCGCAACCAGTGGCAGCCAGCGTTGATAGAAGGTGTCCTTCTCCTCGGCGTGCTGCGCTTGCTCTTGCTCCGTCGCCGCGATAACTGGCTGCGTACCCACCGCCAGCACGGCGTGCGGGTTCATCACCACCAGGTAACCGTCGCGGCCAATGCGCAGGCACAGATCCACGACACTGAGCGTTTGCTTGAAATCCTGCTCATCAAGACCGCCGGCCGCTTCGAATACCGATTTGCGAATCATCAGGCAGTCGCCACCGACCGCGCTCAGATCATGCACAGCTTGCAGTCGGTGCATATACCCGTCCGACTGCATCGGCTGGCCGTAGAACGGCAGTCCCGCCGGCCCATTCAGCCCCAGGATGAGACCGGCGTGCAGCACGCCACCGTCCGGGTTGAACAGCTTGGCGCCAACCACCCCGACTTCAGGACGTTGCGCGTGATTGAGCAGTTCGTCGAGCCAGTCGGCCTGAGTAATCACCGCAAAGGCATTGAGCATCAGCATGTACTCACCGCGCGCCTGGCGCGCGGCGAAGTTGTGCACAGCAGCGGCATTGTCCTTTTGCGCATACCGCAGCACGCGAATCCGGTCGCTGCCCAGCTGCGCCATGCCGTCCAGCCACGCCCGCGCTTCGGCGCTTTCGCTGCCGTTATCGACCAGGAGCAATTCGTACTCGGTGTAGGCGGTTTTCTCCAGCAGCGTTTCGACACAGCGCTGCAAGGCGGCAGTCTGGTCCTGAGTGACGATGATTACCGACACCAGAGGGCGCTGCGCGTGACGGTAGTCGACACGATTGAGCAGTCCGTTCTGGCGGATTTCATGAGCAATGCCGAGGCGCTGCAGATGCGCCTCGAGAATTCGCCGACTTTGCTCTACCACGCCAGGCTCGGTGAGCCATTGCGACAGGTCGAATTTCGACTCCAGCAATACCTCGGCGATATGTCCGACAACCTGCAGGCCATCGCTTTCGACCATCCGCCAGAGCATGTCGTGTGGCGCCAGTTCGGCGAACGTTGGCGCAAATCCACCGAGCGCGAGGAAGCGTTCGCGCTGGAATGCCAGCGCTCGGCCGACGTACGGATAACTGCGCATGAGGTCGAGGTTGAAGTCCGGTTTGAACGCCGGTTCCGCCGATTCGCCGTCGCGCACGCTGCCTTCATCACTGTACAGACACGTCAGCGACCGCGAATGCGCGATGCGATCGGCCATCACCAGCAATGCCGGTGCCACCGGGCGATCTCCCGGTTGCAGCAGATAGAACCAGTCGGCGCCTTCGAGTTGCGGCAACAGCGTATTGATCTGCTCCAGACCGTCATCCTGCAACGGCATGTGGAACACGCGATCCTGCAACACTGCTTCGGTACAGGCTACGGACAGTACCAGCACCAGCTCCGGTGGATAGTCCTGTGCAGCGAGCGCTTGCAGGGTGCGCTCGAGACCGTCGCGGCTACCCTGCGCATCGATGACGATCGGCACGATCCTCGGCTGCTGCGGCCAGCCAGCAAGCGTTTCCGGCAACCATTGGCGCTGCGCCTCGGTCAGCACCCGACACGCCAGCCACTGCGCATAGAGCTCGCCGAAACTGAAGCTATCGACACCCACACCCAGTTCCTGGCGGCTTTGCTTGGTACCAAGGGTACGGCTCAGCGGCAGTTCTTCCCAAACGCGAGGCGACTCGTCGGCGCTCGTCAGTCGCACGTAGCGAACCCAGCCCTTTGCGGGCGCCGACTCGCCGCTGCGCACTTTGAGCATTTGCGAAAGCCACTCGCGCTCAACCTCGGCAGCATCCTTCATCGGTTGCTGCGCGCTCAGGCGCTCAGGGTAAAGTCGCTCGGCGCTCAGGACATTGTTCGACGTCACCATGTTGCCGCGCCGCAACAAACACACGTACAAGGCAAAATCCAGGGTCGCGACGAAGCATGCACCTGCTTCAGTCAGAGCGGGCAACAGTTCGGCGACATCGGCACGCCGGAACAACGCACTGCTGAAGCCACCGAGGACGTTGACCGGGAATTTTTCGAAAATGCTCAGCACATCGTCGCCTTTGAGCAAGGCGCTCACGGGTGATAGCGAGCTGTTTTCCAAACGGGCCGGCAGAATGATGTCGTTGGCGTCCCACAGCAGCCGCTGAGCGATCACCAGACTGACTTCTTCGCGCTGTAACTCATGGGCTTGCTGTTCGATGCAGGCCGAATACAGCAGGTCATCGTCACAAAGGAATTTGATGAACTCGCCGCGCGCCTGTTCGAGGCAGGCTTTCAGGTTGCCCACCAGCCCCAGCGTCTGTGGATTGCGAACGTAGCGCACCTGGGCCCCGGTCTGCTCCATGACCAGGCTGACGATGTCCTTGATCTCGTCACCACGACTGTCATCGCACACGACGATGTCGAGATTGCTGTAAGTCTGGCTGACGGCACTGTTCAGCGTGCGCTCGAAAAAGCGCGGATTGAACGCAGGGATGGCAATGCTGACGAGAGGAAGTGAATTCACGGCGGGCTCACAGGCGGTACGAGCCCGCTCGCAAAAACGAGCCCTTGATACCGCAAAAAATCATTAACAGAGGCACAACGTTGGCGGGCGCGCTCGCGCCCGCCAATCATCAGATCTTGTTGAACAGACCCAACTGACTGATCTTGCTGAACGCCAGTTGCGCGGCTTGCAGCATGGTCTGTTGCAGGGTCAGACGGGTCATGACTTCAGCCGGATCGGAATCACGGATCGAACCTTGGGTCGTGCTGTTCGCCGTGGTCAGGCTGTCGTTAGTGATGGCCTGCATGTCCAGGGCCTGGCCGCGCGCACCAATGGTGGTGACTGCGGTGCCGATCTGATTGGCGGCAGCGTCGATGTTGCCGAGGCCCGCCTCCATCGCGCCCTGCAATTTCTGTTTGGCAACCGGATCGCCATCGACTGGCGTATTCAGCGCGGTGATCATCTGGCCCAGGGTGTCGAGCACGTTCTGGGTCTGATGATTGTTCGGCAGGATCGAGAACTGATCGCCAGCGGCCGGCGTGTTGCCCAGCGCGAATGTCACACCGGCAGCAGTCGCGTTACCGCCAGCAACCGTGCCCGAGGAAACCGGCTTGCTGTCGGCGGTCACTGGCGCGGCATACAGATCGAAATCGGTGGCGCTGGTGAACTTGAGCACCGCGCCGCCCTGCGGAAACGCTGCGGTGTAGGCTGCCTGATCGGTGATGGTCGAACCGGTGATGACAGCCGTCGATGTGTTGCCCGGGCTGCGCGTGGTCGTGAACGAATCAGGCGAGGCCGACAGCTGGAAGCTGTGCCCTGCGATAACGGCGTCGGGATTGGTATCGCCAGCCTTCAGGTTGACGTTCAGCTTGAGGTCGACGCCACGGAAGCTGACAGTCTGGTTGGCGCCGCTGCTATTGCTGATCAAGCCATTCTGGCTGGCCTCGGCGGTCACATCGTTGCCCAGCGCATCGGTGATCTTCAGCTGGGTGCTGCTGACGAAATCGATGGTATACGGCTGCCCGGCAGTGAACTTGGCGTCGTAAGTGGCGGCAGTGCCGACGGTGCCGTTGGACAGCACGACACGGCCGTCATCCACGGCTGGAGCAGTCATCTTGGTGTTGGTGCGACCGGTGTTGATGGTCTGCTGGAACGCGTCCCAACCGGTGGTGTTGGTGCCCACGGTCATGCCGTCGCCGATGCCCAGATCGATGGTGGTCTGGTCGCCGTTGTAGCTGAACGTGCCGTCAGAATTCTTCGAGTACGGCGCGGTATCGGTTTTCGAACCGGAGAACAGGTAGTTGCCGTTGGCATCCTTGGCGTTCATCAGGCCCAGCACTTGTTGCTGGATCTCGCCCATCTCCGAGGCGTACGCCTGGCGGTCCTTGTCGGTGATCGTGCCGTTGTTCGCGGCCAGCGCAAGTTCCTTGGCACGGGCCAACGCCGTGGTGATCGAATCCAGCGTGGACTCCTGCACGTTCAACGCACTTTTGGTGGTGTTGACGTTGGTCTTGTACTGATCGAGCATCGCTGCCTGCTGGCCCAATTGCAGCAAGCGCCCGGCACCGATCGGATCATCGGCGGCGGTGTTGATGCGTTGCAGGCTGCTCGCCTCGCTCGCGGTGGCGACAGCCTTGTTGAAGTTACGCTGATAATCCGAAGCTTGCGTTCCGTAATACTGGGCGGTGGAAATGCGCATGAATTACGACTCCTTAAAGGCTGTTGATCAGCGTGGCGAAAGTTTCCTGCGCAGCTTTGATGATCTGCGAAGACGCTGTGTAGTACTGCTGGTACTTGACCAGGTTGCCGGTTTCTTCGTCCAGGTTGACCCCGGAAAGCGAATCGCGGGCACCCTTGGCGTTCTCCAGAATCGCCGTGGTTGCGGCGCTGTCGGACTTGCCTTGGGCGGTCTTGGTACCGACGTTGGTCACCAGGGTGTTGTAGGCGTCGGTCAGGCTGATGCCCTTGCTCGCCGAACCGGTGTCCACGGTCTGTTTGGTTTGCAATGCGACCAGTGCCTGGGCGTTGCGGTTGTCCGAAGACGCCGCGCCGGTCAGGTTCATGGTGAAGGTCTCGCCGGATTTCGGCGTGCCGCCCACGGTGGTCTGCACGGTGAAGGTCTTCTGCACGTTCGGCGTGACCGTAGTGTCCATCACCGGGTTGCCGCTGGCATCGACGATGCCGACTTTCAAATTCAGCGTGTTCGATTGGCCAGGCACGATGGTGCCGGTGCCGATGGTCGCGCCCTTGGCGTCGACCAGATTGTACGACTGGCTGCCGCCGCTGGCTGCGCCGAACACCAGTTTGACCGGCGTCGAATTCTTCAACGCTGCCTGCATGTCAGCCTGGGCGGTCGGGTTGTAGATGTCGATCTTGTCGCTGAGCGTCGGCTGGGTGTAAGTGCCCAGACCGTTGGCGCTGGCGACACCGGTCAGCGGACCTGCCGCAGCGATTTTCTTCGGATCGCTGAGCACGGTCTGAATGCTCGCCGCCGCGTTGCGGGTCGGCGTGATCTTGAACGAGTCACCCGCGCTCAGCGCGCCGCCATTCAAGGCCAGGGTGAAACCGTCGATCACTGGCGGCGGATTGGTCGTGGTGCTGAATGCGCCCAGATCGGTGCCGTCGGAACGCTTGACGGTGTAATCGGTGGCGCTGGTGAAGGTCACCTGATAGTCGCTGGTGGTCAGCTTGCCGGTGTCCTTGATGGTCACATCGAGGTTGCCCGAACCGGCGCTGTTGCCGTCCTTCGCAATGCTGCGCTGACTGATCAGCGCGGCACTGTTGATGTTGTTGAATATCGCCGCGCCGAAGTCACCGTTCTTGTCGATGCCCTGGGCTTGCTGGCTGTTGATCTGATCGGCAATCACCAGAGCGACGCGACCGAGCTCGTTGAGCGACGGGTCGAGGACTTCCTTGCGATAGGTCAGCAGACCGCCGATTTCGCCGCCACTGATCACCGAAGTGATGTCGATGGTGCTCGAACCGCGATCCATCTGGATCGACATGCGCGACGGGTCGGTCTTGCTCGCGACCATGCTCAGGCTGTTGGTGGTGTTGCCGATGACCAGCGGCTGGCCGCTGCCGACATAAATGTCGAAGCTGGTGCCGCGCTCGACGACCTGGGCACCGGTCAGTTCGGAGAGCTGACGCACGGCTTCGTTACGGCTGTCGAGCAGGTCATTCGGCGCCCCGCCACTGGTGGAGATTTCGCCGATCTTCTGGTTGAGATTGGCGATCGCCGTGGCGAGCTTGTTCACCTGGGCGGTCATGTCGCCGAGGCTGCCGTTGATCGTGGTGTTCTGATCGTTGAGCTGCTTGGCCAGGGTATTGAAACGGCTGGTCAGCGCCTGCGCACCGGTCAGCACCGACTGACGCGAAGTGTCATCGGTGGCCGACGTCGATACGCCCTGCATCGAGGTGAAGAATTTCTGCAGCACACCGGTCAGGCCGGTGTTGGTGTCCGACAGCATGGCGTCCAGCGGCGTCGCCTGCTTGAGGAACGCGGCCGATTCGCTGTCCAGCGAAGTCGCGGTGTGCAGCTGCGATTCCAGGTACGAGTTGTACACCCGGCGCACGTCGGCCAGGGTCGTGCCCGTGCCGATGAAAACGCTGCCGTACTGCTGCGAGGACTTGGTGCCCTGCACGGTTTGCTGACGTGAATAACCGGCGGTGTCGACGTTGGCAATGTTGTTGCCTGTCGTAGCCAGAGAGGACTGGCTGGCCGACAGTCCCGACATCCCGATATTGAGCAAACTCATGGTTCAGACCTTATTACCTGGTGCCTTATAAAGGCGTGGTGGAGACACCCGCCGCAGCGTAGTTTTCAAAACTGTTCATCTGCTTGGCAATTTGCGAAATCTTCGTCGCGTAGTTCGGGTCGGTGGCGTAACCGGCCTTCTGCAACTCGCGTACAAACTGTTCTGGGTTATCGGCCGACTTCAGCACTTCTTGATAGCGATTGTTGCTCTGCAGCAACGTCACCAGATCGTGGAAGCTGTCCTTGTACGAGGCGTAGGAACGGAACTCGGCCGTCTCCTTGACCATCGCGCCATTGCGGAACTCGCTGGTGATCGCGCGGGCCGAATCGCCCTTCCAGTTGCTGCTCGCCTTGATGCCGAACAGGTTGTGGCTGCTGCTGCCATCCTGAGCGCGCATGACCGATTTGCCCCAACCGGTTTCCAGTGCCGCTTGCGCCACCAGATAACGCGGATCGACGCCGATGCGGTCGGCGGCTTCCTTGGCCATCGGCAGCATGGTGTTGACGAATTCGTCGGCGGAACTGAAGGCCTTCTTCGCCGGTGCCAGCGGAATCTGCGCCATGGCGCGGCCATAGACCTGCATCTGCCCGCCAGCAGCTTTCTGCTCTTCGGCACGGGCCAGCCAGTCGCCGTTGTACAACGCGCCGGAGCCTGTGACGGCGGTAGTCGTGGCCCGTTGCGGCAAGGCGTTGGTCGCTGCCGCCGCAGTGCTGGCAGTGGCCACGCTCGGCGCCGACGGCACCAGACCAGCGAGCAAGCGATCGGCCAGTTTCGGCGGCAATGCCAGACGCCGCTGGTTGATCAGCGCCATGTCGTTGCGATGGGAAATATCGGTGTTGTTCGGCGCATGCACCGAGCGCGATGCCCACAACGGACGCTCGCCGTTGACGCGGGACAGCGGACCGGTGGCGACGGTGCCGGCGGCAATCGGCGTCGGCACGGCGGCGGCCTTGGCCAGCGCTTCCTGCTGCTTGGCGGCGGACGCGGCCGCAGCCTCGCCCGGCGCCATCGGTTTGTTCTTCGACATCTGGCGGATCAGCACGTCGGCCAGGCCGATACCACCGCCCTCCCGCGACATGGAAACCGCCAGCTGCTGGTCGTACATTTCCTGATACTGCTTGGCCGCCGGCGTGTTCAGCGGGTTGTCCTGACCAAGCGCTTCGGTGGCCGAGCGCATCGACTTGAGCATTTCGCCGAGGAACAGCGACTCGAATTCCTGCGCAACCTTGCGCATGTTTTCGTCGCTGTTCTTGTCGCCGACCTTGAGCTGGTTCAGACGATTGAGGTCGGAGTAGGAACCCGAATCGCTGCTGCTGACCAGACCGCTTTTGCGCATATCCATGGTGGCCGGCCTCAGATCACGATCAGGTCGGCTTGCAATGCGCCGGCCTGCTTCAGAGCTTCGAGAATCGCCATCAGGTCACCCGGTGCCGCGCCGACCTGGTTCACCGCACGGACGATCTCGTCGAGGGTGGTGCCCGGGCCGAACTTGAACATCGGTTTGGCTTCCTGTTCGGCATTCACTCGCGAGCGCGGTACGACAGCGGTCTGGCCGTTGGACAGCGGGCCCGGCTGGCTGACGATCGGGTCTTCGGTGATGGTCACGGTCAGGCTGCCGTGGGTCACGGCGGCTGGCGACACTTTCACGTTCTGGCCGATGACGATGGTGCCGGTACGCGAGTTGATGATGACTTTTGCCACCGCCTGACCCGGATCGATTTCGAGGTTTTCCAGAATCGACAGGTAGTCGACGCGCTGGCTCGGATCCAGTGGCGCAGTGACCCGCACCGATCCGCCGTCGATGGCTTGGGCGACGCCAGGGCCGAGCATGTCGTTGACCTTGTCGACGATACGCTTGGCGGTGGTGAAGTCGGAGCGGTTGAGGTTCAGCGTCAGGCTGTTGCCCTGGTTGAAACCGCTCGGCACCGCACGTTCCACCGACGCACCGCCCGGAATGCGACCGGCCGACGGAACGTTGACGGTAATCTTCGAACCATCGCGGCCTTCAGCGTCGAAACCGCCAACCACGAGGTTGCCCTGAGCGATCGCATAGACGTTGCCGTCGATACCCTTGAGCGGCGTCAGCAGCAAGGTGCCGCCACGCAGGCTCTTGGAGTTACCGATCGAGGACACGGTGATGTCGACCTGCTGACCCGGTTTGGCAAACGCTGGCAGATCGGCGCTCACCGACACCGCCGCGACGTTCTTCAACTGCACGTTGCCCGATCCCGGCGGCACCTTGATGCCGAACTGCGAGAGCATGTTGTTGAAGGTCTGCAGGGTGAACGGGGTCTGCGTCGTCTGGTCACCGGTGCCGTTAAGCCCGACCACCAGGCCGTAACCGATCAACTGGTTGGAGCGTACGCCGGAAATGCTGGCGATGTCTTTCAGCCGCTCGGCGTGTGCGGTGAACGCCGCAGACATCAACAACGCGGCCACCATAAGGCTTTTCAGATTCAACGTAGCCACCTAGAAAGGGAACAGCGGGCTGAGGAAGAAACGGTCGAACCAGCCTGGCTGACTCGTATCGGCAAACGCGCCGGTACCCGAGTAGGTGATGCGCGCATCGGCGACGCGGGTCGACGACACGGTGTTGTCGGTCGCGATGTCATCGGCGCGGACCATGCCGGCGATGCGTACCAATTCGTCACCGGTGTTGAGCGTCAGCCACTTCTCGCCACGCACGGCGATGATGCCGTTGGGCAGCACGTCGGCGACGGTCACGGTGATGGAGCCGGTCAGGCTGTTGCTCTGCCCGGACTTGGCGTCGCCCTTGGTCGAACGGTCGGCGCTGTAGCCGGCGTTGAGGCTCAGGTCACCGCCACCAATCGGGTTGTTGGTGGTCAGGCTGGAGCCGAACAACGAGGTCAGGCCGATCGAGTTATCGCTGTTCTTGTCCATCTGCGAGTTGGCGTTCTTGCTTGCCTGGGTGCGCTCGTTCAGGGTGATGGTGATGATGTCACCGACCCGGAACGCCTTGCGGTCGCTGTACAGGTTCTGCTCGAAGCCGGCCTGATAGATCGAGCCGTTGTTGGCCGCCGCCGGCAACGGTGTGCGCGGCAACACCGGGGCGTAGTAAGGGTCATTGGGCTTGGGCGTCGGGGCGACGCAGCCCGCGAGCGAGACGACCCCACTCAATGCCAGAACAGATACAAAGCGCTTCATGACCCTACCTCACGGTGTTGCTGGCGACCTCAGGCCGCCCCAAAGACTGGATTACAGATTCTGCGTTACGAACGAGAGCATCTGGTCGGCGGTGGAGATCACCTTGGAGTTCATCTCGTAGGCGCGTTGAGTGGTGATCATGTTGACCATCTCTTCAACGGTGCTGACGTTGGAGGTTTCCAGGGTGTTCTGCAGCGTGGTACCGAAACCGTTCAGGCCCGGGGTGCCGATCTGCGGCGCGCCGGAAGCCGCGGTTTCCAGGAACAGGTTGTTGCCCACGGCTTGCAGGCCGGCCGGGTTGATGAAGTCGGCGGTCTGCAGGTTGCCGATCACTTGCGAAGCCGGGTTGCCGGCGATGGTGATCGACACGGTGCCGTCACGGCCGACAGTGAAGGTCTGCGCATCGTTCGGAATGATGATCGCCGGCTCCAGGGCGAAACCGCTGGCGTTGACGATCTGGCCATTGGAGTCGAGGTGGAAAGTACCGTCACGGGTGTAGGACGTGGTGCCGTCCGGCTGCAGGATCTGGAAGAAACCGCGACCGTCGATGGCCATGTCCAGCGGCTGCTCGGTGGTTTGCAGGCTGCCGGCGGTGAAGTTTTTCTGGGTGCCGACAATGCGCACACCGGTACCCACTTGCAGACCCGACGGCAGTTCGCTGTCCTGGGTCGACTGGGCGCCTGGCTGACGCTTGATCTGATACAGCAGGTCCTGGAACTCGGCACGGTCACGTTTGAAACCCGTGGTCGAAACGTTCGCCAGGTTGTTGGAAATGGTGGTCAGGTTGGTGTCCTGGGCGGACAGACCGGTTTTGGCAACCCATAGAGCCGGAAGCATTCGATTCTCCTCGTGCGCCTGTTTTACGGCGCGACGTTCTGATAATTAGCTGATCTGCAAGACCCGAGCCATGGCCTGGTCGTCGTCTTTGGCGGTGTTCATCATCTTGACGTGCAACTCGAACTGCTTGGCCAGGGCCAGCACCGAAGTCATTTCTTCCACGGCATTGACGTTGCTCGACTCGAGGAAACCCGAGACCAGTTTGACGTTGGCGTCGGCTTGCGCCGGCTGGCCGTCCTTGGTGTAAATCGAACCGTCGAGGCCTTTGTTCATGTTCTTGATGTCCGGGTTGACCAGTTTGATCCGGTCGACTTCGGCCATGACGCGGGGGCCTTCGCCCATTGCGCGAATGCTGATGGTGCCGTCTTCGCCGACTTCGACCTGCTGCTCGGGCGGCACGGCGATCGGGCCGCCGTTACCGATCACCGGCATGCCGTTGCCGGCGCGCAATACGCCGAGGGCGTCGATGTTGAGGCTGCCGGTGCGCACGTAGCTTTCGCCGCCGCCGGGGTTTTGCACGGCGATGAAACCGTTGCCGGATACCGCGACGTCGAGTTCACGCCCGGTCTGCACCAGCGAGCCCGGCGTGAAGTCGGTGGCGGGACGTTCGCTCATGGCAAACGCGCGCGCCGGAAAGCTGTCACCGAACACCGGCATCGAACGCGCCTGCTCGAGGTCGCGCTGGAAGCCGTTGGTGGAGATGTTCGCCAGGTTGTTGGCATGCGCCCGCTGCGCCAGTGCGTTCTGGCTGGCGCCGGTCATTGCCACATAAAGGTACTTGTCCACTGTGTTTCCTCTGCATGCCGGACGTTTGCCGCCCACCGCTGTACTGCTCAGCCATAAGCAATTTGCAGACCAACTTTTTATTGGCGGGCGAAGGCCCGGTAAACAGGGGACTTGAGGGGATCGGAGGGGGAATCTGAAATGGGTCGAAGACGAAAAACCGGCGGTGTCATGCCGGTTAGTGGCAATCCTGAGTTCGGCGGGGATGGCGATCCTGTGGCGAGGGGATTTATCCCCGTTCGGCTGCGCAGCAGTCGCCAAGCCTGCAAATGAGGTCGCAGTGAAGGAAAAGCGGGGCCGCTGCGCAGCCCAACGGGGATAAATCCCCTCGCCACAAAGGCTCTACTTAGCTTTCGGAGGTTTTGCCAACCTCATACTCACGCAACTTGTTGGCAATCGTCGTGTGCGAAACACCGAGCCGCTTGCCCAACTGCCGACTGCTGGGATGCTCGGAATACAACCGCTCCAGCACCGCTTTCTCGAAACGCCCGACGATCTCGTCCAGACTTCCGTCGAGGGAGAAATCGCCAAGCGGCTGACGCACGCCGTAATCCGGCAGGCGAATATGTTCGGCCTTGACCGTGCCGCCGTCGCACAGGGAAACCGCCTGGAACAATACGTTCTCCAACTGCCGCACGTTGCCCGGCCAGTGGTAATGGCTGAGGCGATCCATCGCCGCCGGGGCCAGTTTCGGCAGCGGACAGCCGATCTGCCGACTGGCCTGATCGAGAAAGTGTTCAACCAGCGGCGTCAGACCGTCGAGGCATTCGCGCAGTGGCGGGATGTGCAGCGACAGCACGTTCAAGCGGTGATAGAGATCCTGGCGAAACTCGCCGCGCGCGCACAATTCGGACAAATCCACCTGGGTCGCGCAGATCACCCGCACGTCCAGATACACCTCTTCATCACTGCCGACGCGACGGAAGCAACCGTCCTGAAGAAAGCGCAGCAGCTTGACCTGCAAACGCGGGCTCATCTCGCCGACGCCATCGAGAAACAGCGTGCCGCCAGCGGTCAACTCCAACAGGCCAAGCTTGCCCTCAGCGCGAGCGCCTTCGAAAGCGCCGGGGCCGTAGCCGAACAGTTCGGTCTCGGCCATCGACTCCGGCAGTCCGGCGCAGTTGAGCGCCATCAACGGTGACTGTCCGCGCGGGCTGGCGAGGTGACAGGCGCGCGCCAGCAGTTCCTTGCCAGTGCCGGTTTCGCCTTCTATTAATAGCGGCGCATCCAGCGGCGCCATGCGCCGCGCTTCGCGGACCACAGCGGCCATGACTTTCGAGCTTTGAAAGATGCTGTCGAACCCGCGCAGCTCTTGCTTGCGCACATTGTAGATTCGCTCGCCGACCCGATCGGCGCGGTGCAGCGTCAGTACGGCGCCGGCCATGGCCTCGCTGTCGTCGTGTTCCGATTGCAGCGGCGCGATGTCGGCGAGAAAGATGTCGCCCTTGACCTTGACCCGCATGCCGTTGATCCGCGATTTGTTGGCGCGCACCAATTCCGGCAAATCGAAATCCTCGGCGTAGCGCGACAGCGGAATCCCCGGCACCTCATCGACGCGCACGCCGAGCAACTGCGCCGCCGCGCGGTTGGCCGCAACGATCGAGCCGCCCATGTCGATCGACAGCACCGGAAACTCCAGTGCGCCGAGCAGTGCGTTCAATTCCATGTGCCGGCGTTCACTGGGCATCAGCCCGACGCGCTTGACCCCGAACACCCCGCCGATCGCCTCGAACTTGGGGCGCAACGCCTGGAACTGGATGTTGATCAGGTTCGGGCAGTGCAGGTAGATCGCGTTGCCATGCTCACCGCCAACTTCACCGCGGGCAACGTTGATACCGTACGCCACCAGCAGATTGAGAATGTCGCGCAGGATGCCGATGCGGTTCTGGCAGTGGACTTTGATGCGCATAGAAAAAGGCCCGACAGGTTTGAGAAGTAAACACATGTCCTTGTGGGAGCGAGCCTGCTCGCGAAGGCGCCAGCACATCCAGAATCGATGTGTCATACAGACCGCTTTCGCGAGCAGGCTCGCTCCCACAGGGTTTTGTGGCGCGCCCGAGGCAGAGTTTTCTGTCGAGGCACGCAGATAGTTGTCAAGATTATGTGACAGCCTCTGCCCTTTTCAAACCCGCCAATCACCGTAAATGCGCATTACCCGACAAAGCGTAACGATAACTTTACGAAATACGCAGAATTTTCCTACGCACACACCGGTCAACATGCTGCACGCCCTGTCACTCTGGGGTATTCCTTTAGCCATCGCTGGACATAACAAAAACGAATTTCCTAGCAGGAGAGCAGCATGAAGCAGACGCAATACGTGGCTCGCGAGCCCGATGCGCAAGGTTTTATCGACTACCCCGCCGAAGAACATGCGGTGTGGAACACGCTGATCACTCGCCAGTTGAAGGTGATTGAAGGTCGCGCGTGCCAGGAATACCTGGACGGTATCGAAAAACTCGGTCTGCCCCACGACCGCATCCCGCAACTGGCCGAAATCAACAAAGTTCTCGGCGAGACCACTGGCTGGCAGGTCGCCCGGGTGCCAGCGCTGATTCCTTTTCAGACGTTCTTTGAATTGCTCGCCAGCAAGCAATTTCCTGTCGCCACTTTCATTCGCACCCGCGAAGAACTCGACTACCTGCAAGAGCCGGATATCTTTCACGAGATCTTTGGCCATTGCCCACTGCTGACCAATCCGTATTTCGCTGAATTCACCCACACCTACGGCAAGCTCGGTCTGCAAGCGACCAAGGAAGAGCGCGTGTACCTGGCGCGGCTGTACTGGATGACCATCGAATTCGGTCTGGTCGACACCCCGCACGGCAAGCGCATCTACGGTGGCGGGATTCTGTCCTCGCCCAAAGAAACCGTTTACTGCCTGTCGGACGAGCCTGAGCATCAGATTTTCGATCCGCTGGAAGCCATGCGCACGCCGTATCGCATCGACATCCTGCAGCCGCTGTACTTCGTCCTGCCCAATCTCAAGCGCCTGTTCGACGTGGCCCATGAAGACATCATGGCCATGGTTCGCCAAGGCATGCAGCTGGGCTTGCACGCGCCGAAATTTCCGCCGAAACCCAAAGCCGCCTGAACCGCGACTTTTGCTGACAATTGCGTCTGTCCGTCGCCGCCACTTTGCTTTAGCGTGACGGCATTGACGGCCCACGCGCTTTAATAAAAAACATACTCGTTTTCAGGAATACACCATGTCGACTTTGAACCAAGCCCACTGCGAAGCCTGCCGCGCCGATGCGCCACAAGTCAGCGACGAAGAACTGCCGATCCTGATCAAGCAGATCCCTGACTGGAACATCGAAGTACGCGACGGCATCATGCAGCTGGAAAAAGTTTTCCTGTTCAAGAACTTCAAGCACGCGCTGGCGTTCACCAACGCCGTGGGCGAAATCTCCGAGGCCGAAGGTCACCACCCGGGCCTGCTGACCGAGTGGGGCAAAGTCACCGTGACCTGGTGGAGCCACTCGATCAAAGGCCTGCACCGCAACGACTTCATCATGGCCGCGCGCACTGACGAAGTGGCCAAGACTGCAGAAGGACGCAAGTAATGCACTTCGACGCCATCGGCCGGGTCCCCGGCGACCCGATTCTCGGTTTGATGGAGGCCTATGCGCAGGATGCCAATCCGCGCAAGTTCGACCTCGGCGTTGGCGTCTACAAGGATGCCCAGGGCCTGACGCCGATCCCGGAAGCGGTGAAAATCGCTGAAGCGCGACTGGTCGAAAGCCAGGACACCAAGACCTACATCGGTGGCCACGGCAATCCGCTGTTCGGCAAGGTCATCAATGAGCTGGTACTCGGTGCCGACTCGCAACTGATCACCGAACAACGCGCCGGCGCCACCCAGACCCCGGGAGGCACCGGTGCCCTGCGTCTGGCGGCCGACTTCATCGCGCAATGCCTGCCGGGCAAAGGCGTGTGGTTGAGCAACCCGACCTGGCCGATCCACGAAACCATTTTCGCCGCCGCCAAGGTCAAGGTCAGCCACTACCCCTATGTGGGCAATGACAATCGCCTCGACGTCGAAGCAATGCTCGCCGTGCTCAAGGAAGTGCCGAAGGGCGACGTGGTGTTGCTGCATGCGTGCTGCCACAACCCGACCGGTTTCGACCTGAGCCATGACGACTGGAAGCGCGTGCTTGAAGTAGTGCGCAGCCGCGATCTGCTGCCGCTGATCGACTTCGCTTACCAGGGTTTTGGTGATGGTCTGGAGCAGGACGCCTGGTCGACCCGGTTGTTCGCGGCGCAACTGCCAGAGCTGCTGATCACCAGTTCCTGCTCGAAGAACTTCGGTCTGTATCGAGACCGTACCGGTGCGCTGATCGTCTGCGCGACCAGCGCCGACAAGCTCATCGACATCCGCAGCCAACTGGCCAACATCGCCCGCAATCTGTGGTCGACGCCGCCGGATCACGGCGCGGCGGTGGTCGCGACCATCCTCGCCGATCCAGAGCTGAAAGCGCGCTGGGCCGATGAAGTGGAAGCCATGCGTCTGCGGATCGCCCAGCTGCGCAGCGGTCTGGTCGAGGCGCTGGAACCGCATGGTCTACGCGAGCGTTTCGCGCACATCGGCGTGCAACGCGGGATGTTCTCCTACACCGGCCTGTCGCCGGAACAGGTGAAGAACCTGCGCGAGCAGCACAGCGTGTACATGGTCAGCTCGGGCCGGGCCAACGTCGCCGGCATTGACGCCACCCGCCTCGCCTTGCTCGCTGACGCCATCGCCGACGCCTGCAAATAATCCCCCGCCCGACTGATCGTTCCCACGCTCTGCGTGGGAATGCAGCCCGGGACGCTCCGCGTCCCAACAGCGGACGCAGAGCGTCCATTGAGGCATTCCCACGCAGAGCGTGGGAACGATCAGCAAACCCAGCTCTTGCCTCCCCTGCGGCCATCTGTCGCATTAATTTGAATTAAAAGTCTGATTGTCATTTTTCCTGCTGTATCCTGCGCAGGCTTTGTAAAGCGCGGAGCACCTGATCTATCAACAGACTTAGCGAGGAGCGCACCCATGCACGAGATTCCCAATCTCCCCTTCCCAAGCCTGCACGTACCTGAGCAGACGACCCCGCAACACGCCGGTGCTGAAAAGCCCGAGCCGCAAGAAGCCGCTGACAGCCGCAAAGCCGACAGCGAAGAGTAAGACCCGCCGTACAGACCGTGTGGAAAGCGCTAACATGCGCTTTCCACACTGCCTGAAACCCGAGCCCGCCATGACCGATGAATTCTCCGAAAGCCAAGCTGCCGTGCTGATCGGCGCCACCGAGAAAATGATCGAGATCTGGAATCGCCTCTCGCCCGAGAAGCAAGCTGCCCTGCTCGAACGTTTCGGCAGCGAAGAAAACGCCCTCGCCGCCCTCGTCACCACGCAACTGGTCGCCCCGGCGAAATCCTGAAAGCGCCGCCCGGCAAATAGTTTTACTTTTCCCCGCCCCTGAACGGTTCACGCCGGTATCATGAGCAGCCTATCTAATCTGCTGCTCCCGTGGATCGTTACCCATGTCGTCTATACCCGAGCCCCAGCGTCCGCTGACGGTTACGCTGCAAGTAGTCTCCATCGTCCTTTTCACCTTCATCGGTTACCTGAACATCGGCATCCCGCTGGCCGTGCTGCCGGGCTACGTCCACAGTGACCTGGGTTTCGGTGCGGTGATCGCCGGGCTGGTGATCAGCGTGCAATATCTCGCCACCCTGCTCAGCCGCCCGTACGCGGGCAAGATCATCGACAACCAGGGCAGCAAACGCGCAGTGATGATCGGCCTCGCTGGTTGCGGCTTGAGCGGTGTGTTCATGCTGATTTCCGCGTGGACGCCGAACCTGCCGCTGCTGAGCCTGATCAGCCTGCTGATCGGCCGCCTGGTGTTGGGCAGCGCCGAGAGTCTGGTCGGTTCCGGCTCGATTGGCTGGGGCATCGGCAGGGTTGGCGCGGCGAATACAGCGAAAGTGATTTCCTGGAACGGCATCGCCAGTTACGGCGCCCTGGCGATCGGCGCGCCGTTCGGTGTCTGGCTGGTAAGCAGGCTGGGGCTTTGGAGCATGGGCGTGAGCATCATCCTTCTCGCCCTGCTCGGTCTGGCGCTGGCATGGCCGAAGACCGCCGCGCCGATCGTCGCCGGTGAACGCCTGCCGTTCATGCATGTGCTGGGCAAAGTCTTCCCCCACGGCTGCGGGCTCGCGCTGGGCTCGATCGGCTTCGGCACCATCGCCACTTTCATCACCCTGTATTACGCGACCCAGCACTGGGACAACGCCGTGCTGTGCCTGAGCCTGTTCGGCGCCAGTTTCATCGGCGCGCGGCTGCTGTTCGGCAATCTGATCAACCGCCTCGGCGGCTTCCGCGTAGCGATTGCCTGCCTGTCGGTGGAAACGTTGGGTTTGTTGCTGTTGTGGATTGCTCCGGATGCGCATTGGGCACTGGCCGGTGCGGCGCTGAGCGGTTTCGGCTTCTCGCTGGTGTTCCCGGCGCTGGGCGTGGAAGCAGTGAATCTGGTGCCGGCCTCGAGCCGTGGCGCGGCGGTCGGTGCCTATTCACTGTTCATTGATTTGTCGCTGGGGATCACCGGGCCGCTGGCCGGGGCGATCGCAGCAGGATTCGGTTTTGCTTCGATCTTCTTGTTCGCCGCATTTGCAGCGTTGAGCGGCCTTGGCTTGAGTGTCTATCTGTACAAGCACACGGCGAAGTATCGCGAGGTTTAGAAGTCCACCTTGCCGCGCCCGGCCTTGATGCTGCCGCGCTTGGTTTTCGACTCCAGCCGACGCTTCTTCGAACCCAGGGTCGGTTTGGTCGGACGACGTTTCTTTTCCACTTTGGTGGCGCTGAGAATCAGCTCGACCAGCCGCTCCAGCGCATCGGCGCGGTTGGCTTCCTGGGTGCGATATTGCTGCGCCTTGATGATCAGCACGCCGTCGCTGGTGATACGGCTGTCACGCAGCGCCAGCAGGCGCTCCTTGTAGAACTCCGGCAACGAAGAGTTGGGAATGTCGAAGCGCAAGTGCATGGCGCTGGAGACCTTGTTGACATTCTGCCCACCGGCGCCTTGCGCGCGGATGGCGGTCAATTCGATCTCGGCATCGGGCAGATGCACGTTGTTGGAAATCACCAGCATGGAAAAGCGTCCGTAATCAGAGCGTGCAGGATAACCTGATTCACTCAACCTCTGTGGGAGCGAGCCTGCTCGCGAAGGCGGTGTGTCAGTCGATGCAGATGTTTCTGATGGACCGCTTTCGCAAGCAGGCTCGCCCCCACAGCGTTCGGTGTGATGCCAGATTTTTCCATTTCAAAACAGCAAACCCGGCACTTCAGACTGTGTGAAAACCTAGCAATCTGCGCAGCGCTCAAAGAATATGCTCCGTATCGAAAGATACGGAGCATTTTTCGTTATGGCCTACATCCAGGGACAGTCCCGCAGCCAGACCAGCCTGTTTCCGGTCTCGCTGGAAGAGTTGATCCCCGAGGATCACCTCGTTCGCGTTATCGATCTTTACGTCGCCAAGCTGGATCTGGTTCGACTGGGCTTTGATAAAGCACTTCCCAAAAGCACCGGCCGTCCCTCTTACGATCCAGCGGATCAGCTCAAACTCTACCTCTACGGCTATTTCCAGCGGATTCGCTCATCACGACGGCTCGAAGCCGAGTGCCAGCGCAACGTCGAAGTGATGTGGCTGATCAATCGACTCAAGCCTGATTTCAAGACCATCGCCGATTTCCGTAAAGACAACAAAGCCGCTTTTATCGCGACGTGCCGGGCCTTCGTGCAGTTTTGCCGCACAGCGGGGCTGATAACCGGCGAGCTGGTGGCCATTGATGGCAGCAAATTTCAGGCGGTCGCCTCTTCACGGCGTCATATGAATTTGAAGCGGCTCCAACATCAAGAGCAGAAGCTGGAGAAGCGCATCGCCCACTATTTGGCAGAGCTGGACGAGGCAGATAAAACCGAAGCCGGCGAGAAGATTGACCGCAATGCAATCAAGGCGACTTGGCGCAACTTGAAGTCAGGCATTCCAATAACTTGACGTGCCAGGCGCTGATGAAATCCATGGAGCTTGAGCAATTCAATACCCACGAAAGCGACGCGCGAATGCTGCGAACGCACAAAGGGCCTCGGGTCGGGTACAACGTGCAGACAGCCGTGGACGCTGAAAACTGCATGATCGTGCATCATGAAGTGACTCAGGACAGCGATGATCGCAAGCAACTTGAACCGATGGCCAAGGCCGCCAAGGAACAACTTTCGCAGGATGAACTGACGGTCACCGCGGATGCGGGCTATTCCAATGGCAAGCAGTTCCAGGCATGTGAGGATGAGAACATCACGGCTTATGTGCCTGTGGCGCGATCACTCAACTCCTGCGGCAAGGAACAGATATTTTTCGATCGAACAGCATTTGCCTACGATGCGTCGCAAGATCGATATCAATGCCCTGCCGGAAAATGGCTGATCTTTAAGCAGATCAGCAATAAAGGCCGGATCTACCAAGCGAAGGTCAGCGACTGCGCAAGCTGCACGATTAAAGCGAAGTGCACCGACGCCAAACGCCGATACATCTCGCGCCATCTGCACGAACAGGCTTTCGAGCGAATGGAGCAGCGAATGCAGGCGCATCCCGAAATGATGGTCAGCCGACGATCCATCGTCGAACATCCCTTCGGCAACCTTAAACAGTGGTTATTTGGTAACGCTCGCTTCTTGCTGCGACAGCTTGAAGGCGCGAGAGCTGAAATGGCCTTGGCGGTGAACGCCTACAACCTGAAAAGAGCAATTAACGTGTTGGGCGTGCGCCAGATGATGGCGCTGATGGGCTGAAACGCCTTTTTTCGTCTGCTGTGAGCACAAAAGCAAACGCCCCGAACAAGTCGGGGCGTTTGCTGGAACCACCATCAGTGCGTTTTCACACAGTCTGACTTGGCCGGGTTTGCTGTTTCTGCTTGAGCGGTTACTTGGCGATCACTGGCAGCGCCTGCTGGGCACTGCGCTTGTTCTTGATCAGGTAGCAGACCCACATGAACACCACCCACACCGGAATCGCGTACACCGAGATCTGAATCCCCGGGATCAGCAGCATCACGCCGAGGATGAACACCACGAACGCCAGGCAGACGAAGTTGCCGTACGGGTACCACAGCGCCTTGAACAATGGCGTCTGTTTGGTCTGGTTCATGTGCTGGCGGAACTTGAAGTGCGAGTAGCTGATCATTGCCCAGTTGATCACCAGCGTCGCAACCACCAGCGACATCAGCAGTTCCAGCGCGTGCTGCGGGATCAGGTAGTTGAGCAGCACGGCAACCAGCGTCACTGCCGCCGACGCCAGAATAGAACGCACCGGCACGCCGCGCTTGTCGATCTTCGCCAGACCTTTCGGCGCATCGCCCTGCTCGGCCATGCCCAGCAGCATGCGGCTGTTGCAGTAGGTACCGCTGTTGTATACCGACAGCGCAGCGGTCAGCACGACGAAGTTGAGGATGTGCGCGGCGGTGTTGCTGCCGAGCATCGAGAACACTTGTACGAACGGGCTGCCGCTGTAGGAATCGCCGGACGCGTTGAGGGTTTCCAGCAGGCTGTCCCACGGGGTCAGCGACAGCAGGATCACCAGTGCGCCAATGTAGAAAATCAGGATGCGGTAGATCACCTGGTTGATCGCTTTCGGGATCACGGTTTTCGGCTTGTCGGCTTCAGCGGCGGTGAAACCGAGCATTTCCAGACCGCCGAAGGAGAACATGATGATCGCCATGGCCATCACCAGACCGCTCACCCCGTTGGGAAAGAAACCGCCGTGGGACCACAGGTTGCTCACCGAGGCTTGCGGGCCGCCATGGCCGCTGACCAACAGGTAGCTGCCCAGCGCGATCATACCGACAATCGCCACGACCTTGATGATCGCAAACCAGAATTCGGCTTCACCGAAGACTTTGACGTTGGCCAGGTTGATCGCGTTGATCAGCACAAAGAATGCGGCAGCGGAGACCCAGGTCGGGATATCCGGCGCCCAGTAATGGATGTACTTGCCGACCGCTGTCAGCTCGGACATGCCCACCAGAATGTACAGAATCCAGCAGTTCCAGCCCGAGAGGAAACCGGCGAAACCGCCCCAGTATTTGTGCGCGAAATGACTGAAGGAACCGGCCACCGGCTCTTCGACGATCATTTCGCCGAGCTGGCGCATGATCATGAAGGCGATGAAGCCGCAGATGGCGTAGCCGAGGATCATCGACGGCCCGGCGGATTTCAGTACCCCGGCAGAACCGAGGAACAATCCGGTACCGATCGCGCCACCGAGGGCGATCAGTTGAATATGGCGATTTTTCAGGCCGCGTTTAAGCTCGCCTGATTGCGAGGGTTGTCCACTCATGAAAAGGTCTCACGCAAGGTTTGATGATGTTCAGTAGACGTTGCTGCAAGGTTGCGATTTCAGGCAGCCCCGATCAAACCCCAGCGCAGGCACCAGGAGTTCAGCTCATTTACAACGGTCATGCGTCACCTGTTTGTTTTTATCTGTGACGAAATCGAACCCGGCACGCTTGTGGCGCGGCGGAGTGAACAAGGCGGATAGCCTCGAGATTTTTGCGATTACGCAGAGGGTCACAGTTAAAACGCGGCGCATTGTACACCGCCAACCCCCTGCTGCCAGACCCGCCTGATCAGCGTGTCGGTTGCCGGGATTGCACGTGTCCGCCTCGACAGTGCCGAGCGGCTGCAAAATGTGAGTCAGGCCTTTGCAGGCCATCGACGGGGACGAGGAGAAAACCGTCCCACGGGGAGAAGTGGAAATCAGTCGCGGCGTACATTGCGCCTCCTTCTTGTTATTCGCCTGCACGACAGGCATGGGGCGCATCACACCCTGCCTGAAGGCTGGAAACAAGCGCGGCAGAGCCCCTCGTGGGGCACGCTGCGTCGGGTTACGGAAGCTTTTCCTTACAACGGAGGGCGAGACGGGAAATCACCGGGTTGGCGGGCCAATATCGTCAGGTTTTCTTTACAAGGCGTAACGAATATTTTCCGAATCAGAAATTTCCGAAGGACGTCTGCATATTGACGGTAGCTAGCTTGCTATCAATTTCACCGACCTAGTTTTTTGTTTTCAAATAAGAAAATTCATCCCGAAAAACAGAACAAAAAGTCTATTTAAAAATTAAATGGATAAATTTTTGCATTCACAAAAACGCTCAACTAGGTTCTTCACGTCTCACCGGCCACCTCGACCGGTCAGTCATAAACCGTGAAATTCTCTAGGAGATCGACCATGCAAGCACTGGAAAAAGACTTGGATACCGAACTGCAACTGGACGAATGGTTTGAAGCGCCAACCCATGAGGCCGCTGTGGAAATGATGCAAGCCGACGCGGTGGTTCCGTTCGGCACGGCGATGTGGCCTCTGTAAGACATCCCGGGCAGGCACGGTCCGGCCGGTCGTGCCTGCCGCTTCATTCCCCGGTCAGTCAGGGAGGATTCATGGACAAGCCCCGCGCCATCTCGCATTTCCTTTACTACCTCGAACATCACCCAGCCATTGCCGGCCTCGACTCGGCGAAGGTCATGCTCGGCCATACCGCCGACTACGAAGCCCTGACCGGCGCCATTGCCGAACAGGCCGGCGAACATCCGCGCTTCCAGTTCAGCGCCCGGCGCCTGGACCTGGAAAGCACCACAGCGCTGTCCGAGGCAATTGCCGACAGCGATCTGTACATTTTCTTCTACGACTCTTCCACCCTGCCCAACCCACGCCCCGATGGCCCGGAGTTCGTCCGCGCGCTGCAAGCGGTGATGGCGGAAAACTGGAAGAAGTCGCTGCTGTTCAAGGATTACGGCGACTACTTCTACGACACTTTCAGCATCACACCGCAACGCATCGCCGGGCTCAACAGTCACCTGATCCAGCGCATGTCCCAGGCGACCACGCTGAGTTTCAAGGACGATCACGGCTCATGGTTCGAAACACCGATGAGCAGCATCAAGAAGTGGACCGACATCAACGGCGTCGGCAACTTCGACCTCGCCCCCGGCGAAATCGCCACCCACAGCGAAGCCATCAATGGCCACGTGAAGTTCAAGGGCACCTTCCTCAGCACCATCCCGTTCGCGCGCAAGTACGGCGTGCTGGAATCGCCGCTGGAGCTATGGATCGAGAATTCGACCATCAGCCGCATCGCCACCGACGTGCCGGGGCTGGAGCATGATTTCAACAAATACCTGGATGCCAACCCGTCGAACCGGCGGATTGAGGAGTTGGGGATTGGCACCAATGAAGGCGTCAAGGATCTGTATGCGCGTAATGCCGGGTTTGAGGAGCGGCATTGTGGGCTGCATCTCGGACTGGGCGGTGGCGCCAAGGGCAGTCATCACCTGGATCTGATCTTTTCTGGCGGGGTGTTGGCGCTGGATGACAAACCAGTCTTCGACGGACGATTCGTGTTTTAAGCGACTGGCCCCTTCGCGAGCAGGCTCGCTCCCACAGGGAAATTATGTAAGCCGCAGATGATCGTTCCCACGCAGAGCGTGGGAACGATCGGTGTCAGCACAGACTTTCGTCCAGACAAAAAAACGCCAACCCTGAGGTTGGCGTTTTTGCTTCAGCTTGTAGCTTGTAGCTTGTAGCTTGTAGCTAGTAACTCACAGCTGCCTTATTCCGGCTTTTTGCGACCGAAACCCGGGCGCTGGCCCGAACCGGCCGGTGCGCCGCGACGCTTGCCGGAGGGCTTGTCGCCGTCGACCAGTTTGATCCCCGGACGCTTCGGCGCCGGTTTGGCCGGGCGCTTGTTGCTGGTGTCGGCTGGACGATCCGCCACTGGCGTACCGCGACCGGCCGGTGCACGACCTTCGCCACGCTCGGTACGGCCATTAGCCGGACGCGGTGCGCGCTCGCCGTCACGGGCAACCGGCTTGCGACCTGGGCGCTCGCCTTCGATCTGCGGCTCGCGGCCCGGGCGTGGCCCGGTGGGTGCGCCAGCGGCTGGACGCAGGGTACGCACGCGCTCGGTCTTGGCCATCGGCCGCGACGATTTGCGCTGCATGCGTTCGAGCTTGTCCTTGCTCTTGGCGTTCAGCTGCGGCATTGCCACCGGGGTCAGGCCGACTTCGGCGCTGAGCACGTCGACTTCGTACTGGCTCATTTCGCGCCAGCGGCCCATCGGCAGGTCGGAGTTGAGGAACACCGGACCGAAACGCACGCGCTTCAGACGGCTGACCACCAGGCCCTGCGATTCCCACAGACGACGCACTTCACGGTTGCGCCCTTCCATGACCACGCAGTGGTACCAGTGGTTGAAGCCTTCACCGCCCGGCGCCTGTTGAATGTCGGTGAAACGCGCCGGACCGTCTTCCAGCACCACGCCAGCCTTGAGCCGTTCGATCATCTCGTCGTCGACTTCACCGCGTACACGCACGGCGTACTCGCGGTCCATCTCGTAGGACGGGTGCATCAAGCGGTTGGCCAGCTCACCGTCAGTGGTGAACATCAGCAGACCGGTGGTGTTGATGTCGAGACGGCCGATGTTGATCCAGCGGCCCTCTTTCGGACGCGGCAGCTTGTCGAACACGGTCGGACGGCCTTCCGGGTCGTCACGGGTGCAGATTTCGCCGTCAGGCTTGTTGTACATGATCACGCGGCGCACCGATTCGGCGGCCTCTTCGCGTTTGATCACCTTGCCATCGATGGTAATGGCGTCATGCATGTCGACGCGCAGGCCGAGGGTGGCGTCTTTGCCATTGACCTTGATCCGGCCCTGGCTGATCCAGGATTCCACGTCACGGCGCGAGCCGACGCCGATACGGGCGAGGACCTTCTGCAGTTTTTCGCCTGCTGGGCCGATTTCCTGGTCGTCTTTCTGATTGATGTCACTCATCTGGGCACCTCCCGGTGTGGTCTGTTCAGGCGGCGCCTGAAGCATTGAAAACTGGGTCCAGGCCGAAGGGATCGGCGAAGGGTCGCGAATCATACGCGGATGTGCGCCATCGCGCATCAGAGACTAGCTGATCGATTGCCGGTTATTTCTTTTTCCGCCGACCGGCACCACCGAGTTTGATCAGACGCAGCGCGGCTTCGGCCAGCACCGTGCGTTTGTCGTCCTTGTCAAGCTTCTTCCAGGCCTTGATCTCGCGCTTGCTGCGACCGCAACCCAGGCAGATGTCGTCGGAGAATTTGCAAAGGCTGATGCAGGGGTCTTTGGTTGAGCTCATCGCAATCTCCAGAACGACATTTCACCCTGTGGGAGCGAGCCTGCTCGCGAAGGCGCAGTGTCATTCAGTATCGATGTATCTGACACACCGCCTTCGCGAGCAGGCTCGCTCCCACAAGGGTCTACATTGGTTTCTCAATAGGCGTCATTCTTCGAACTCGCGCCGTTCGGCTTCGATTGCCTCAGCCAGCGCGCGGGCTTCGGCTTCTTCTTCGCTGAGTTCCGGTTCCGGCTGTTCGAGGGCGGCGACAGCGGCCAGGAGTTTCTCGCGGGCTTCGGCGACACCGAGAATATCTTCTTCCGGTTCGGCGTCGGGCGCGGCTTCAAGTTCCACTTCAACTTCAACAACCGGCGCGGTGATCTCAGGCTCGGGCACCGGCGCTTCGCCATCCGCCGCATCGCGCAGCAAGTCGTCGAAGTCGGTCTTGATGCCCTCTTCCATGCTGTCCAGCTCCAGCAACAGGGAATGGAAACTGGTTTCTTCCTTTTCCTCCTCCGGCTCGGCGCTGGCGTCGGCCAGCTCTTGCAGACTCTGCGGCACCGGCACGTCGTCGAAGTCGAGCACCGGTTCGGCTTCCATTTCGCGCAGTTCGGCCAGCGGCGGCAGGTCTTCGAGGTTTTTCAGGTTGAAGTGGTCGAGAAACGCCTTGGTCGTGGCGAACATCGCCGGTTTGCCCGGCACGTCGCGATAGCCGACGACGCGAATCCACTCACGCTCAAGCAAGGTCTTGACGATGTTGCTGTTCACCGCCACACCACGCACATCTTCGATTTCGCCACGAGTGATCGGCTGGCGATAGGCGATCAACGCGATGGTTTCCAGCAAGGCGCGGGAATAGCGCTGCGGGCGCTCTTCCCAGAGACGGCCGACCCACGGCGAGAACTTCTCGCGGATCTGCAAGCGATAGCCCGACGAGACTTCTTTTAGCTCAAAGGCACGGCCCTCGCAGGACTTGCCAAGCAGGGTCAGGGCTTTCTTGAAGACCGCCGGCTCCGGCCGCTCGCCTTCTTCGAACAGTTCAAACAGGCGCTCAAGGGATTGCGGCTTTCCCGAGGCCAACAGAAAGGCTTCAAGCAGGGGCGCCAGCTCGCGGGGTTCAGTCAGGTTCATACAGGGACTCGTTATTCGGCTCGGGCTCGCACGTGGATCGCGGCGAACGGCTCATTCTGCACCAGCTCGACCAAGGATTCCTTGACCAGTTCAAGGATCGCCATAAAAGTCACCACCACACCCAGGCGGCCCTCTTCGGCGGTGAACAGCTCGACAAACGGCACGAAGCCGCCGCCCTTGAGCCGCTCCAGCACATCACTCATGCGCTCGCGGGTGGACAGCGCTTCACGGCTGACCTGGTGGCTTTCAAACATGTCGCCACGGCGCAGGACTTCGGCCATACACATCAGAATCTCTTCCAGCGCGACGTCGGGCAACAGCTTGCGCGCCCGCGCTTCCGGGGCGTCGAGCTTGGGCACGATCACATCGCGACCGACCCGGCTCAGACCATCAATACCTTCGGCAGCTGCCTTGAAGCGCTCGTATTCCTGCAAGCGGCGGATCAGTTCAGCGCGCGGGTCGTCTTCTTCATCTTCAACGGTTTCGGCGCGCGGCAGAAGCATGCGCGATTTGATCTCGGCAAGCATCGCCGCCATCACCAGATATTCGGCGGCCAGCTCCAGACGCACCGATTGCATCAACTCGACGTAGCCCATGTACTGGCGGGTGATTTCCGCCACCGGGATGTCGAGGATATTGATGTTCTGTTTGCGAATCAGGTACAGCAGCAGGTCGAGCGGGCCTTCGAAGGCCTCAAGAAAGACTTCCAGCGCATCCGGCGGGATGTACAGGTCCAGCGGCATTTCCATGACCGCCTGGCCATAGACCATCGCGAACGGCAGTTCCTGCTGGGCGCCGGCCTGGGGATCGACCACGGTTTCCACTGCGGACATTCAGGCCTCGACCATGAACGGCGTCGGATCGCCGCAACCAACGCGGACCACTTCCGGGTCATCGCCGGTCAGGTCAATCACCGTTGAGGCCTTGATACCGCCAAAACCGCCGTCGATGATCAGATCGACCTGATGCTCAAGCAACTGGCGCATTTCGTAGGGATCGCTGAGGGGGTCTTCGTCGCCGGGCATGATCAGCGTCACGCTCATCAGCGGCTCGCCGAGTTCGGCCAGCAGCGCCAACGCGATCGGATGGCTTGGCACGCGCAGGCCGATGGTGCGTTTCTTCGGATGCAGCAACAGGCGCGGCACTTCGCGGGTGGCGTTGAGAATAAAAGTGTAAGGGCCGGGTAGATGCGCCTTGAGAATGCGGAAGGTGCCGGTGTCGATCTTGGCGTAATTGCCCAGTTGCGACAGGTCGCTGCAGATCAGCGCGAAGTTGTGCTTCTCATCAAGCTGACGCAGCCGTCGCACACGCTCGATGGCGGTCTTGTCGCCGATCTGGCAACCGATGGCGTAGGACGAGTCCGTGGGATAAATCACTACCCCGCCCTTGCGGATGATCTCGACCGCCTGTTTGATCAGGCGCGCTTGCGGGTTTTCCGGATGTATCTGGAAAAATTGACTCACATTCTCTACCTGTTCAGACGGCGGCAATATCTGTGTCATGTTTGAACCGACACCACAGGGGTGGAAGGTCCTCGGGAACCGGCCGGTACTGGCCGATCTCGGACCAGCCGCCAGGGCCATGAAAGTCACTGCCGGCGCTGACCAGCAGACCGAACTCACGGGCAAGGATCGCCAGGCTGCCCACCTGTTCTGCGGGCTGGTGGCCATTGACCACCTCGATAGCATGCCCGCCTGCTTGAATATAGTCGGCAATCAGCTTTCGGCGCTTGCTACGGGTGAAATCGTAGTGCCATGGATGCGCCAGACTGACCCAGGCACCGGCGGCGCGCAGGGTGGCGACGGTGTCTTCCAGGGTCGGCCAGTGCAGCTTGACGTCGCCGAGCTTGCCGGCGCCGAGCCATTTGCGAAACGCCTCGGCGCGATCCTTTACATAACCTTCACGCACCATCCAGTCAGCGAAATGCGGCCGGGCCGGCGCGTTGCCGCTGTCGCCCAGTTCCTGCTGGATCTGCCGGGCGCCGTCGAGGGCACCGGACATGCCCTTCAGTGCGAGCTTGCGGCTTATTTCTTCCGACCGCAGCCAGCGGCCATCGTGCAATTTGGAGATTGCTTCGACCAACGGCGCGGCGTTGACGTCGAAGCCGTAACCCAGCACGTGAATAGTCGCCCCGCCCCAAGTGCAGGACAATTCGACGCCGTTGACCAGTTGCATGCCCAACTCGGTGGCGGCAGTACGCGCCTCGGCGAGCCCCTCAAGGGTGTCGTGGTCGGTCAACGCCAGGACTCGCACGCCGTTTTCGAACGCTCGCGCAACCAGAACCGCAGGCGCCAGGGCGCCGTCGGAGGCCGTGCTGTGGCAGTGCAAATCAACATTCACGGGGAGTTGTAACCTCAAATCAGCTGGCGCTATCGCGCGCCCATATGTTTGTTATTATGCCGCCACATCCAGCTTCTGGCTCTCACTGTGAAACAATTCATCGATTTCATCCCGCTTCTGCTGTTCTTCATCGTTTACAAACTTGATCCACGGGTCGTCGACATTGCCGGCCAGCAAGTGACCGTAGGCGGTATCTACAGCGCCACGGCGATGCTGATCATCAGCTCCCTGGTGGTGTACGGCGCGCTGTTCATCAAGCAGCGCAAGCTGGAAAAGAGCCAGTGGCTGACGCTGATCGCCTGCCTGGTATTCGGCAGCCTGACGCTGGCCTTCCACAGCGAAACCTTCCTGAAATGGAAAGCGCCGGTGGTCAACTGGCTGTTCGCTGCGGCGTTCATCGGTAGCCATTTCATCGGCGATCGCCTGCTGATCAAACGCATCATGAGCCACGCGCTGACCCTGCCAGACCCGGTCTGGACGCGCCTGAACATCGCCTGGATCGGCTTCTTCCTGTTTTGCGGCGCGGCCAACCTGTTCGTCGCCTTCACCTTCCAGAGCATCTGGGTCGACTTCAAGGTGTTCGGCAGCCTGGGCATGACCGTGCTGTTCCTGGTCGCACAGGGCGTTTACCTGTCGCGCCACCTGCATGACACCGATACCACAACGCCAAAAACCGAGGACTGACATGCTCTACGCCATCATTGCCACCGACGTTGCCAACTCGCTGGAAGCGCGCCTGGCCGCACGCCCGGCGCATCTGGAACGCCTGCAAGCGCTCAAGGGCGAAGGCCGCATCGTGCTGGCCGGCCCGCACCCGGCCGTCGACAGCAATGATCCGGGCGCAGCGGGTTTCACCGGCAGCCTGATCGTCGCCGAGTTCGACTCCCTCAGCGCCGCTCAGGCCTGGGCCGATGCCGATCCGTACATCGCCGCCGGCGTTTACGCCAACGTGATCGTCAAACCGTTCAAGCAAGTCCTCCCTTAAAAGACAAAAGTCCCAGTGGCGAGGGGATTTATCCCCGTTGGGTGGCGAAGCCGCCCCAAAGCCATTCAATGCGGTGTGCCTGTCACACCGCCTGCTTACATCTCAGGACTGCTGCGCAGCCCAACGGGGATAAATCCCCTCGCCACAAAAAACGCATCAGCCACCAACATCACCTCTCTGACACTGAACCTTCTCGGCTTCCGCTGCTCTCAATCGCTCATTATTCTCGTTTGCCTGCCGACAACCTGCCCAATATCCATTTGGAAACAGGTGTCGCGATGCGCAAGGGTCCGTTGTGTCTGATGTTGCTCACGTTGTCGATCATGGCGCCCGCCCATGGTGAGGAAACCACCGAAAGCGGCAGCTCCACACCATTGTCATTGAGCGCCGGCAGCCAGATCACCGAGTTGCAACAGCGGCTCAAGGCCAGTGAGCAGCAGCGCGAAGAACTGAACAAACAACTGCAAAATGCCGACAACACTCGCGAAAGCGCCCAGCTCGCCCGGCTGCGCCAGGAGAACCAGCGTCTGAAGCTGCAACTCAAGGAAGCCCAGGCCAGCCCGCTGCCGCGTTTGCTGACCGATCAACAGCAGTGGTTCGTCACTGGCGCCGGGGTAGCGCTATTGGCGCTGCTCTGCGGTATCTTTGCCAGTGGTGCAAGCCGAAAACGTCGGCAATGGCTAAATTGAGTGAGTCATGAGCGAGCTGTTACTGATTGATGATGACCAGGAGTTGTGCGAACTCCTGAGTAGCTGGTTGAGCCAGGAAGGCTTCCAGGTGCGCGCCTGCCACGACGGCCAGAGCGCCCGCAAGGCGTTGGCCGAAACCGCCCCGGCGGCGGTGGTGCTGGACGTGATGCTGCCCGACGGCAGCGGTCTGGAACTGCTCAAGCAATTGCGCAACGACCACGCCGACCTGCCGGTGCTGATGCTGTCAGCGCGTGGCGAACCGCTGGACCGCATCCTCGGCCTCGAACTGGGCGCCGACGATTACCTGGCCAAACCCTGCGACCCCCGCGAACTGACCGCGCGCCTGCGCGCCGTGTTGCGCCGCAGCCACCCGGCAGCCGTTTCGACGCAGCTCGAGCTGGGTGACCTGAGTTTCAGCCCGGTGCGCGGCGTGGTCAGCATCGACGAAAAAGAACTGACCCTGACCGTCTCCGAAAGCCGCCTGCTCGAAGCCCTGCTCAAGCAGCCCGGCGAGCCGCTGGACAAACAGGAACTGGCGCAACTGGCCCTCGGCCGCAAGCTGACCCTGTACGACCGCAGCCTCGACATGCACGTCAGCAACCTGCGCAAAAAAATCGGCCCCCACCCCGACGGCCGCCCGCGCATCGTTGCGCTGCGTAGCCGTGGTTACTACTACAGCCTGTAAAACCATCCAGTTTCGTGTACGAGCTGCCCAAGGCGGCGATCTTCAGGCTGCAGGACGCAGAGCGTCCTCGGCTGCATTCCCACGCAGAGCATGGGAACGATCAGATCGCAGCCTTCAGCACCTCCTGCACAGCATATGTGTAAGGCCGGGCACGAAACGTCTTTACCGAAGCTTTACGCTGCGCTGACCGCCGCTGACCTTGATCTGCGTAATCTGCACTCATCCGGAACGTACCGGGAACGAGACAAGGAGATACACCATGCGCAAGACTCTTATCGCTCTGATGTTCGCTGCCGCTCTGCCAACCGTGGCCATGGCCATGCCGCAGGATGGCGGTCCGCTCGGTGGTCCGCTGGATGGCCCGCGCCACGGCGGTCAGATGCACGGCGGCATGCACGGCAAAGGCCCGTACAGCCAGCTCGATCTGACCCGCGAACAGCGCGAGCAGATTCGCAAGATCATGGGCGAGCAGATGCACGAGCGTAAGCAGGTGGTCGACAAGTACCTGGAGAAACTCTCGCCGGCCGACCAGAAAGCCATGAAGGACGAGATCGCGGCCAACCACAAGAAAGCCGAGTCCGATGTCCGTGCATTGCTGAAACCTGAGCAACAGAAGCAATTCGACGAGATCCAGAAGAAACGCGCCGAACGCCGCGCCGAATGGGCCGAGTTCAAGGCCTGGAAAGCGCAGCAGGCACAAAAGGCGCAATAATGGCTTGACCATGGGCCCGACGACTCACCTCGTCGGGCCTGTTCCATTCAAATCGAATGTGGGAGCGAGCCTGCTCGCGAAAGCGCTGCCTCAGCCAGAGATGGATTGACTGACACTACGCCTTCGCGAGCAGGCTCGCTCCCACATTTGAACGGTGTGATTTTCGAGGAGTTTCTGTGCGTTCACTGTTCTGGCGGATTCTTGCGAGCTTCTGGCTGGCCATCGCTCTGGTAGCCGGGCTGTCGATTCTGCTCGGGCACATGCTCAATCAGGACGCGTGGATTCTCAGCCGCCATCCCGGCCTCAACACGCTGGCGGCGGAATGGACGCAGACTTACGAAACCCAAGGCGAAGAAGCCGCGCAGGATATCCTCGAACAACGCAAACGCCAGTATCACATCGACGTTCAGGTGCTCAACGAAACCGGCGATCCGGTGGTGCGTGGCACCTTCCCGCGCCGCGCCGCAGCATTCGAGGCGCGGCAGAACAACGACGATCGCCGTCTGCCATGGCGGCGTCTGACCGACGAGATCACCAGTGAAAAAACCGGTGATACCTACCTGTTCATCTACCGCATCCCGCACCCCGAGCTCGACGCCTGGCACCGCGAAAGCCTGCTCTGGCCGCTGAGTGCGCTGGGCATCGCGCTGGTGGTGTTGACGCTGTTCAGTTTGCTCGTGACTTTCTCCATCACCCGCCCACTGAGTCGCTTGCGCGGCGCGGTGCATGATCTGGGGCAGACGACTTATCAGCAGAACAGTCTGGCGAAACTGGCCAACCGCCGGGACGAATTCGGCGTGCTGGCCACCGATTTCAACCGCATGGGCGCGCGCCTGCAAAGCCTGATCGGCAGTCAGCGCCAATTGCTGCGCGATGTCTCCCATGAACTGCGCTCACCACTGGCGCGTCTGCGCATCGCGCTGGCTTTGGCCGAGCGCGCCAACCCTGAAGAGCGTGAGAAACTGTGGCCACGGCTGACCCGCGAATGCGACCGGTTGGAGGCGTTGATCAGTGAAATTCTGGTGCTGGCGCGAGTCGATGCCGACAATGCCAGCGCTGAAGAAGTGGACCTGAATGCGTTGCTCGCCACGCTGCAAAAGGATGCGCAGCTCAGCTCACCCGAGCAGACCGTGCGCCTGCAAGCCGAGCCGCAGCTGAATCTCAAAGGCTGGCCGACGATGATCGAGCGCGCCGTGGACAATCTGCTGCGCAACGCCCAGCGCTTCAACCCGAGCGATCGGCCGATCGAATTGCACGCTGCGCGGCAGGCTGAGCGGATTGTCATCAGCGTGCGCGACCACGGGCCGGGGGTGCAGACCGAACATCTGAGTCAGTTGGGCGAGCCGTTCTACCGGGCGCCGGGGCAGACCGCTGCCGGGCATGGCCTTGGGCTGGCGATTGCCAAACGGGCGGCAGAACGGCATGGCGGCACGCTGACGCTGGCCAATCATCCGCAGGGCGGCTTTGTGGCGAGTCTGGAATTGCCGTTGGTACCGGGAGTCGTGGTCCAGCCCTGAAAAAGCCCCTCACCCCAACCCTCTCCCGGAGGGAGAGGGGGCCGACCGAGTTGTCTGCCGTTGTGCATCGACCTGAAAGACCGAGTCGATTATGAACTCGCAGAAACAACACGTCCGGTATCCCGACTCAGGATTCAGCGAAGGTCGCTCAGGTCGGTGTAACTCCAAAGCATCCCCCAATCAGTCCCCTCTCCCTCTGGGAGAGGGTTAGGGTGAGGGGCTTTTGATCTTCAGGCTTTACCGGGCCAGGCGCTGACGAACTCAGCCAGATCAACCTTCTCCGCCACGCGCGGCTCTTTCTGCGGCGTGCCGAGATAGAGAAACGCGATCACCTCCTCGCCTTCCACCAGCCCCAAGCCTTCGGCCACATGCTTTGAATACGCCAGATCCCCGGTGCGCCACACCGCGCCAATCCCCTGCGCATACGCCGCGAGCAAAATCCCGTGGGCCGCACAGCCGGCCGTGAGCAATTGCTCAGCCTTCGGGTATTTCACGTGCTCCTGCAATTTCGCGATGACCACAACCACCAGCGGCGCGCGCAGTGGGCCGTTGCGGGCCTTGTCGATCATCGCTTCGGTGACTTCGCCGCCCTGCTGGCGGGCCGCCTCGGCCAGCAACTCGCCCATTTGCTCACGCGCCGCGCCTTCGACGGTCAAAAAGCGGTACGGCTGCAAGTGCCCGTGATCCGGGGCACGCAAGGCCGCGCCGAACAGGGCTTCGCGCTGCTCGGCAGTGGGGGCCGGTTCGACCAGTCGGGGAACGGAAACACGGTTGAGCAACGCGTCGAGAGCCTGCATCGGCCACCTCCTTTGAAAAATGTGCGGCTATTCTAGCTTCATCTGCGCAGCGCCTGCCGGTTTACATGCCTTGCCCCACAGGTAGAATGGCGCCCTTCTCCCACCAGCCCGAGCGGATTTCATGGCGTTGCCGACCTTACGGATCATTGGTTTTATCATCGGCATCTTCCTGATCACGCTGGCTGTGGCCATGGTCGTGCCGATGGCCACGCTGGTGATTTTCGAGCGCACCAGCGACCTGCCGTCGTTCCTCTGGGCGAGCATGATCACCTTTGTCGCCGGCCTCGCCCTGGTGATACCCGGCAGACCGGAACACATTCACCTGCGCCCGCGCGACATGTACCTGCTGACGGTCAGCAGCTGGCTGGTGGTGTGCATTTTCGCCGCGCTGCCGTTTCTGCTGACCCAGCACATCAGCTACACCGACTCGTTCTTCGAAAGCATGTCCGGCATCACCGCCACCGGCTCCACCGTGCTCAACGGCCTGGACAACATGTCGCCGGGGATTCTGATGTGGCGGTCGCTGCTGCACTGGATCGGCGGCATCGGCTTCATCGGCATGGCCGTGGCGATTCTGCCGCTGCTGCGCATCGGTGGCATGCGCCTGTTCCAGACCGAATCCTCGGACCGCTCGGAAAAGGTCATGCCGCGTTCGCACATGGTGGCGCGGTTGATTGTGGCGGCCTACGTCGGCATCACCATTCTCGGCAGCCTGGCGTTCTGGTGGGCGGGAATGAGCCCGTTCGATGCGATCAACCACGCGATGTCGGCGATTTCCACCGGTGGCTTCTCGACCTCTGACCAGTCGCTGGCCAAGTGGACGCAACCGGCGGTGCACTGGGTGGCGATCGTCATCATGATTCTCGGCAGCCTGCCGTTCACCCTGTACGTGGCGACGCTACGCGGCAACCGCCGAGCATTGATCAAGGATCAACAGGTGCAGGGTTTGCTGGCGATGCTGCTGGTGACCTGGCTGGTGCTCGGCACCTGGTACTGGTGGACCACCAAGCTGCATTGGCTGGAAGCGCTGCGGCATGTGGCGCTGAACGTGACCTCGGTGGTCACTACCACCGGCTTCGCCCTCGGGGACTACAGCCTGTGGGGCAACTTCTCGCTGATGCTGTTTTTCTATCTGGGCTTTGTCGGCGGTTGCTCAGGTTCGACGGCGGGCGGCATCAAGATTTTCCGTTTCCAGGTCGCCTACATCCTGCTCAAGGCCAACCTCAATCAGCTGATCCACCCGCGCGCGGTGATCAAGCAGAAGTACAACGGTCACCGCCTCGACGAAGAAATTGTCCGTTCGATCCTGACCTTCTCGTTCTTCTTCGCCATCACCATCTGCGTGATCGCCCTGCTGCTGTCGCTGCTCGGGGTCGACTGGATGACCGCGCTGACCGGCGCCGCCAGCACCGTGTCCGGCGTCGGCCCGGGCTTGGGCGAAACCATCGGCCCGGCCGGCAACTTCGCCACCCTGCCGGATGCGGCGAAGTGGATTCTGTCGTTCGGCATGCTGCTCGGCCGACTGGAGATCATTACGGTGTTTGTGCTGTGTATTCCGGCGTTCTGGCGTCATTGACCGCGTCCGGCACCTGCGTCAGGCGCAAGCGGTACTCGCCGGGCGTGGTGTCGAACCAGCGGCGAAACGCGCGAAAGAAGTTGCTCGGGTCGGCAAAGCCCAACAGGTAAGCGATTTCCAGCAAGGTCATGCTCGGTTGCGCCAGATATTGCTCGGCCAGCTCGCGCCGGGTGTCGTCGAGCAACTGCTGGAAACTGGTGCCCTCCTCCTGTAAGCGCCGCTGCAAAGTGCGCTGCGACAGGTGTAGCGTCTGCGCCACGGTGTCGCGCTTGGGCTCGCCCTGGGGCAACAAACGACACAACACCTGACGTGCCCGGTGCGTCACGCGACTTTCGGAAAACCGCGCCAGATATTCCCCGGCAAAGCGATCATGCAACAGCGCCATGGCTTCGTTGGCGGTCGGCAGCGGCGCCTCCATATCGGCACGTTCGAAGATCAACGCATCGTAAGGCGCGTTGAACACCAGCGGTGCGTGGAAGGCTTCTTTATAAGGTTGCAGATTTGTCGGCTGATCGCCCTGAACCAACACTTTGACCGGGTGCAGCGGGCGCCCCGTCAGCCAGCCGCACAGCGCCAAAGCGCAGGCCAGTGACGCTTCGGCGCTCTGCCGGGTCGGCGGCAGATGATCGCCGTGCACGGTGAGAATCAGCGCGTAACCTTCGTCGAGCAGGCGAAAGCTCAGGTCAGCGCTTTCGGCAATGATGCGTTGATAGCGCACCAGACGCTGGAAACCTTCAGCCAGGGTATTGCTCGACATCAGCGCATAGCCGGCAACGTGAAACGAAGCCGGACGCACCACTTTGCCCATGTTCAGGCCGATCGCCGGGTTGCCGGAAACCTCGACCGCGCGCTGCCAGAGCCGGGTCATGGAATCCTGCGGGAAGCGTGCATCCGGATCTTCAAGGGCGCTGAAATCCAGCCCCAGTTGCCTGAACAGAACCCGGCAATCCAGGCCGTCCATCTCCAGTGCTTTGACAATCCCCATCGCCCAGCTTGCAGAAGTCGTTCGTTCGCTCATGGTTGTTATTCTTTTACATGACGGGCTGCAGATAACCGCCCTATTTGCGAAGGATACTAAAGTGGCGCCGATTGTCACTGGCCCACGCCAATGATCACTCTAGACTCAAATAAGCTACCCGCCGAACAACTTGTCGCCAGAACAATCACCACAGAGAGCGCGGTCGTGGAAAACATCAAGCGGTTCAACAGCTTCGCCGAGTTTTACCCCTATTACCTCGCCGAGCACAGCAACAGCACCTGCCGTCGTCTGCATTTCATCGGCACGTCTCTGGTCATCTTCATTCTCGCGCTCAGCATCGCCAAAAGCGCCTGGCTGCTGTTGCTGGCCCTGCCTCTGGCCGGTTACAGCTTTGCCTGGATCGGCCACTTCTTTTTTGAAAAAAACCGCCCGGCGACGTTTCAGCATCCGCTGTACAGCCTGCTCGGCGATTTCGTCATGTACCGCGACATGATTCTCGGTCGCGTGGCGTTCTGAATGAGGGTCTGCCCATGAATGCCCATGCTCGTTTCACCCATATGAAGGACGGCACCGAGGAAGACTGGGCGATTATCGCCGCCGATTTCAGTGCCTATGCCAGACAGCTGCCATCGCGGATCCTCGCGCATTTGAAGCTGCTTGAGGGCGACTTCGGCGGTTTCCCCGTGGACCGCCTGACCCACTCGTTGCAAACCGCGACCCGCGCCTTTCGCGACGGGCGTGACGAGGAATACGTGGTCTGCGCGCTGTTGCACGACATTGGCGACACCCTCGGTTCCTACAACCATCCGGACATCGCCGCAGCGATTCTCAAGCCGTTCGTGAGTGCGGAAAATCTGTGGATGGTGGAGAAGCACGGCATCTTTCAGGGCTATTACTTCTTTCATCACCTGGGCATGGACCGGCACTTGCGCGAGCAATTCAAGGATCATCCGCAGTTCCAGGCCACTGCCGAATTTTGCGCCAAGTACGACGCGGCGGCGTTTGATCCGGCGTATGACACGCTGCCGCTGAGTTTCTTCGAGCCGATGATGGAAAGGCTGTTTGCGCAGCCGAAGAACTCGATTTACAAGGCTGCGATGCAAGAACACAGCCCGGCCTGAGAACACATGTGGGAGCGAGCCTGCTCGCGAAAGCGCTGTATCAGGTACATAAGTTTTGTCTGACACTACGCCTTCGCGAGCAGGCTCGCTCCCACAGGGTGCTTTTTCGCTCAGGCGATTTCGGCAACTTTGGCAGCTTTCAATTGCGCCTCCCGCGCCTGGGCATCCGCCAATCGATACAACTCGATCGTGCCGTCCCAATGCTCGATCAACGCGGTGCACGACTCGACCCAATCGCCGCAATTGAGGTAGTCCACCCCGCCGACCTTGCGAATTTCGGCATGGTGGATATGCCCGCAAACCACGCCATGCAGTTCGCGCTTCACACACTCGTGGGCGATGGCTTCTTCAAAGTCGCTGATGAAACTGACGGCGGTCTTGACCTTGTGTTTCAGGTAGGCCGACAGCGACCAGTAACCGTAGCCATAGCGGGCGCGCCAGTGATTGAGCCAGCGGTTGAGGGTCAGGGTGAATTCGTAGGCGGAGTCGCCGAGAAACGCCAGCCAGCGGTGATAGCGAGTAATCACATCGAACTGATCGCCGTGAATCACCAGCAAATGCCGGCCGTCCGCCGTAACGTGTACCGCCTCGTCGACCAACTGGATATTGCCCAGAATCAGTTTCGAATAGCGCCGCAGGAATTCGTCATGGTTGCCGGTGACGTAGATCACCTCGGTGCCGCGCTTGCTCATGGTCAGCAATCGGCGGATGACGTTGGTGTGGGCTTGCGGCCAGTACATGCCGCTGCGCAGTTTCCAGCCATCGATGATGTCACCGACCAGATAGACCTTGTCGGCGTGGTAGCCCTTGAGAAATTGCGACAAGTGCTCGGCCTGGCAATCCCGGGTGCCCAGGTGCACATCGGAGATCCATAGGGTTCGCACCCGTTGTTTGCGGCTGGGTCGGGCGAGCTCGGCGCTGGTCATGGGCAACCCTCTGCGGTGTTTTCGCCAGCTTGCGCGCGCCCGGTTAATCGACCGTGACAAGTGTGCGTCAGTCGTGTGACAGCGCATCCGGCCTACGGCGGTGTAGACTGACGGCCACTTCGGAGACAACCTGCCATGCGACCGATCCTCACCCTGCGCCAGTACACCCACGACTTGATTGTGCACAGCCACGAGCACCCGCAGTTGGTGTTCGGGCTGTCCGGTGCGCTGGATTTCGAGGTCGAGGGCTGTGGCAGCCAAGTGCGTCAGCAGAGTGTCGTGGTGGTTCCGTCCGGCGCTCATCATGCCTGCGACAGTCCCCAAGGCAGCAGCTGCCTGGTGCTCGACATCCCTGAAGGGCAATGGGTGCAGGACTCGCTGGGCGCGCATGCCGAGGCCAGTCGCCGCTTGCTCGATCATCCGGGGCGGCTGTCGCTGGACTCGGGGCAGAGCCAATTGGTCAACTGGCTGGCGAACAGTCCGGTCAGCGATCCGTTGATCGCGCAGCAAGGCGCGGTGTTGCTGCTGGCCAGTCTCAATCACGCGCAACCTGCCGAACTCCGCGCGCGTCGCCTGCCCTACGCCGCGCTGGATGCGCACATCGAGCAATACGCCGGCTATCCGCTGCAAGTCGCTGACCTGGCGCGCGTGGCCGGGTTATCCAGTGCGCGCCTGCACGCACGGTTCATGGCCGAATGTGGACAGACGCCGATGGATTACATCCGCAGTCGACGCCTGCATCTCGCGGTGCAACTGCTGCGCGACACTGCATTGCCGATTGGTGAAGTAGCCAGTCGCGTCGGTTACAGCTCGCAGAGTGCGTTCTCGGCCGCAGTCCTGCGTGAGTTCGGCTCGTCGCCCGGACATCTTCGGCGCGATTCCTGCGACAAAAGACGATAGCCTGCCGACAGACTTGCAGGCCGAGACACGGTTCAATGGCCCCATGAAGTTGAACCTGAAAAAAGGAATGCAATGACTCCGCGTACCGCCCTCGGCGCTCTGCATATTGGCGCTTTGATGTTTGGCCTGACCGGTGTGTTCGGCAAACTCGCTGCCGCATCCCCTGTTGTGATCGTCTTTGGACGTGCGGCTTTTGCCGTGCTCGCACTGGCATTTTTCGCCCGTTTCTTCAGCCAGCATGGTTGGCAGAAACTTCAGGCCGTGGACTGGCGGCGCCTTGCCCTCAGCGGCGTGTTGCTGGCCGGGCACTGGGTGAGTTTTTTCGTATCGGTGAAGATCGCCGGGGTGGCCATCGCCACCTTGGGCTTTGCCAGTTTCCCGGCGTTCACGGTGATTCTCGAAGGATTGATCTTCCGCGAACGCATCCGTGCCAATGAAATCGTCCTGGTGGTATTGGTCAGCATCGGTCTGGTGCTGGTGACGCCCGCATTTGATCTGGGCAGCGGCGCCACCGTCGGCTTGCTTTGGGCCGTACTGTCCGGCCTGCTGTTTTCCCTGCTGTCGCTGACCAACCGTGCGAGCTCCGGGCGCATCCCGGCGGTGCAGGCGGCGTTGTGCCAGAACGTCGTCGTGGCGTTGTGTCTGTTGCCGGTCGCAGCGCCGCAGTTGAGTCAGGTCCGAGCGCTGGACTGGTTGTGGATCGCCCTGCTCGGAGTGTTCTGCACGGGCGTGGCGCACAGCCTGTTCGTCGCCAGTCTGGCGGTGATCAAGGCACGCACGGCGGCAGTGGTGTTCGCCATGGAGCCGGTCTACGGCATCACCCTCGCCTGGCTGCTGTTCAGTGAAACCCCGACCCTGCGGATGCTCATCGGTGGCGCGTTGATCATCGTCGCGATTGTGGTGTCGGCGCGGATGTCAGGCGGCAGCGACAAGACAACCGTCGCCGCCGAGGCCGCCTCTCACTGAGTGCGGTCGTTGTGGCCGAGGTCGCGGTCAGGATCGATCTGATCGCGCACTCGCTGCTTCAATACCTTGGCCTCAGGGAAACCACCGTCGGCCTTGCGCTCCCAGATCTGCACACCCGCACAGCTGATGTGAAACACCCCACCGGTGCCCGGCACCAACGACACTTTGCCCAGGTCGTCAGCGAAGGTGCTGAGCAGTTCCTGAGCCAGCCACGCCGCGCGCAGCAGCCACTGGCATTGAGTGCAATAAGTGATGACAACTTCGGCTTTGGCGACGGTCATGATCGCTGAAACTCCTGAGACAGAGGGCGCCGCTATAATAGCCGGCTTTACCGCTTGCCCCGAGACTCACAATGCGCCGTTTGCTGTTTTGCCTGCTGCTTGGTTTCCTTCCCCTGCTGGTTCACGCCAGTGAGGCGCCACGACCGAAAGTCGGCCTGGTGCTGTCCGGCGGCGCTGCGCGCGGGCTGGCGCACATCGGCGTGCTCAAGGCGCTGGAAGAACAAGGCATCAGGATCGACGCGATTGCCGGCACCAGCATGGGCGCGGTGGTCGGTGGGTTGTACGCTTCGGGCTACAAGATTGACGAATTGGAAAAACTCGCCCTGAGCATCGACTGGCAAGCGGCGCTGTCCGACGCGCCGCCGCGCGAGGACGTGCCATTTCGACGCAAGCAGGACGACCGCGATTTTCTGGTGAAGCAGAAACTCAGCTTCCGCGACGACGGCAGCCTCGGCCTGCCATTGGGGGTGATTCAGGGCCAGAACCTCGCACTGTTGCTGGAAAGCCTGTTGGCCCACACCAGCGACACCCGCGACTTCGACAAACTGCCGATCCCGTTTCGCGCCGTGACCACTGACATCGCCAATGGCGAAAAAGTGGTGTTTCGCAAAGGCCACCTGCCGCAGGTGATCCGCGCGAGCATGTCCATCCCGGCAGTGTTCGCCCCGGTCGAACTCGATGGGCGCCTGCTGGTGGACGGCGGCATGACCGACAACATCCCGCTGGATGTCGCACGGGAAATGGGTGTCGACATCGCCATCGTCGTCGATATCGGCACACCTCTGCGCAATCGCAAGCAACTGACCACGGTGGTCGATGTGCTCAATCAGTCGATCACCCTGATGACCCGGCGCAACTCCGAAGAACAACTGGCGACTCTGCATGCCAATGACGTGTTGATCCAGCCTGCGCTGGCCGCGTTCGGCGTGACCGATTTCGGCAAGGCTCAGGAGATGATCGACGCCGGTTACCGCGCCACGCGGATCCTCGATGCGCGGCTGGCGCAACTCAAGCCGACTCAAACCCAGGACGCGGAATTGAACGCCGCCCGTCAGCCGGGCCAGCGCACGCCGATCATCACCGCGATCCGCATCGAAAATGACTCGAAAGTCGACGATGACGTGATTCGCTATTACATCCGCCAACCGATCGGCGCGCCGCTCGACCTGGGCCGCCTGCATTCGGACATGGGCACGCTGTACGGCCTCGATTACTTCGATCAAGTGCGTTACCGCGTGGTGCACAAAGGCCAGGATCACACCTTGGTCATCAGTGCCAGCGGCAAGCGCAGCGGCACCGATTACTTGCGGGTCGGCCTGAATCTGTCGGACGACATGCGCGGCGACAGTGCTTTCAACCTTGGTGCCAGTTATCGCGTCAACGGCATCAACCGCCTCGGTGCGGAATGGCTGACCCGCGCGCAGATCGGCGACAAGCAGGAGCTGTACAGCGAGTTCTATCAGCCGCTGGACGTCGGCTCGCGTTACTTCGTCGCGCCCTACGGATCGTTCGAGGCGCAGAACGTTGACTCGGTGCTGGATAACGATCCGATCGCCCAGTATCGCGTCGAGCGTTACGGCTTCGGCCTCAACCTCGGCCGGCAAATCGGCAACAACGGTGAAGTGCGACTCGGCGTCGGGCAGGCCTGGGGCAAGGCTGACGTACGCATCGGCGATCAGGATCTGCCGAGCGAGAGTTTCAACGAAGGTTTCTATACCGTGAAGTATTCCTACGACTCGCTGGACAACGTCTACTTTCCGCACGAGGGCAAGGATGTCAGCCTTACGTTCGCCCAGTTCGAACCGGGCCTGGGTTCAGACAATCGCTATCGCCAGTGGGAAGCGAAGTTCGACAAGGCGATGAGTCACGGGCCGGATACGCTGATACTCGGCGGGCGCTACGGTCGCACGCTGGACGATGCCAATGTGGTGACCTCGAGCTTCCTGCTCGGCGGCGCGCGGCAGTTGTCGGGGTTCCGTGAGGATGCGCTGTCCGGGCAGAACGTCAGCCTGATGCGCGCCGTGTACTACCGCCGCCTGACGCCGCGCTCGTACCTGCCGCTGGACTTCCCGCTGTACGCCGGGGCCTCGCTGGAGCGCGGTCGGGCGTGGAACAACGACAATGAATTCGACAGCGGCTACATCAATGCCGCGAGTGTGTTTATCGGCTTCGACACGCCGCTGGGGCCGTTGAACTTCACGTATGGGTTGAATGATGCGGACGAGCAGGCGGTTTATCTGAATCTGGGGCAGACGTTCTGACGCCTTCGCGAGCAGGCTCGCTCCCACAGGGAAAGCACATTCCATTGTGGGAGCGAGCCTGCTCGCGAAAGCGGTCTCGGATGAACACGAAATCCGTCGGCGCTCAGCGAATCCCCGCCAACAATGTCCTCGCGGTTTGCTTCAACGGCTCATCCCCTTCCCTGAGCAATTCATTGAGCAAGGCGATCGCACTGTCGATGTCGCCGTCGTCGATGCAGGTCTGTGCCTGTTCGAGCTTGCCGGCGGCCTCGGTGTCGGTCTCGGTGGACTCGGGTAATTGCAGATCCAGAGGTTCCAGCACCAGCGACGGCTCGGGATCGCCGAACTCGTTGAGAAAGTCATCGTCGAGCGGCTGGGCGTCGGGTTCGGGGATCCATTCAAGTTCGGCTTCTTCGGCAGATGCAGCCTGTGGCAGTTCGAAATCGACGGGGAGCACTGACAGGCTGGTGCCCAGTGCCGGATCATCGACCGGCGGTGACGCGGCATCAGTGCGGCTATCGTTCAGATCCCAATTTGAATCCATCGACAGCTCGCCAAGATTCAATTCGAAATCATCCTCGAGAGCGCCGGGCGACGCTGCAAGCGGCGCGGCTGCGGTCGCTGCCAAGGCCACGGGCAGTTCGGGCGCGATTGGCGTTGCTGCAAATGCCGCCGGTGCGGCGCCTGCCAGTTTGGGATGGCGAGCGCGGGTTTCAATCAGTTCACGCTCATCGACGCCAAGCGCACGCAGGCGGTTTTCCTGCTGTTCAAAAGCGCCGCTGTCACCCTGGCGCCCAAGAACCTCCAGCAACTGCAGACCAAGATCGGTGCGCTCGGGTTCCTTGTGCAAGGCATCGCGCAACATGCCGGCGGCTTCGCTGAGGCGGCCGTAGGCCAGATAGATGCCCACCGCCTCCAGCACATCGCCGGCACCGGGTTCGTCGCGATGATCGGCGGCCGCGTGCGCACCGACAGATTGTTGAAGCTCGGGCTCGTCGACGTCTTCTTCGGCGCTCACAGGCAATAGCGGCGTCGGCGTGCCATCTGCCGTCGAACGTTGCTGACGGCGGCGTATGAGCAACGCTGCCAGCACGCCCAGCAGCAATATCAGTCCGCCAAGTAGAGGCCAGTTCAAGCCATCGTCTGTCGTTTCCACCGGTGCCGAGACAGCAGCCGGAGCGGGCGCGACCACGGGTGGTGGCGGCGCTTTCTGCACTTCGGCCAAACGGGTTTGCAAATCTTCGATCTGCTTCCTGCCGTCGGCTATTTGCACTTGTTGCTCTTGCAGCCTGAGGTTCTGTTCGTCGAGGGTCTTTTGCAGTTGCTGGGTGAGCAGCACGCTGGCGGCCAGTTGCTCGGCCTGCGCATCGTTGGCAGGTACCGCCGGCGTTGGCGGCACAGGCGCCGCAGCGCGTTTGCCCTGGGCAGCCTGGGGCGGCGCGGTAGCCGGTGCGACGGTTGGAAATTCAGAAGATTGCGGGCGCGGATCCGGCTCGTCGGTGGCGGGCACGATGCCCGGCGAACCCGGCGGGTCGATCAGCACCGTGTACTCGCGCAGCAGACGGCCGTTGGGTTGATCGAGCTGCACGAGGAAATTCAGGAAAGGTTCGTTGACCGGTTTGCCGGACGTCACCCGGATCACTTGGCGGCTGCCGCGCAGGATCGGAGTGAATTTGAGGTCATTGAGAAAGAACACCCGCTCGACGCCGGCCCGGCCGAATTCATCCGCCGAAGCCAGGCTGGCCGAGAGATCGTTTTGCGTCAACGTGCCGACATCGACCAGCGCGATGTCGGCCTTGAACGGCTGATTGAGGGCTGAGTGAACAGTGATTTCGCCCAACCCCAACGCCATCGACCAGGTCGAATAGCTGAATACGCCAGCGAGCAGCAGCCATTTGGCGCCCCCGCGCAGCACGTGCCGACTTGCGAGCATGAGCATCCCTTAAATAAGCAAAACCGGTTTCTATGCGTTCGCACATCCGGTACGAACACGATATTGCCCAGTAGTTCTTATAGTCGGCTCAGCGCGATCTCTCAAAAAATCGCCACCGGGATGTGCCTCAAGATTTTTCCAGGTTGGCCAGAATGTGCCCGTGCACACGCATGCACACCTTCAAATCCGCCTCATCGACGCCCTCGAACAATTCGTGGCGCAGCTGCGTGGCAATGGTCTCGATCTGTTCGATCAGGGGCAGCGCAGGTGCGCAGAGCACGATTTTTTTCGCCCGACGGTCTTCCATCACTGACTGGCGTTGCACCAGTCCCTGGTTTTCCAGACTATCAAGCAAGCGCGCCAGGGTCGGGCCTTCGACGCCGACACTCTGCGCCAGTTCGCGCTGCGTCGGTGCCTCTTCAAAACGCGCCAGATGCAGCAGCACCAGCCAGCGCGCCTGTGAAAGGCCCAGCCCGGCGAGACGACGATCCAGTTCGGCACGCCAGCCACGGGACATCTGGGCCAGTTGCATACCAAAGCGATGTTGATCGGTTAACGGCATAAAACACTCACGGTTAGACTGAAAACACGGAAAATCTAATTATTAGTCAGCTAAGCATGGGCGGCAGTTATAGGCAAGAGTCGCTCTGTACTGAATCGTTACAACTGCACGGGGCTTGGCGCATACGTCGTTTCACATCTCGAATTCAGACTGCAAAGCCGCCCGAACGCAATACAGCACGCCTTCAGGCACACGCCCGGCGAACAATTCCGCCACTTCAGCGACGGACGGCAACTCGCCCTCACCGTCGAGGAACGCGTCCTGCACTTCGCCCATCAGTTCTTCTGGCAAATCCAGCGCCTGCTCCAGCGACAATTGCTGCTTGCCGATGGCTTCGGCGAGCATGGCGTAGACGTTCTTCTCCGAGCACTGCAACTGCCCGGCGATCTGCAGCGGGGTCATGCCGGCGCGGGCCAGGGTGATCAGCTCGTGTCGGACATCGGCAACCACCTTCGGCGCCTCCGCCTCGCCGCCGAGCACTTCGAGGAAGGCTTCGCCATAGCGTTCCAGCTTGCGTGCGCCGACGCCGCTGACCCGGGCCATTTCCGCCAGAGACGTCGGCTGGCTGCGGAGCATTTCCAGCAACGTCGAGTCGGGGAAGATGACGTACGGCGGCACGCCGTGTTCTTCGGCCAATTTGCGCCGTAGTGCGCGCAAGGCTTCCCACTGTTCGCGCTCCTCGCCGCGCACCAGTTGGCTGGCCTGGCTCTTGCTGCCGGTTTTGGCGGTGACTTGCGGTTTCAGGTCACGGCGCAGTTCCAGCTTCACTTCGCCTTTGAGCAAAGGCCGGCAACTGTCATTCAAGCGCAGACCGCCATAACCCTCGTGGTCGACATCGGCCAACCCACGCGCCACCAATTGGCGGAACAGCGAGCGCCACTCGCTCTCGCTCAACGCCTTGCCAACGCCGAACACCGACAGGTGCTGATGGCCAAAGCTGCGCACCTTTTCGTTGTCCTTGCCCAGCAACACGTCGACCAGATGACCGACGCCATAGCGCTGGCCGGTGCGGAAAATCGCCGACAAGGCCTGACGTGCAGGCTCGGTGGCGTCCCAGGTCTGCACGCCGTCGACACAGTTGTCGCAATGCCCGCACGGTTCGGGCATGTCTTCGTCGAAATAGGCCAGCAACGCCTGCCGGCGACAGCGGGTCTCTTCGCACAGCGACAGCATCGCGTCGAGCTTGTGCTGCTCCAGACGCTTGTGCCGCTCGTCGCCTTCGGAGTTCTGCAGCATCTGCTTGAGCATCACCACGTCTTGCAGACCGTAGGCCATCCACGCATCCGCCGGCAGACCGTCACGGCCGCCGCGACCGGTTTCCTGGTAATACGCCTCAAGGGATTTCGGCAGATCGAGGTGAGCGACAAAGCGTACGTTGGGCTTGTCGATGCCCATGCCGAACGCCACGGTAGCGACCATGATCAGGCCTTCCTCATTGAGGAAGCGCTTCTGGTGATAGGCGCGCAGATCGTTGGGCAGACCGGCGTGATACGGCAGCGCCGGGAACCCCTGCTCGCTGAGAAACGCCGCAACTTCTTCGACCTTCTTGCGCGACAGGCAATAAACGATGCCGGCATCGCTGCGCCGCTCGGCGAGGAACGCCAGCAACTGTTTGCGCGGCTGTTCCTTGGGCACGATGCGATAGAAGATGTTCGGGCGGTCGAAACTCGACAGGAAGCGCTCGGCGTTCTGCAGGTGCAGGCGATCGACAATTTCTTCGCGGGTGCGCTTGTCGGCGGTCGCGGTGAGAGCGATGCGCGGAACGTTGGGGAACAGCTCTGCCAATTGGCCAAGTTGCAGGTATTCGCGGCGGAAATCGTGCCCCCATTGCGATACGCAATGCGCTTCGTCGATGGCGAACAAAGCGATTTCCAGGCTTTGCAGGAATGCCAGCATGCGCGGCTGCACCAAGCGCTCGGGCGCCAGATAGAGCATTTTCACTTCGCCGCGTTTGATCCGCAGAGCGAGATCGCGCTGCTGCTCGGCACTCAGTGTGGAGTTCAGCGCAGCGGCGGCGACGCCCAGTTCTTCGAGGGTGGCGACCTGATCGTCCATCAGCGCGATCAACGGCGACACGACCACCGCCAGACCTTCACGCAACAGCGCTGGCACCTGGAAGCACAACGACTTGCCGCCACCGGTAGGCATCAGCACCAGCGCATCACCGCCGCTGGCCACGCGCTCAATGATCGCACCCTGACGGCCACGGAAACTGTCGTAGCCGAAGATGTCCTTGAGGACGCGTTGAGCCTGTTCGAGCATAAAAACTCCAAAAATCTACCGATACATCCCTGCTCAGGCTGGTTCAGAGCAGCTTCGGCTGCTTAAACAAAACGTAAGAACACATTGCATGACCAGCGCAGCGCCGGCAGGGATCGCAAAACGCGGCAGTATACCCGAGGCCTTCGCCGCAGAGGGTGCCGCTGAGAAGACACCTGATAAACCTGCCACATACAAAACCCTGTGGGAGCGAGCCTGCTCGCGAAAGCGACCTGTCAGTCGATGCAAAAGTGCCTGATAGACCGCCTTCGCGAGCAGGCTCGCTCCCACAGGGTTATTCATCTTTCCAGTAAGGCCGGTAATTCGGGCAAATCTGCCAAGCGGCTGGCTAGAGCGCGCAAGAAGGCCTAGAATTCCCGCATTGTTTATTCCCCAAGGTAGCCCCGTAATGTCCTTCGCTGAGCAACTGACCCGCCTGCAAGTCTTCCTCGACGCCGACGAGCTGCACGACGAGGCGCTGGATTACGTCGCCGCCCACGGTTACCTGACCGCGCTGTCGATCTGCTCCGAAGACGTTCCGGAGCGCGAGTGGATCGACGCGCTGTTCGCCGAAGAGCCGCATTACACCGACGAAGCCCAGCGTGCCGAAATCGAAGCCACGCTGATCGGCCTCAAGGCGCACATCGCTCGCCAACTGGCCTCGGATGAAGAATTCGAACTGCCGTGCGAACTGGATCTGGGCGAAGAGCCGGACGACTCCGAACTGCGCGGCTGGTGCATCGGCTTCATGGAGGGCGTGTTCCTGCGCGAAGCGGCCTGGTTCGAAACCGCCGAAGAAGAAGTCAGCGAAATGCTCCTGCCGATCATGGTCGGTTCCGGCCTGTTCGACGAGCAGCCTGAGTTCGAAGACATCGCCAAGGACGCCAACCTGATGGACGACATGATCGTTCAGATCCCGGAAGCCCTGACCGCGCTGTACCTGCTGTGCCAGGCCCCCGACGAAAAACCGGCGATCCTCAAGCCTCGTCATCACTAAGAACCGGCCTATGGACAATCCCATAGGCAACCGCCCCCTGATGTTGCGCTACGTCCTGCTGGCCATCGGCTGGCTCAGCGTGGCATTGGGGGTGATCGGCATCTTCCTGCCGGTCCTGCCCACCACCCCCTTCCTCCTGCTCGCCGCGGCCTGCTTCGCGCGCAGCTCTCCACGCTTCTATCGCTGGCTGGTCGAACACCCACGCCTCGGGCCATGGATCCGCGACTACCTCGAAGGCAACGGCATCCCGCTCAAAGGCAAGGTCTACGCGATCGGGCTGATGTGGGTGAGCATCCTATTCTCGTGTTATCTGGTGCCGCTGGTTTGGGCGCGTGGGTTCATGCTGACCAGTGCGGTGCTGGTGACGGTTTATATTTTGCGGCAGAAGACGTTGCGCAAATCCTGACACATGCCGATAGCAGTGAGCAGGTATTCACCTGTCGATGATCTCCCACATTGCAACTCCTTCCACTGTGGGAGCGAGCCTGCTCGCGAAGACTGACGTGTGAGTAACGCAGTACCATCAGGCAGAAAAAAACCGCCGTCCCTATGAGCTGGACGGCGGTTTTTTTGTTTCAGACGGCGCTTACACCGTATCCACCTTCAACGAATGATCATTAAGCATCCCGCTGATGATCGTCGCCGTGTCATGCCCTCCAGCCACCATGCCGCCCGCCCCCGGTGTCACGCCGTAGTGGCTGGCGAGGTTGACGCCGGCCAGGTCGATGGTCTGGTTCGGCGTGCCGCCGGCCATGGCGCTGACGTCGATGCTGGTCATCACCGAGGCGCCGCTGCCGCTGACGGTGAAGTGCAGATAGTCGTCCAGCGACGCGGTGCTGGCGTTTTCGCCTTGCAGCAATTGCGACAGGTCGAGTTTGTCGGTGCCGGGGGTGAAGTCGGTGATCAGGTCGTGACCGCTGTTGCCCTTGAGCCACTGGAAGGTGTCGGCCCCTGCCCCGCCTGTCAGCGTATTGTTGCCCATGCCACCGATCAGCAAGTCATCGCCAGCGCCGCCATTGAGGAAGTCGTTGCCGAGGCCACCGTTGATCACGTTGTTGTTGCCGTCGCCGGTGAGGCTGTCGTTGAAGTTCGAGCCGATCAGGTTTTCGATACCGGTCAACGTGTCGGTGCCGGCGCCGAGGGTGTTTTGCGCACCGAGCAGGCCGAGGTTGACGGTGACGGCGGCCGTGGCGTGGGCGTAGCTGGCGGTGTCGCTGCCAGTGCCGCCGTCGAGCAGGTCATTGCCGGCACCGCTGTAGAGCAAATCGTTACCGCCGTCGCCGTGCATTTCGTTGTTGCCAGAGCCTGCGGTGAGCACGTCGTTGCCTTCGCCGGCATTGATCACGTTGTTGCCGCTGCCTGCCACCAACACATCGTCGCCAGCAGTGCCGGTCAGGGTGTGGCCGTCCTGATAGCTGATGCTGACGTTGGCCGAGTCGCTGCCGCCGTGGGTGTCGTTAGCGGTGTAGATGCCGTGGTAGTCCGGCGTGATGTCGTGGGCCCCGGCGTAGTTGAGGGTCATGGTCAGTTGGTAGTTTTCCGCCGCGTTCGGGTTGCCGCCACCATTACCAATGTTGGTGATGTGGATCTGGTAGACGCCGTCCGCCGAGGCGCTGAGAGTCTGGCCGTCCGCCAGCGCCATCCAGGCACCGCCGTTGAGCGAATACTCCATGCTGATCTTACCGGCACCCAGATTGTGATCCAGATTGAGGGTTTCGCCCTGGCGCAGATTGACGGTAATGCGGTCTTCATCGTTGGCATTGCTGTTGCTCACCATGCCCAGATAACCGCTGACCACCAGCACGGCGGTCATGGTCGCGGCATTGGCGCTGAAGGCACTGCGCACATTGGCCAGGTTCTGGTTGGCCGCATTATTGTTCTGCCCAGTGAAACCGATCAGGCCGGTACCGGTGAAGTCCGCCGCTTTCGAAACCCAGCCAGTATTGAAACTGGTGGGGGTGGCGTTGAGGGTGTCGCCGTTCGGATCGCTGTCATTGGCCAGCAACAGCTCGCCCGGCACAACGATGTTGCCTGACAGCACGTTGGTGATGACGTGATCGTCCATCGCCACCGGTGGCGCGTTGGGAATCACTTTCACCGTCAGGGTGGAGCTGGCCAGATCGCCGTCGTTGTCGCTGACGGTGAAGCCGATGTTTTCGGTGATCACCACGGCGGTGGTTTTCTGCGAGGTGTAGCTGTATTCGCCGGTGTCGAGGTTGACCACCAGCGTGCCGCTGTTGTTGGTGGCGATGCTGACGCTGTTGTTGGCGGTATTGAAAGTGCCGTGGTTGGCGCCGCCGCTCGCGGTCAACGAACCCTGGCTACTGAGGGCTTTCGGATCGTAGGTGTAGGTGGTGCCGTCGACCACGATGGACTTGATGAAACCGCCATCGGCGCCGAACGAACCGCCCTCGCCCAGCAGCGAACCGGTAACCGGCGCGCCCTGCACGGTGCCGGACAATACCGAGTTGAGCTGATTGAGATCGGTGACCACCACCGCATTGGTGTTGGTGTGGTTGATGCCGTCGTAGGCCAGCGGATCGAGGTTGGCGTTACTCACGCCACTGCCCAGACCGATTGCATAGTTCTTGATGTTGTTGGCGTCGAGGAAGTTTTTCAGCGCGGCTTCGTCAGCCGTGCCGATGTCGCCCTCGTTGGGCTTGCCGTCGGAGAAGAAGTAGCCGACGTTCTGCGCCCCGGTGAGCTTGCCCGAGGTGTTGAACGCGGTCTGCATTACCGCCACGGCGGCATCGTAGTTGGTACCGCCGCCGGCATTCAGACCGGCAAGCAGCGTCTTGGCGGTGGCGACATCGACCCACACCGTGGTGCGGTCGGCGGCATTGCTGCTGAACGTCACCAACTGCACTTTCACATCGCCCAGATCATCGTACTTGTCGAGCAAGGCGCCAATGGCCTGCTTGGCCAGTGCCAGCCGCGACAGGCCCGGCACCCCAGAGGGATCGGCCATGCTGCCGGAGATGTCGAGGACGATGAGGATGTTCGAATCGATCTCCACTGCGGTAACCGAGCGATCCGAGGCAACGGCTTTCGGCACGTCGTCGACGATGTTCACCACGAGGGTGCTGGTGGTGCTGTTGCCCAGTGCATCGGTGGCTTTGTAGGTGAACGTTTCGCTCAGGGTGTTCGGCCCGTCGTTGGCGCTCGGCGCGGTTTTCGCTGCCGACGTCAGCGTGTAGGTGTAGGTGCCGTCGGCGTTGAGCTGCAGTTGTCCGTAGCTGCCGGTGGCGTTGCCGACCAGGGTGTAAGTGATCGCGCCGCTGCCGCCACTGACCGAACCGACCAGCGTGCCGCTGGCGGTTTCGCCGGTATTGCCCGGATCGCTGCCGGTGACTGTGCCGGGGGCCAGGTCAGTGCCATCCTTGCTCAGGTCGAGGGCTTTTTCATAGACGGTGATGTCGGTGTCGCTGACGGCGACCAGGCAGCTGTCATGCACATCGATGGTGATGGTGGTGGTGCTTTCATCGCCGTCGGAATCGCGCACGGTGTAGGTGAATACATCCACCGCGCCCGGGCCGTTCACCACGTTCGGATTGCTGTGATAGACGGCGTTGCCGTTGGCATCGAGGGTGAGGTAGCCGTAGGTACCATTGATCTGCGAATTCAAACCGCCGACGGCTGAAGTGGAGGTATCGGCACCGGCACGCACGCCGATCACGGCACCGGAAACCGCCGGACCGTCAGCGCCGCCACTATCGTTAGCGAAGACGTTGCCACTGACGGTGCCGCCTTCCGCGACCGAAGCCGCATCCGGATTGGCGCTCGGCAGGTCATCGACGATATTGACGTTGATCTGACCGCTGGCGGTACTGCCATCGGTATCAGTGGCGACCACGTCGAAGCTCTCGCTGAGGCTGTTGGCACCGTTGGCGTTCGGATGAGCTTCATTGTCGACCAGGGTGTAGCTGTAGCTGACCACGCCGGAGGCCGGATCGTAACCGGTGATGGTGAAGGTGCTGCCCAGTGGCGAGACCACCGATTGCGGCAAACCGGCGGCGACGCCATTGCTGATCACCGCAATGCCGCCGACCGTGAGGGTTTGCAGGCCATCAAGCGCAGTGACGGTGAAGCTGCCGCTCTGGGTCAGCGCCGAGGTGTCGGGGCTGCTGCCGTCGCTGAGGTTTTTCTCGTAGACGGTGATTTCGCCGCCCTTCACATCGAGGCCGTCGAGGCACACCGGATCGTCGTTGTTATGGATGTTCAGCACCAGGTTGGCGGTGCTGGTGTCGCCGTCGGCATCGGTGATGGTGTAGGTGAAGGTTTCAGTGCCGTTGCCGCCGCCGTGGAGGTTTTTGAAGTCGGCGTCATTGGCGTCCAGCGAGTAGGTGTAAGTGCCGTTGGCGTTGAGCACCAGCGTGCCGTAAGTGCCAGTGAAAGTACCGGCAGTCACCGGGCCGCTAGCGACGCGGTCGGCGCCTTGCACATCGTTGTCGAGAACGTTGCCGGTCAGGGTCAGCTGGGCTTCGGTCGCGTTGGTCGCGTTGCTGTCGTTCAGCGCTTTCGGCACGTCATCGACGATGCTCAAAACGATTGTGCTGGTGACGACGTTGCCGAGGGAATCGGTGGCCTGATAGGTGAAGGTTTCGCTCAGGCTGTTGGCGCCGTCGTCGGCGTGCGGCGTGGTGGTCGCTGGCGAAGTCAGGGTGTAGCTGTAAGTGCCATTGGCATTGAGGACGATCTGCCCATAATTGCCGGTGGCGCTGCCGATCAGTGCATAGCTGATCGCGCCGACCGCACCAGTGACTGAACCGACCAGGGTGCCGGACGCGGTTTCGCCAGTGCTGTTCGGATCGCTGCCGACCACACTGCCCGCCGCCAGATCCTGGCCATCCTGGTTCAGGTCGAGGGCTTTTTCGTAGACGGTGACGTCAGTGTCGCTGACCGCTTTCAGGCAGCTGTTGTAGACGTCGATGGTAATGGTCGTGGTGCTTTCGTCACCGTCGGCGTCGCGCACGGTGTAGGTGAATACGTCCACCGCGCCCGGGCCGTTCACCGTGTTCGGATTGCTGTGATAAACGGCGTTGCCGTTGGCATCAAGCGTGAGGTAGCCGTAGGTGCCGTTGATCTGCGAATTGAGTCCGCCGATGGCCGAAGTCGAGGTGTCGGCACCGGCACGCACGCCGACCACTGCGCCGGTAATCGCCGGGCCATCCGCGCCGCCGACATCGTTGTTGAGTACGTTGCCGCTGACGGTGCCACCCTCCGCCACCGAAGCCGCGTCCGCATGCGCGGTCGGCAAATCATCAACGATGTTGACGTTGATCTGGCCGCTGGCGGTGCTGCCATCGGTGTCCGTCGCCACCACGTCGAAGTTCTCGGTGAGGCTGTTGGCGCCGTTGGCGGTTGGATGAGCTTCGTTGTCGGCCAGGGTGTAGCTGTAGCTGACCACGCCGGTCGCCGGGTCATAACCGCTGATGGTCAAGGTGCTGCCAAGCGGCGTGATCACTGATTGCGGAAACCCTGCGGCCACGCCATTGGTGATCACCGCGATGCCGCCGACTGTGAGGGTCTGCAGACCATCGAGAGCGCTGACGGTGAAAGTGCCGTTCTGGGTCAGCGCCGGGGTGTTGGGGCTGGTGCCGTCGCTGAGGTTTTTTTCGTAGACGGTAAGTTCGCCGCCGTTGACGTCGAGGCCATTGAGCAGCACCGGATCGTCGTTGTTGTGGATGTTCAATACGAGATTGGCAGTGCTGGTATCGCCGTCGGCATCGGTGATGGTGTAGGCGAACGTTTCGGTGCCGTTACCGCCGCCGGTCAAGGCTTTGAAATCGGCATCGCTGGTATTCAGCGTGTAGGTGTAAGTGCCGTTGGCGTTCAGAACCAAGGTGCCGTAAGTACCAGTGAATGTACCGGGCGTGACTGGACCAGTGGGCACGCGGTCGGCGCCTTGTATGTCATTGGTGAGGACATTGCCGGTCAGGGTCAGTTGGCTTTCTGAGGCAGTGCCGTTGCTGTCATCGTTGGCTTTCGGCAGGTCGTCGACGATGTTCACGTCCAGCGTGCCGGTGGCGGTGGTGCCGTTGTCATCGACCACCGTGACCGCGAACTGCTCAGGCAGATTGTTCGCACCGTTGGCGTTCGGATGCGCTTCGTTGTCAGCCAAGGTGTAGCTGTAACTGACCACACCGGTTGCAGCGTTGAAACCAGTAATCGTCAGCGTGCTGCCCAGTGGCGTGGTGATCGATTGCGGGAAGCCTGCGGCGACGCCGCTGGTCACCACGGCGATGCCGCCGACAGTCAGCGTGGTGACGCCGTCCAGCGCGGTGATGGTGAACGTGCCGTTTTGTGTCAGTGCGGTGGCGTCCGGTGCGCTGCCGTCGCTGAGATTTTTCTCGTAGATCGTCAGCTCGCCGCCAGCGACGTTCAGGCCGTCGATGATGACTGGATCGTCGTTGTTGTGGATCTGCAGAATGAGGTTGGCGGTGCTACTATCGCCGTCGGCATCGGTGATCGTGTAGGCGAAGGTTTCGGTTCCGTTGCCACCGCCGGTCAAGGCTTTGAAATCGGCATCGCTGGTATTGAGCGTGTAGGTATAAGTGCCGTCGGCGTTCAAAACCAACGTCCCGAACGTGCCGGTGAAAGTGCCCGGAGTAACCGGGCCGGTAGGTACGCGGTCGGCACCTTGCACGTCGTTGGTCAGGACGTTGCCGGTCAGGGTCAGTTGGCTTTCTGATGCGGTACCGTTGCTGTCATCGTTGGCGTTCGGCAGGTCGTCGACGATGTTGACGTCGAGGGTGCCGGTTGCCGTCGTGCCGTTGTCATCAACGACCGTGACTGCGAACTGCTCAGGCAGATTGTTCGCGCCATCGGCGTTCGGATGCGCCTCTATGCCGGCCAGGGTGTAGCTGTAGCTGACCACGCCGGTTGCAGCGTTGAAACCAGTAATCGTCAGCGTGCTGCCCAGTGGCGTGGTGATCGATTGCGGGAAGCCTGCGGCGATGCCGTTGGTCACCACGGCGATGCCGCCGACGGTCAGCGTGGTGACGCCGTCCAGTGCAGTGATGGTGAACGTGCCGTTTTGGGTGAGCGCGCCAGTGTCCGGGGCGCTGCCGTCGCTGAGGTTTTTTTCGTAAACCGTGAGCTCGCCGCCGGCGACGTTCAGGCCATCGATGGTGACTGGATCGTCGTTGTTGTGGATTTGCAGAACGAGGTTGGCGCTGCTGCTATCGCCGTCGGCATCGGTGATGGTGTAGGCGAAGGTCTCTGTGCCGTTGCCACCGCCGGTCAAGGCTTTGAAATCGGCGTCACTGGTATTCAGGGTGTAGGTGTAAGTGCCGTCGGCGTTCAGAACCAAGGTGCCGTAAGTACCGGTGAACGTGCCGGGCGTAACCGGGCCTGTCGGTACGCGGTCGGCGCCTTGGATGTCGTTGGTAAGGACGTTGCCGGTCAGGATCAGCAAGGTTTCCGAGGCAATGCCGTTGGCGTCGTCAAACGCTTTGGGCACGTCGTCGGTGATATTCACGTCCAGCGTGCCAGTGGCGCTGTCGCCATTGCTGTCGGTGGCGATCACGGTGAACTGTTCGCTGAGATTGTTCACGCCGTCGCCGGCCGCGTGGGTTTCGTTGCCGTTGAGGGTGTAGCTGTAGCTGACCGTGCCAGTGGCCGCGTTGTAACCGGTGATGGTCAGGGTGTTGCCCAGTTGCGTGGTGATCGACTGGGGAAAGCCGATCGGCACGCCGCCAACAATCACGTTGATGCCGCCGATGCTCAGGCTGTTCAAACCATCCGCTGCCGAGACCGTGAAGCTGCCACTTTGCGTCAGCGCGCCTGGATTGGCCGCTGTACCGTCAGGCAGATTGGCTTCATTGAGGTTGAGTTCGCCATCTGCCCCATTGAGGCCGTTGAGGATGACCGGGTTGTTCACTGGTGGCGGTGGCACCACGACCGGCGCTGGCGTGTCGTCGCCATTGTCGATGTCCGCGTCGCGACGATACTCGGGAAATTCGGGAATGCCGTTGAAGCCAGCGGTGGGGAAACCAATGATCGGATCGACTCGGCCGCCGACTTCGGTGAGCAGAACGAAACTGTGCCCGCCGCCCAGTTCACCGGTATTACCGGTGGGCGCGTTGGGGCCGGCTGCGGTGGCTTCGGCGGTTTTGCTCGGGTCTTCACCGGCGGCGATGGCTTGCTGGATCTGCTCGACATCGGTCAGTTGCGCCTGGCTCGGGGTCTGCGCTTCGTCGACGTTCACCGGCACAGCCTGGTCGGCCAGCAATTGCCCGGTCATGGTGATGCTGCTGCCCCGGCCGAGGGTCAATTCCTCGCCGTTTTGCAGTTTCACTGCCACCGCGCCTTCCGCGCCGGTGATCAGTTGATCGCCAGCGTACAAACGATCGCCTTCGAACAGCGGACGCTTGATGCCGTCGCTCGCTTGAGCGAACACCTGACCAATGACTTTTGTGACCGTACCGATGAGCGTTGCCATGTGAAATCCTCCGCTGCCGACCACCGTCGGCACTGGTTCGCGAAGCAGCCCATGGCTCAATCGGGTTGCCGGGGGCGACGCTCGCACCCTCGACAGTTCGTTTCGCAGGCCCGGTTTGAGGTGAATTGTCAGCGCTATCAAGCACTTGCCAACCCTGTTCAATCCATCGACCCACTAGCGCTACGTAACGGTGGTGAATCACCCGAGTGACAAAAATCTGTCGCTCATTCCCCGCTACGCGTCCCTCCCCTTCAGCAGTACTTCGCAGTGTCTCGCAAAGTGAATGGAACTTTCCTCAAGCCTTTTCGAGCTCCCTAAAGCGCATAAAACAAAGGCTTTCGAGCTGAACAATGTGCTGCTTTTGAAAAACCGCATAAGTTTTTTTTGGAATAAACCTTATGAAAATTTTTTCTTAGCTACGCTCTAGGATGTTCTTAGCTCTGTTGTTACAAGAGTGAAACGCTTACACCCTAAATTTACGTCAAATATTTGGCGACGGTAACACAACATTGAGATCCAGGGAGATGCACCCATGCGCGTTTTAACCCCCCTCTGCAGCGCGGTTTTGCTGGCCATGGCTTGCACTTCCCAAGCCCAGGCGATGAACCTCACCGAGGCGATTCAGAGCACCATCGCTACCCACCCGGAACTGGCTTCGCGCGTGGACGCCCGCCTGTCTGCGGATGAGCAGGTGAAAGTGGCCAAGGGCGGGTTTTATCCGTCGGTCGATCTGAACGCTGCCTACGGGCGCGGCTACAGCGACAACACCAACACCCGTGCCTTCGGTAATCACAACACCGAAATTCTCAATTACACCCAGTCCGAGCTGCGCTTGCGGCAGATGATCTTCGACGGCTTCAACACCGCCAACGAGGTCGAGCGCACCAAGGGCGTGTCCAATTCGCGCGCCTACTACGCGCAAGGCACCGCACAGGATCTGGCCCTGCGCACCATCGAGGTCTACCTCGAAGTGCTCAAGCGGCGGGAACTGGTGACGCTGGCGAAGAACAACCTGCAGGCGCACTTGCGCGTCAACGACCAGATCGGCCTGCGCACCGAGCGCGGCATCGGCAGCACCGCCGACTCCGATCAATCGGTTGCCCGTCGTGCACTGGCGCAGAACAACCTCGACACCGCCGAAGTCGATCTGGCCGACGCCGAATCGAATTTCTACAGCGTGGTCGGACGCATGCCCGATGAGCTGGAAACCCCGGCCTCGACTCGCGGTGAGATGCCACCGGACCTGCGTGAAGCGCAGCAGAGCATGGTCGACAACAACCCGTACCTGAAATCGGCCCAGGCTGACGTGCAGTCCGCCGAGAGCCAGTACGAAGTGGCCAAGTCGCCGTTCTACCCGCGCTTCGACGCGGAAGCGGCAGTGGGCGCAAACAACAACGTGCAGGGTGATGAAGGCCACGACAACGAATGGCGTGTCGGTGTGGTGATGAACTACAACCTGTTCCGTGGCGGCAGCGACAAGGCACGTCTGGCCGCGAATGCCCACGACATCAACCAGGCGATGGACATCCGCAACAACGCCCTGCGTCAGCTCAACGAGAACATTCGTCTGGCCTGGAACGCCATGGAAAATGCCAAGAAGCAGACGCCAACCGCTCGCGAATACGCAGAAACCACCAAACGCGTGCGCGCCGCTTATCAGGACCAGTTCGGCCTCGGCCAACGCACCCTGCTCGACCTGCTCGACAGCGAAAACGAGCTGTACAACGCCAACCGTCGCTACACCGAAATCCGCTACACCGAGGAATACTCGATGTACCGCGTGCTGGCGAACATGGGCCAATTGCTGAGCAAGCAACGCGTGGTGCTGCCGGCTGATGCGATTGCCACGACCGAAGTGAAAAACCAGGCGCGCCTGCCGGAACTGAAATAAACGGTGCAGGAACTGACTTTGCCCTGATCGTTCCCACGCGCAGCAAAGGAATGCCTCAAGGGACGCTCCGCGTCCAGTGACGCGGAGCGTCACGGGCTGCATTCCCACGCAGAGCGTGGGAACGATCCGATAACCGAGCCCGTTCAACAGAGGCAATCACTATGACCAGCATGGAACCCGGCGCCACCGGGGTCGATCCGCGCCTGAGCTTCGACGACCCGTTACTCGACGGCCTGCTGATCCTCTGCAAACTGCATGGCGCCACGGTCAGTCGTGCCAGCCTGAGCGCCGGGCTGCCTCTGAACAAGCAACGCCTGAGCCTCGATCTGCTGCCCCGTGCAGCCGCGCGGGCCGGATTGCAGGCGCGGCTGTTGCGCCGTGACCTGAAAGACATTTCGCCGCTGAACCTGCCGATCCTGCTGCTGCTCAACGACGGGCGCACTGCCGTGCTGCGGCGCTTCGGCGAGGATGGCAAAGCCCTGCTGCTGCCCAGCGAAGCCGACGGCGGCGAGCAATGGGTCAGCCGCGAAGAACTCAGCGAACACTACAGCGGCCAGGCCTTGTTCGCCCGTCCGCGCCACGAACTCGAAGACCTGCGCGCGCCGCTGGTGCCACGGGTAAATGCGTGGTTTCGCGACACCCTCAAACTGTCGAAATGGCTGTACAGCGATGCGATCCTCGCCAGTTTCCTGATCAACCTGCTCGGCCTGATGGTGCCGCTGTTCGTTATGCAGACCTACGATCGCGTGGTGCCCAATCAGGCGACCTCGACGCTGTGGGTGCTGTCGATCGGTTTGCTGATCGGCACCGGTTTTGAACTGGTGCTGCGCGTGGTGCGTGCGCATCTGCTCGACACCGCCGGCAAGAAAACCGATGTGATCCTCTCGGCAACGTTGTTCGAGCGCATCACCGGCATGTCGATGAAAGCGCGGCCGGCGACCATCGGCGGCTTTGCCCAGAGCATTCACGACTTCCAGGGCCTGCGTGAATTTCTCACTGCCGTGACCCTAACGAGTCTGATCGACTTGCCCTTCGTGGTGTTGATGCTCGTAGTGATCGGCCTGCTCGGTGGCTGGCTGGTGGTGATTCCGCTGCTGGCGTTTCCGATCACCATCATCTTCGCCATGGCGATTCAGGTGCGCCTGCGTGACACCGTGCAGAAAAGCCTGAGCCTCGGCGCCGAGCGTCAGGCAGTGCTGATCGAAACCCTCGGCGGTCTGGAAACCCTCAAGGCCTGCGGCGCCGAAAGCGAGCGCCAGCACAAATGGGAAAGCACCCACGGCGCCCTCACCCGCCTCGACAGCCACGCACGCAACCTGTCGGCCCTGGCCACCAACGGCACTTTGTTCATCCAGCAGTTTTCCGGGATGGCGACGATTGTTGCCGGGGTCTACAGCATCATTGCCGGCAACCTCAGCGTCGGCGCGCTGGTTGCCACTTACATGCTCGGCAGCCGCGTACTCGCCCCGCTCGGCCAGATCGCCGGGCTGATCACCCGCTACCAGCAAGCGCAACTGACCATGAAAAGCACCGACGCGCTGATGGCCCTGCCGCAGGAACGCGACGGCAAACAACGGCCACTGGAACGCACGCAGCTGCAAGGCGCCCTCGACGTCAGCGGCGTGACGTTCCACTACACCGGCCAGAACGCACCGGCGCTGAGCGAGGTCAGCTTCAGCCTGAAACCCGGCGAGCGGGTCGGCATCATCGGCCGCAGCGGCTCCGGCAAAAGCACGTTGGCGCGGCTGGTCATGGGCTTCTACGAAGCGGAACAAGGCCAGTTACTGCTCGACGGCCTCGACCTGCGCCAACTGGACGTGGCTGACCTGCGCCAGCAGATCGGTTATGTCGCCCACGACTTGCCGCTGCTGGCCGGCAGCTTGCGTGACAACCTGACCCTGGGCGCGCGTTACATCAGCGACTCTCGCATGCTCGAAGTTGCCGAACTGACTGGTGTCACCGAACTGGCCCGGCAACACCCGCAAGGCTTCGACCGACCGGTGGGCGAACGCGGACAACTGCTATCCGGCGGCCAACGCCAGGCAGTATTGCTGGCGCGCGCGCTACTGCTCGATCCGCCGATCATGCTGCTCGACGAACCCACCAGCGCCATGGACAACAGCAGCGAAGACGCGCTGCGGCAGAAACTGCATGGCTGGGTGCAAGGCAAAACCCTGCTGCTGGTCACCCACCGTACCTCGATGCTGAGCCTGGTGGACCGGTTGCTGGTACTGGATAACGGCCGGGTCGTCGCTGACGGCCCGAAAGAAGCGGTCATCGATGCACTGCGCAAGGGCCGTGTCGGCTCGGCGGCGGTCTAGGAGTTACGCCATGCCTGCTTCCTCCGATAGCAACAAGCGCGGTTACTTCGACAGCTTCGGCAAAAGCGCCGAAGCCGAGTTCATGCCGGAAACCGCTGGCGCGGCGTTGCAGGATTCGCCGCGCAAATCGCGGATCACCGTGTGGCTGGCGGCAGCGCTGCTGATCGCCGCTCTGGTCTGGGCCAAATTTGCGGTGCTCGAAGAAGTCACCATGGGCGAAGGCAAGGCGATTCCGTCGAGCAAGGTTCAGGTGATCCAGAACCTTGAGGGCGGCATCGTCACCGAGATTTTCGTTCGCGAAGGCCAGATGGTCGGCAAGGGTGACACCCTGTTGCGTCTGGATGACACGCGCTTTCGCTCGAACAAGGGCGAAAGCGAGGCCGACCGGTATGCGCTGACCGCGCAAGTCGAACGGCTGTCAGCGGAGGCCGAGGGGCGCCCCTTCAAACTCTCCGCTGAAGTCATCGCCAAAGCGCCGCAAGTCGCCGAGGACGAACGCTCACTTTACGAGCAACGCCAACGGCGCCTGGCCAGCGAACAGCGCACCCTCAGCGAACAATTGCGGCAGAAAACCCAGGAGCTGGCCGAATTTCGCTCCAAGCAGGGCCAGTTCAGCTCGAGCCTGGCGCTGCTGCAACAAGAGATGAACATGTCGGAACCGCTGGTGAAAACCGGCGCCGTGTCACCAGTGGAAATCCTCAGGCTCAGGCGCAGCGCCGTGGAAATCCGTGGTTCGCTGAACGCCACCACGCTGGCGATTCCCCGCGCCGAATCAGCGATTGCCGAGATCCGCAGCAAGATCGACGAATCCGAGCAGACCTTCCGTTCCGAGGCCGCCAAAGAGCTGAATGAGAAACGCACTGACCTGTCGAAAATCACCGCTTCGAGCATCGCCATCGACGACCGCGTCAGCCGTACCACGGTGACTTCGCCGGTGCGCGGGGTGATCAAGCAGATGAAGGTCAACACCATCGGCGGCGTGGTTCAGCCGGGCAGCGACATGGTCGAAATCGTGCCGCTGGAAGACAACCTGCTGATCGAAGCCAAGGTCCGCCCGCAAGATGTCGCGTTCCTGCATCCGGGCCAGAAAGCCATGGTCAAGTTCAGTGCCTACGACTACACGATTTACGGCGGGCTGAGCGCCAAGCTCGAACTGATCGGCGCCGATACGATTACCGATGACAAGGGCAACAGCTTCTATCTGATTCAAGTGCGCACCGACAAGAATCACCTGGGCGGCGACGTGAAACCGCTGCTGATCATCCCGGGGATGGTGGCGACGGTGGACATTATTACCGGTGAGAAAAGCGTTTTGGATTACTTGCTCAAACCGGTGCTGAAAGCGCGGACTGAGGCGATGCGCGAGCGCTAGTGATCTTTGAATTGCGGTGATTGATCTGGCGCTTCGCGAGCAGGCTCGCTCCCACAATTGGAATGCGTTTCCCTGTGGGAGCGAGCCTGCTCGCGAAGAGGCCCGCACAGACAATGATCATCTGTCGCCATGGTTACGCTGAAAGGTCTCCTCCCCCATCGCCGCAATCTGCCCTTCGATCAGCGCTTCAAACGGCTTGAGCAACGGCGCAAACGTCGTCGGCGCTTCGAGGGTGTCCAGCGCCTGGACGATCGCCTCGATCGTCGATAGCGCCCCCGGCCCCGGTGCCTTGCGCAAGCGATAGCGCGACACGCCGCCCTCGGTCAGAGTCACCCGTGGCAGCGCCGCCAGCAGCGGATTGAGGTGCAGCATCTTGCGCGCTTTGCGCCAGGTGCCGTCCGGGACGACCAGCAACATTGGCTGATCATTTGGCACGTAAACCTGCAACGGCTGCGCATCCTCAGCCGGGAACAGCAAGCGCGCCTGATAGCCCGGCCGGTTCAACAGTTTCGGCAAATCCTCGAATACCTCGCCAACAATCAGCTCGGCATTGCTCAGCCCCAGCGCCGCCAGCCGCGCGGTATTCAGGGCGTGACTGACCTCGCTCGGATGCTGCAGCACTAACACGCGCGTGCGGCTGTCGAGGTGCGGAATCAACGGGCACAGGCAGTGGGTCTGGGGGCGCAGGCAGCGCGGGCATTGGGCTCGGGACATGATGGGTTACGCCTGATTCAATTGCGCTTTGAGCAAATCGCGGAAGGTCTGGATCAGCGGCTCGCGGCTGCGGCCCCTGCGCATGATCATCGAAAACGGCGCCTGATAACCGAAGGTTGCCGGCAGCAGAACACGCAGATCACCCTTGTCGGCCCAGGCCTGCGCGTAGTGCTCGGGCAGATAACCAATGTAGGCGCCGGAGAGCACCAGAATCAGCTGCGCTTCCATACTTTCCACAGTCGCGGCACTGTGTTTGAAACCGTGCCGGGCCAGTTCCGCCTGACTCCAGTAACCGCGCCCGACCATCCGTTGCTGGGTGATGACCTGCTCGGGGATGCGCCGTTCGTTGAACAGTGGATGGCGACTGCTGCAATACAGCCAGTGCTGCTCGCGGTACAGCGGCATGTAGACCAGACCGCTCATGCGCGTGGAAAACGCACCGATGGCCAGATCGAGGCGATTGTCCTGCACGCCGAGTTGCAATTCATAAGGACTCATCACCGACAGGTGCAGATGCACCGCCGGGTGTTCCTGGCTGTAGGCGCCGATGGCTTCGGCAAACGGCAGGGCCTTGTCGCTGACCGTGGAATCGATCACCCCGAGATTGAGCGTGCCGCGCAGTTCGCCCTTGAGCGCGGCGGCGTATTGCTCGAAGCCTTCCAGCTCGGCGAGCAGGCGCAGGGTTTCCTGATGGAACAGCTCGCCCTTGCTGGTCAGGCTGAAGCCACCGCGCCCGCGATGGCACAGCACCAGACCGAGCGCGGCTTCGAGCTGGCTCATGTAGGTGCTGATCGCCGAGGTCGACAGGTTGAGTTCCTGCTGCGCATTGGCAAAACCCTGATGACGCACGACGCTGACGAAGATGCGCAGGAGTTTCAGGTCGGGTAAAGCGTTGGCCATGCGGCTCTCCAAACATCTGTCGAACACTGATGACTTTGTGGTGAGGGGATTCATCCCCGACCGGCTGCGAAGCAGTCGTAATTCGATGCACGCGGGGTGCCTGATGAACCGAGCCGCAGGAATTGGGGCGGCTTCGCCACCCTTCGGGGATAAATCCCCTCGCCACATGGGGTCAACACCTGAGGCGGAGTCTATCCCGGGCCTTGGCATTAGTTTAGAAAAATCTGAACTAAGTTTTTGCCCGTAGCGATTCTTCCCCGCCACTACATTTCGCATGATCGGCCCCACAGCGGCGTCCGAACCTGTGCTCAACGGCGCGCCGGCATAAATAAAACAAAGACGATGAGGCCCTACCCGTGGACAAGATTCTTCACCAACCACTGGGCGGCAATGAAATGCCGCGCTTCGGCGGCATCGCCACCATGCTCCGACTTCCCCATGTACCGACCGCTGCCGGCCTAGACGCTGCCTTCGTTGGCGTGCCGCTGGACATCGGCACTTCGCTGCGCCCCGGCACCCGCTTCGGGCCGCGCGATATCCGCACCGAATCGGTGATGATCCGCCCGTACAACATGGCCACCGGCGCCGCGCCGTTCGACTCGCTGTCGGTGGCCGACATCGGTGACGTGGCGATCAACACCTTCAACCTGCTCGACGCCGTGCGCATCATCGAAGAAGCCTACGACAATATCCTCGAGCACAACGTCATCCCGATGACCCTGGGTGGCGACCACACCATCACCCTGCCGATCCTGCGCGCAATCCATAAAAAGCACGGCAAGGTAGGCCTGGTGCACATCGATGCCCACGCTGACGTCAACGATCACATGTTCGGCGAGAAGATCGCCCACGGCACCACGTTCCGTCGTGCCGTCGAAGAAGGTCTGCTCGATTGCGACCGCGTGGTGCAGATCGGTTTGCGTGCCCAGGGTTACACCGCCGACGACTTCAACTGGAGCCGCGATCAGGGCTTTCGCGTGGTGCAGGCCGAAGAGTGCTGGCACAAGTCGCTGGCGCCGCTGATGGCGGAAGTACGCGAGAAAGTCGGTGGCGGTCCGGTGTACCTGAGTTTCGACATCGACGGTATCGACCCGGCTTGGGCGCCCGGCACCGGCACCCCGGAAATCGGCGGCCTGACCACCATTCAGGCGATTGAAATCATCCGTGGCTGCCAGGGCCTCGACCTGATCGGTTGCGATCTGGTAGAAGTCTCGCCCGCTTACGACACCACCGGCAACACCTCGCTGCTGGCCGCCAACCTGCTGTACGAAATGCTCTGCGTACTGCCTGGCGTGGTTCATCGCTGAGGGTCGGGTCATGCACGCACGTGATCAGGTTTTGCACGCGGCCGCCGAGTTGGTCGCCGCGTTTGCCCGTAATGATCGCGAAGCTTACTTCGGCGCATTCAGCGCCGATGCCAGCTTCGTTTTCTACACCCTCGACCAGCCATTGCTGTCGCGCGACGCCTATCAGGCGTTGTGGGACCGCTGGCGTGCCGAGGATGGATTCGAGGTGCTGTCGTGCACCTCGAGCAACGCCTTCGTCAGCCTGCACGGTGACGTGGCGATTTTCATCCATGACGTGGCCACCGAGCTGCGCATGCAAGGGGAGCAACACTTCAGCCAGGAGCGCGAGACGATTGTTTTCAGAAGACAAGCGTCAAGCCTAGAACAACAAGGCCTATGGCTGGCCTGTCACGAACATTTGTCCGCAATGCCGGAAGGGCTGCCACCCCCTTAGCCAATGGTGACGCTCACGCACGATGAGCGCGCCTGATGATCGGAGCAGATCATGAATAACAACAACAACGAAAAAAGCCTTAGCAGCATCGAAACAAACGGGGTCGAACAGATCCCGGATCATGAGCGCGACGCCCGACCCAGCGACCTGTTTCGCTTGATCTTCGGCGGCGCCAATACGTTTGCCACCGCGGTGCTCGGCAGCTTCCCGGTGCTGTTCGGCCTGTCGTTTCAGGCCGGTGTCTGGGCGATTGTGCTGGGTGTGGTGGTCGGTGCGCTGATCCTCGCGCCAATGGGCCTGTTCGGCCCGCTCAACGGCACCAACAACGCCGTGTCTTCCGGTGCGCACTTCGGCGTGCACGGGCGGATTGTCGGGTCGTTCCTGTCGTTGCTGACGGCGATTGCGTTCTTCTCGCTGTCAGTGTGGAGCTCGGGTGATGCGCTGGTCGGCGGTGCCAAACGCCTCGTTGATCTGCCGGAAACCGACCTGACCCTGGGCCTGGCCTACGGTCTGTTCGCGCTGCTGGTGCTGACCGTGTGCATCTACGGTTTCCGCATCATGCTGTGGGTCAACCGCATCGCGGTGTGGGCCGCGAGCCTGTTGTTCCTGCTCGGCATCTTCGCCTTCGCCCCTGCATTTGACAGCCAGTACGCCGGCAGCGTGGCGCTGGGTCAGGCCGGGTTCTGGGCGGCATTCATCGGCGCGGCACTGGTGGCGATGAGCAACCCGATTTCCTTCGGTGCGTTCCTCGGCGACTGGTCGCGCTACATCCCGCGTGAGACGCCGAAGGGCCGGATCATGCTGGCGGTGATCGCCGCGCAACTGGCGACGTTGATCCCATTCCTGTTCGGCCTTGCCACCGCCACCATCGTCGCGATCAAGGCGCCGGACTACATCGCCGCGAACAACTATGTCGGCGGCTTGCTGGCCGTGTCGCCGAGCTGGTTCTTCCTGCCGGTGTGCCTGATTGCGGTGATCGGCGGCATGTCCACCGGCACCACGTCGCTGTATGGCACCGGGCTGGACATGTCCAGCGTGTTCCCGCGCGTGCTCTCCCGGGTCAAGGCGACCTTGCTGATTGGCGTGCTGTCGATCGCCTTCATCTTCATCGGCCGGTTTGCGGCGAACCTGGTGCAGAGCGTGTCGACCTTCGCCGTGCTGATCATCACCTGCACCACCCCGTGGATGGTGATCATGATCATCGGCCTGCTGGTGCGGCGCGGCTTCTACTGCCCGGATGACCTGCAAGTGTTCACCCGCGGCGAACAGGGCGGACGCTACTGGTTCAACCACGGCTGGAACTGGCGCGGTCTCGGTGCATGGATTCCGAGTGCGCTGGTCGGCCTGTGCTTCGTCAACCTGCCGGGGCAGTTCGTCGGCCCGCTGGGCGAACTGGCCGGTGGCATCGACATCAGTTTGCCGGTGACATTGGGCCTGGCGTCGGTGGTGTATCTGACGCTGCTGCGTTTGTTCCCCGAACCTCGGGAGGTGTTCGGACCAACGGATGTGCGCAGCCAAAGCAACGATGCCCCGGCTAAACCCGCCATGCGCCAAGCCGCCTGAATAAACGCAAAACCCTGTGGGAGCGAGCCTGCTCGCGAAAGCGATCTGTCAATCACATCTTTATTGAATGTGCGTGCGACTTCGCGAGCAGGCTCGCTCCCACAGGAAGCCTTGCAGACCCCATTTGCTTGACCATAAAAAAGACAATCGGAGACACGCCATCATGGCTTTGGATTTATTCGTCGTACTCATTTATGCCGCTGCGATGCTGATTCTCGGCTACTACGGCATGCGCAAGGCCAAGACCCACGAAGACTATCTGGTTGCCGGGCGTAATCTTGGACCGTCGCTGTACATGGGCACCATGGCAGCAACCGTCCTCGGTGGTGCCTCCACCGTCGGCACCGTGCGTCTGGGTTACGTGCATGGCATCTCCGGATTCTGGCTGTGCGCGGCACTGGGCTGCGGCATCGTCGCGCTGAACCTGTTCCTCGCCAAGCCCTTGCTGAAACTCAAGGTATTCACCGTCACCCAGGTCCTGGAGAAGCGCTACAACCCGATGGCGCGCACCGCCAGTGCGACCATCATGCTCGCTTACGCGCTGATGATCGGCGTGACCTCGATTCTGGCGATCGGCACCGTGCTGCAAGTGTTGTTCGGTCTGCCCTTCTGGATCTCCGTACTGCTGGGCGGCGGTATCGTGGTGATTTACTCAACGATCGGCGGCATGTGGTCGCTGACCCTGACGGACATCGTCCAGTTCGGCATCCAGACAGTGGGCCTGATGTTCGTGTTGTTGCCGATCTGCCTTTATCGCGTAGGCGGCTGGGATCAACTGGTCGCGCAACTGCCGGCGGCCAGCTTCAACTTCACCAGCATCGGCTGGGACACGATCATTACCTACTTCATGATCTACTTCTTCGGCATCCTGATCGGCCAGGACATCTGGCAGCGTGTGTTCACGGCAAAAAGCGAAAAAGTCGCCAAATACGCCGGCACCTCGGCCGGGATCTACTACATCATTTACGGTCTGGTCTGCGCCTTGATCGGCATGGCTGCGCATGTACTGATTCCGGATCTGGACAACGTCAACAACGCCTTTGCCGCCATCGTCAAAGTCTCGCTGCCTGACGGCATCCGTGGCCTGGTGATCGCCGCCGCACTGGCGGCGATGATGTCCACCGCCAGCGCCGGCCTGCTCGCCGCGTCCACCACCCTGACCGAAGACCTGCTGCCGAAACTGCGCGGCGGCAAACAGTCCAACGTCGCGGTCAGCCGTCTGTTTACGCTGCTGACCGGGATCGCGGTGTTGGGCATTGCTCTGGTCGTCAACGACGTGATCAGCGCCCTGACTCTGGCTTACAACCTCTTGGTCGGCGGCATGCTGATTCCGCTGATGGGGGCGATTTTCTGGAAGCGTGCGACTACTGCCGGGGCGATCAGCGCGATGACGCTGGGCTTTGTCACGGCGCTGGTATTCATGGTCAAGGACGGCATGGACGCGAACTCGCCGATCTATTACAGCCTGGGTGTCAGCCTGGTGAGCTTTGTACTGGTCAGCCTGTTCTCGCCGCGCCCGGCGACCGTGGCAACGGCGGTGTGAATCGACTGTAACGACTTGATGTTTTCTTCAGCGGGTGTGGCGTCGGTAGCCGCACCCGTTTTTTTTTGCCTGATAAAAAACAAAAGATCGCAGCCTTCGGCAGCTCCTACACTTTGTAGAAACTGCCGACGGCTGCGATCTTGAAATCTCTGATCGCAGGTACTAACGGCGACGTGGCTGGCGTCGGCGCTGTTCGTCGTCCGTGCGAATCGGTACCGGTTGCAGAGGCGGTTCGATCAAACCGAGGGCAACTCCCAAATCGTGCAGCCAGTTCTGGATTTTCTCTTTCATCGTCATGCCCCCTTCAGGGTGGTGCTGAGCAGCCGGAATTCTGAGGCCGCTTCGCACTGATAATAGTCCGAAGTCCTACGCAATGCTCAGCCAAATCCGCAATGATCTGTTACTGAATTGAACAGAATCTGTTGCGATTGGTTCACGCTGTTTCACGGACTTCATGCAAAGCCACGGGATAGACCGCTTGCTGCACGTCGATCCAGGCATTCAGGTTGGCCCCGGCCATACCCTTGCGCCACATGAGCCACGTTGTCGCACCCGCGAACGGCTCGGCCAACGGATGCACGGCGACGCTTTCGCGACCTGGCAAGCTGGCCAACATCGACTCGGCCATCAACGCCACACCACTGCCGGCAATCACACAGGCGAGCATGCCCTGATACGACTCGATCTCCATCGGCCGGCCCATCGCCGCGTGGTAGTGAGAGAACCACGCTTCCAGACGCATGCGATATGAACAGCCCTGACGGAAGGTGAATACCGAGCGCCCTTCCACGTCCCGCGCACTGTGCACCGGTGGATGGTCGATTTCGGTGATCAGCACCAGGCGTTCTTCGCACAGCGGCACGCCATCGAGCCCGGCCAATTCCAGCGGTCCGTCGACCAATGCCGCGTCGAGGCGACCGGTGAGCAACCCTTCAAGCAGTTCGCCGGTCGGCGCCGATTGCACCTGCAAATTCACCATCGGGTATTGCTTGTGATAACGCGCCAGCAACGCCGGCAGATGGATCGCCGCCGTGCTGTACATGGTGCCCAGCACGAAATCCCCGGCCGGTTGCCCGCCCATCACCGCCGCACTGGCCTGATCGCGCAGAGCGAAAAGTTTGCCGGTGTAGTCGAGCAAAACCTTGCCCGCCGGCGACAACTGCAAGCGCTGCCGTTCGCGGACGAACAGCTCAACGCCCAGTTGCTCCTCAAGCTGTTTCAGGCGCGTCGACAGATTTGATGGCACCCGATGCAGGCGCTCGGCGGCGCGGGTGATCGAGCCTTCCTCGGCGACCGCCTGGAATATCCGCAGTTGGCTGAATTCCACCTGCTTTCTCCTGAACAGAACAAGTTACTCACTATTATTCAATTTTAAAGAAAGTCAATCGAACCTAGCCTGACGGTCATTGCTGCTTTGAAGGAAGCCCGACCATGTCGCCGCTGATACGTTTATCCGCCTGTTTCGTTGCCCTGATGATGGCCATGGGCATTGGCCGTTTCGCCCTGACGCCACAGATGCCGAACCTGCTCAGCGAAGGGCAGATCGACCTCACCGCCGCCGGGCTGATCGCGGCGGCCAACTACTTCGGCTATCTGCTCGGTGCCGTGGATGCGATGTTCGCCCAACGGCCGCAGCAGGTGCAGCGTCGCCTGCATGGCGGGCTATGGCTGTGCGTGCTGCTGACCCTGGCGTCGTTCTGGGCCAACGGTTTCTGGTCGCACTTGCTGTTGCGCTTTGGTACCGGAGTGGCGAGTGCCTGGGTGCTGGTGATGATTACTTCGCTCAGTCAACCGCTGGCGGCGGCAGCGGGTCGCCCGCGCTGGGGTGCTCTGGTTTTTGCCGGGCCGGGTCTGGGGATTTTTCTCACAGGCTTGCTGGCGCTGGTCTCACACCGCTTGCAGCAGACATCGGCAACCCTGTGGCTGATTTACGCGGCCGCCGCGCTGCTGATGATGCTCGGCGTCTGGCAATTATTGCCGCAGCCCACGGCGGCAACGAAGACGGCGATCACCCCGGCGACTTCAGCGAATCGAGGCATTGGCCGACTGGCACTGGTGTATGCACTGTACGGCATCGGCTACATCATTCCGGCAACGTTCCTGTCGCAGATGGCCAATGCGCAGTTTCACGGCCAGTGGCAGGCGGATCTGTTCTGGCCGTGCTTCGGCCTCGGCGCGGCGCTCGGTGTGTGGCTGGTGAGCCTGCGCCGGCATGATCCCGAAACCACTCGGCACTGGCTGATGGCGACGTTGTGGCTGCAAGCGGCCGGAGTGTTCGCCTGCCTGCTGGGCAGCGGCGTTGGCCTGGCGTTGGGGGTGATCCTCTGCGGCACGCCGTTTCTGGCCTGCATGCAACTGGTCATGCAGCGTTCGCGAGAGCTGGCGCCCGACGCCACTCAGCGCAACGCCGGGATGCTCACGGCGTGCTTCGCCGTCGGCCAGCTGAGCGGCCCGCTGCTGGCGGCGCTGAGCAGCCATTCCAGCGGCGGATTGCAGCCAGCGCTGCTGATCGCCGGCGCCGGCCTGTTACTGGCCGGCGCGCTGGCGATGCAGGCCAGGGCTACTGGCCCAGCGCCTTGCGCAAACGCCGACGCAGCCACTGTTCGGCGCTGACGAAAGTGATGCCGAGCAGCACCAGCACGGCGCCGATGACGAAGTTCAGGCTCAACTGTTCGCCGAGCAGCAGCACGCCGAAGGTCACGCCGAACAACGGCGTCATGAACGAGAACACCGCAAGGTTGGCCGCCAGATAACGGCGCAGCAGCCAGAACCACACCAGGTAGCTGAAGAACGACACCACCAGCCCTTGGAACAGCACACTGGCCACCGCCACGGTAGTCAGGCTGACGTGGGTGATCTGGCCGCTGAACAACGCGATCAACAGCAGACCGAGGAAACCGACCAGCAACTGATAGAACAGGGTCAATGTCACCGGCGCTTCCGACAGTCGCGAGGCGCGCACCACCACGGTGGTCGCGCCCCAACAGGCGCCGGCCAATACGCCGAAGGCATCGCCCAGCAGCATGCGCCGATCAAGGTTGTCCCACGACACACCACCGGCGAAGGCAATCGCGATGCCGATGAACGCCAGCAGAATCCCCAGCCATTGCAACGGGCGCAAACGCTCGCTGGCCAGCAGGAAATGCACGCCGAGCGCGGTGAAGATCGGCGCTGTATACAGGAACACCGACATATGCGCGGCGGTGGTCAGTTGCAGGCCTTCGGCGATGAACAGGAACTCCAGACCAAACAGCGCACCGGCCAGCAAGCCGCCGCGCCAGGTGCTGCCGACCTGATCCCAACCGCCCTTCCAGCAGATCAGCAAACCGACCAGTAACGCAGAAATTCCTGAGCGCCCCGCCGCTTGCATCACCGGCGCGATGTCCGTTGCCGCCCACTTGATCAGAACTTGCTGCACACCCCAGATCAGGCACAGGCCGATCATCACTTGCAGGGCAAAACCGTCGGCATTGCGCCGCTCGGCACTCACCGCAACACCTCGAACACACACAACATGGCAGGCCATCCAATGGTCAGAAAACAGTGTCGGGGATTATCGATCAGATGCGCAGAAAAAGCCGTCTGGAAAAGACATTAAGTTGGTCAGTGGCGTCAGCGCTGAATGGTTGACGGCTGCGCCGTCATTCGCGAGCAGGCTCGCTCCCACAGAGGGTTCGGTGAACACGTGGGAGCGAGCCTGCTCGCGAAGAGGCCAGCATTGCCAACACAACTGCCGAATCAGCTCACGTGAATCGCTTCGCCATCAAATAGCCCACCGTGCAAGCAACTGCAGTCGCCACTGTCCCCCACGCCCAATCCATCAAACTCACCTGCACCGACCAGTCGCGCAAGGTTGCCCAGTTGGTCAGGTCATAAGTGCCGTAGGCCACCAGCCCCAACAGCGCACCCAGCTTCGCCGCCCTCTGCCAGCTCAGCGCCGGCAACACCACGAACACCACGCAGCCAATAACGTACAGGCAATAAAAAACCGCTGCGGGCAACAGCAGCGGTTTATCCAGCATCAGCGAACCGAGCAGTTCGCGATAGGTCGGCGCCATCAGCAGCCCGAGCCAGATGCCATCGAGCAGCAGAAACGTCAGCAGCGTTGCGACGTAAGCGATCAGCGCCTTCTTCATCGATCCAACCTCTTGTGTGGCCTGCAACATGGGCCACTCAAGGCTCAGGTTAGTTCAATGCGATCGGCGTGAATGACGATCTTGCCTTCCTTGTACAGCGAACCGATGGCTTTCTTGAAGTTGCCCTTGCTGACGCCGAACAGGCTGCTGATCAGTGCCGGATCACTCTTGTCACTGACCGCCAGGGTGCCGTCGTTTTCGCGCAACTTGCCGAGGATCTTCGAACTCAGGCTGCTCGCCGCTTCCTGACCCACCGGTTGCAGGCTCAGGCTGATCTTGCCGTCGGCGCGCACTTCCTTGATGAAGCCTTTCTCGCGCATGCCCGAACGCATGAACTTGAAGATCTCGTTCTTGTGGATCAGGCCCCAGTGCTTGTTGTTGATGATCGCCTTGAAGCCCATGTCGGTGGCTTCGGCTACCAGCAGATCAACTTCCTGGCCCGGGCTGTAGGTGGCCGGGGTCTTGTCCAGGTAACGATCGAGGCGCGCGGTGGCGGTGATGCGGCGCGTGTGTTTGTCGAGGTAGACGTGCACTACGCAGTACTCGCCAGCGGTCATCTGGCGCTTTTCTTCCGAGTACGGCAGCAACAGATCTTTCGGCAGGCCCCAGTCGAGGAACACGCCGATGCTGTTGACTTCAACCACTTTCAGGCTGGCAAACTCGCCGACCTGAACTTTGGGCTTTTCCGTGGTGGCGAGAAGTTTGTCTTCGCTGTCCAGATAGATGAATACGTTGAGCCAGTCTTCATCTTCGCTGGGAATATCTTTGGGGATATAACGGTTGGGCAAAAGAATTTCGCCGTCGGCACCGCCGTCCAGATATAAACCGAAGTTAGTGTGTTTAACCACTTGCAAACTGTTGTAACGCCCGACTAAAGCCATTTCCGAAACCCTCAATACGTGGGCGGCATTCTACCCGTTTTTGCCGCAGACGTCGGGCGACAGATCCTCGCAGCGGAAAATCTGCGTCAACCTGTTGATTTTGCTTGATCACTACCCTGCGGGGTGCCGCTCGTCAGTCCGGCCCGACGCTTCACTGCTGGGCTGATTGGCCTCATTTCAATTAAATGTTCTTATTTAAAACAGCAGGTTAGCGGCTTATTACGAGTGGGCGGCCGGTAATAATGCAGCGTTACGGTTGGTTAATCCGGGGGATATTTACCAAGCTATTGTCAAGTTATTCCTGTACGATGCCTGGCCGAGTTACTTTTCTAAAGGTTAATGGCCGCCATGCGTGTAAAAGCATCCACCAGCAAAGCAAAGCCAGCTCCAGCCGTTGAAACCAGCGAATCGATCAACGATCAGATCGCAGCATTCCTCAAGTCAGGCGGCGAGATCCAGCAAATTGCCAAAGGCGTCAGTGGCCAGACATTCGGCCCGTCCAAGCAGATCAGCCTGGGCAAGAAGTAACACCGGTTTCACCCCGTCCAGAGGCGCTTTGAGCTTCGAAGCGCCTGGACTGGCACCGCGCAACACCCCTTAGCTTTAAACAAAAATTCCCGAAAATCGACGAACGGCCATCAATGCAGGGTATTCGCCGGTATCCTTGCACGCGTCTAGATCAAGCGTTTCAGCAGGCCTTCGCCCTGCGCTCGCGGTTCATGGAGTGACGCATGCGCTCATTTTCCTGTTTATTGTTCGTCAGCCTGCTGTCAGGCACGACCGCGCACGCGCAGGTTTTTCAGGGTGAACTGGGCGACTTCGATCTCAAGCTCGGCACTACGCCCAGCCGCAGCATGGCCCAGGGTCTGGTCAAACCGGCGGCGGTCGGCTCGTTCCACGGCGGCCTTGATCTGAGCCACGACAGCGGCGTGTATTTCGGCCAGTACGCGCCGAGCATGGGCATCAGCCCGGGCAAGAACCTCGAGATCGATTCCTACGTCGGCTTCAAGCAGCCGTTCGATCAGGTGCTCGGCTATGAAGTCGGGATGATCCATTACAGCTATCCCCGCGTGGACACCCTCGACAGCCAGGAGCTGTTTGGTGGCCTGACTCTGCTCGGTAGTCGCTTTGGCATTGCCCTGAGCAACGACCCGGATAAACAGAACAACACCTTGTTTGCCGACCTCACTGGCAATCAGCCGTTCGGCATTGGCGTGAGCATGAAATACACCACGCACCAGTTGAATACACCGGCGGCGGTGGACGGCGGTTACATCAGCAGTTTCACTGATTGGTCGGTGAAACTGTCGCGGCCTTTCATGGGCGTCGATCTTGACCTGATCTACAGCGATTCCAGCCTCAGCGGCAGTGATTGCTCGGCCTATTCCGGGCACAACAGCGAGTGCGACGGCCTCGTCACCCTCAAGGCTGTACGCACGTTCTATTGATCGGCTGAACTGCCGCGCGCATCCTGCATCACATAAGAATCAGATTTCCGACGCCAGGCTCTCGCAAGGATTTGCCCATGTCTCGCTGGTTCAAACAGATTGCCGCCCTGCTGATCTTCACCCTCGCCCTCGGCGCTTGCAGCCGCGTTGGCCTGGCCTACCGCAACCTCGACGTGATTATCCCGTGGTCGCTGAGCGATTACGTGGACATGAACGGCGAGCAGAAAGACTGGTTCAACGAACGTCTCAAGGAACACCTGAGCTGGCACTGCACCACGCAATTACCGGGCTACCTCGATTGGCTGGACCGTTTACAGGCCATGGTCGAAAGCAATCAGGTCACCGACGACGCCCTGCAGGAACGCACCGCCGAAGCCAAGCAGGCCATCGCCGACACCGCCCGGGAAATCACCCCTTCGGCCATCGAGCTGCTGCAAGGCCTGGACGATAAACAGGTCGCGGAAATGAACGACGCGTTTGCCAAGGATTTGCGCAAACGCCAGCAGGAATACGTCAAACCGCCGCTGGCCCAGCAGATCAAGGAACGCGGCGAGCGCATGGAAAAACGCTTGAACGATTGGCTAGGCCCGCTGAGTGACACGCAGAAACAACGCGTCGTGGCCTGGACCAACGCCTTGGGCGACCAGAACACCCAATGGATCGCCAACCGCGCGCACTGGCAGCAACAGTTCAGCGCCGCCGTTGCGCAACGCCAAAGCGCGGAATTCCCACAACGCATCGAGACACTTCTGGTCAACCGCGAGCGCTTATGGACAGCGGATTACCGCAAGGCCTACGCCAACACCGAAGCCCAGGCGCGCTCGCTGTTTGTCGACTTGATGGCCGAGAGCACGCCGCAACAGCGTGAGCGGTTGTTGAAGAAAATCGAGGGAGTGCGCAAGGACTTCAATGACCTGAAGTGCCTGAAGGCCGCGCACAAACCTTGAAATCACTGGAATCCAATGTGGGAGCGAGCTTGCTCGCGAAGGCGGAAAATCAGACAGATCAAATGTCACTGACAGACCGTATTCGCGAGCAGGCTCGCTCCCACAGGGCGGATTTCACTGGCTCAGGCGATTTGAGCCTTTGAGGCGACTTCATCAAACGTCACCTCATCCAGCGCATCCTCTTGCTCATCCAGCACCTGACGCGGATGGTCGTTGCCGGGGATGCTGCTGTCGATCAGGCTCAGCAGGCTGGAGCCGCGGGGGGTAAGAATGAAGTTGTTGCCAGTACTACCCTCGTGATCCGGCCGCGGCTCGATGAATCCGCGCTCCAGCAAGAGCTTTTCATAATCACAGGCCAGGGTTTTCAAGTGATCGAGATTGTCGATCGGCTCGCCGGCGCTGGCTTTCTCGGCCGCATGGTCTTCGGCATAAGCGCGGGGAGCGAAGCTGTGGCCAGCGCTGTTCTGCACTTCATGCAGCAAACGTTCAATCAAATCCCAGTTATATTTCGTCATCCTGATCCAACCTCCGGTGCGGGTGATTTTGTGCCGCTTTCAAGGTTGTGACCGAAGCGCTGCGCAGCCGTTCAGCAGTATTTCCGGACCCGACCGACCGGCGGCTGTCGATTAACCCGCACGATGAACGACTAGGCTGAAACAGCCGGTTCAACCCGCAGGAGACATCGTCATGAACATTACAAACCATCCGGTGGTATCACGCGAAGAATGGCTCGCCGCCCGCCAGCAGCATCTGGCCCGCGAAAAAGCCTTCACCCGGGAACGCGATCGCCTCAGCGCCGAGCGCCGCGCCCTGCCTTGGGTGAAAGTCGACAAGGACTATCATTTTCAAGGGCCGAACGGCGAGCTCAAGCTCAACGACCTGTTTGGCAACAACAGCCAGTTGATCATCTACCATTTCATGTTCGCCAAAGGCTGGGAGCAGGGCTGCCAGGGCTGCTCGTTCCTCAGTGACCACATTGATGGCGCCAACCAGCACCTGGCCCATCACGATGTTGCGGTCGTAGCCGTTTCCCACGCGCCGTTCGACGAATTTCAGGCATTCAAACAGCGCATGGGCTGGAAATTCGCTTGGGTCTCGTCAGAAGGTTGCGATTTCAATTACGACTTCGGCGTCTGCGCCCGGGCTGAGGACGTCGCGGCGGGAAAGGCTACCTACAACTACGAAAAAACCGACAGCGCCGAGGAAGAAATGCCGGGGCTGAGCGTGTTTTATCGCAATGACGAAGGCGAGATTTTCCACACCTATTCCACATACGCGCGCGGTCTGGACATGCTGGTTGGTGCTTACCACTATCTGGATCTCACGCCCAAGGGCAGGAATGAAGACGAGATCATGGAATGGGTTCGGCATCATGATCGCTATGACGGTGCGCCGAAGTCGGGTTGCTGTCAGGGTGAGCAGCGGTCTTGAGTTCACTGTGGAGAAAACACACGAGGACCTGTGGGAGCGAGCCTGCTCGCGAAAAACGATTACACGACAAGGCGGTGCTAACGTGTCGCCTGTTTCGCGAGCAGGCTCGCTCCCAAGGAGAACAATGTCTGGTTGGGAATTTGGCACGCACGTCGAAATGTTGTTCAACGCTGTATCGTTTGTGCCGTATTAAGCCAACAGGGCTCTGCGGATGTGCGTCCGCTATAATACGAGGATCTGACATGGACAGGCGCCAATGCAAAAGCTCAGTTTAGAAACCAAAAAAATCTGGTTTGCCAAGCATCGCAAAGCCAACTTCGCAGCGAGTTTGCGTCTTGAAGGTTTCGTTCCGTCTGCTTGTGAAGGCGAGATCAAGCTGCCGACGCGAGAGGCCGCGTTGAAAGCTATCTTGCAATTAGCTGAAACGTAGCTGTGGACTTTGATCCGCACTCCTGCTGCGAAGCTTACTGAACTTTCATCACGCTTCAGCCCTCAACCGTTCAACCCGCCTTAACCGGAACTGAGGCCTGCCCATGAAAACCCTGATCAAGCTCTCCCTCGCCGCCACCCTTGCCTGCGCCCTGCCCGTCTGGGCTTGCACGCCGGAAGAGGCGACGATCAAACGCGAACAACTGGCCAAGGAAGTCTCCAAGCTCACCGAGCAGAATCCGGAAAAAGCCAAGGAGATTAACGCCGAGCTGCAGAAAATGGATCTGGGCACGGCCAGTGCGGATCTGCCGGACAAGTGCCAGTTGATCGATCAGCGTTTGAAGGAACTGGGTTCGGCGGAGAAAAAGGCCGACAGTTGAGGCGAAAAAAAACCGGACAATGTCCGGTTTTTTTATGCGCGGTCTAAAGCTTACTCAGCCGCAGGTTCAGCTGGCTTGCGACGCTTGAGCGGGGCCATGCCGTCGCTGCTCACCAGAGAATCCGGCTTCGGACGGTTGACGCTCTTGCGCTTGGTTGGTGTCTTGGCGGCGGTTTTTTTCTTGTCGCCCTTGGCGTCGGTCTTTTTCTTCTTCACACCAACCGCTTTACCCGAAGCCTTGACCTTTTTAGGGCCGCCGTAGGTGCCTTTGACTTCCTTGATCGTGCGGCGCTCGAAGCTCTGCTTGAGGTAGCGCTCGATGCTCGACATCAGGTTCCAGTCGCCGTGGCAGATCAGCGAGATCGCCAGACCATCGTTGCCGGCGCGGCCGGTACGACCGATGCGGTGCACGTATTCGTCGCCGCTGCGTGGCATGTCGAAGTTGATCACCAGATCCAGACCGTCGACGTCCAGACCACGGGCTGCAACGTCGGTAGCGACGAGGATCTTCACGCCGCCCTGCTTCAGGCGATCGATCGCCAGTTTGCGATCCTTCTGGTCTTTCTCGCCGTGCAGCACGAACGCTTTGTATTCCTGAGCCACGAGGCGGCCGTAGATGCGGTCGGCCATGGCGCGGGTGTTGGTGAAGACGATGGCCTTCTGGTAGGTCTCGTTGGCCAGCAGCCAGTTCACAATCTGCTCTTTGTGCTGATTGTGGTCGGCGGTGATGATTTGCTGACGAGTCGTCGAGTTGAGCTGGCTGACCGCGTTGAGTTGCAAGTGCTCCGGGTTGTTCAGGACCTTGGCGATCATTTCGCGCAAACCGGAACCGCCGGTGGTGGCGGAGAACAGCATGGTCTGCTGACGGTTCGGGCACTCATCGACCAGACGCTGCACGTCTTCGGCGAAACCCATGTCGAGCATGCGGTCGGCTTCGTCGAGCACCAGCACTTCGACTTCTTTCAGGTCGAGGTTGCCGGCATTGAGTTGCTCGATCATCCGCCCCGGGGTGCCAATGAGGATGTCCGGCACTTTGCGCAACATGGCGGCCTGCACCTTGAAGTCTTCGCCGCCAGTGATCAGGCCGGACTTGATGAAGGTGAACTGCGAGAAGCGTTCGACTTCCTTCAAAGTCTGCTGGGCCAGTTCACGGGTCGGCAGCAGGATCAGCGTCTTGATGCTGACGCGGATCTTCGCCGGGCCGATCAGGCGATTGAGGATCGGCAAGACGAAAGCGGCGGTTTTGCCGCTACCGGTTTGCGCCGTCACCCGCAGATCACGCCCCTGGAGCGCCAGCGGAATGGCCGCGGCTTGCACAGGCGTTGGCTCGACAAATTTCAGCTCGGCCACAGCTTTAAGCAGGCGTTCGTGCAGGGCGAATTGGGAAAACACGGGTGCTACCTCGAAGATATGCAAAAAAACAGCTGCATAGGTTACCGGTTTCGAGCGCTCAGGCCGAGTTTCTTTGTGCAAACGCCGACAATCAGTGGTTTTTTTGTTGCCCGATTTGTCACTCGCAGCAATACACAGCGTCTTAAATGCTCTAATCGGCCCTCGCGTCTTACAGAAGAAACGTTTCGCTTATGGATATCAAACAGCTCTGGCTCAAAGCCCAAGGCCTCTGGGGCACGCTCGAAGAGCACCCACTTCTGCAATCGGGACTGGCGCTGCTGGTGCTGCTGGTCATTGCGCTGGTGCTCGGACGAGTGGCGCGATACCTGATCCTGCACGCCAGCCGCATGCTCGGCCGCCAGCCGGCGCTGCACTGGATCAACGATTTTCGCCACAACAAGGTGTTTCAACGACTGGCGCAGATGACGCCGTCGCTGGTGATCCAGTTCGGCCTGCACCTGGTGCCGGAGCTGAGCAAAAACGCGATGAATTTCCTCGGCAACGTCGCGCTGGCCTTCACCATTCTGTTCCTGCTGCTGGCGGTCAGCGCCCTGCTCAACGCCCTGCTCGACATCTACGCGCGCACCGAGCATGCGCGTACACGCTCGATCAAAGGCTACGTGCAACTGGCGAAGATGGTCTTGTACGTGTTCGGCGCGATCATCATCGTCGCCACCCTGATCGACCGCTCGCCGCTGCTGCTGCTGTCGGGTCTGGGTGCGATGTCGGCGGTGATCCTGTTGGTTTACAAGGACACGCTGCTGTCGTTCGTCGCCAGCGTGCAGCTGACCAGCAACGACATGCTGCGCGTCGGCGACTGGATCGAAATGCCACAAGTCGGCGCCGATGGCGACGTGGTCGACATCACGCTGCACACGGTCAAAGTGCAGAACTTCGACAAGACGATCGTCTCGATCCCGACCTGGCGGCTGATGTCCGAGTCGTTCAAGAACTGGCGCGGCATGCAGCAGTCCGGCGGTCGGCGGATCAAACGCAGCCTGTTCATCGATGCCAGCGGCGTGCGCTTCATCCGCGACGACGAGGAAGAAAAGCTCTCTCAGGTGCACCTGCTGACCGACTACATGGGCCGCAAGAAAGCCGAGCTCAAAGCCTGGAACGAAGCGCAGGGCAATGTCGCAGCCATGTCGGCCAACCGCCGCCGCATGACCAACATCGGCACCTTCCGCGCCTACGCACTGGCGTATCTGAAGAGCCATCCGGAGATTCAGCCGAACATGACCTGCATGGTCCGGCAGATGCAAACCACCGCGCAGGGCATTCCGCTGGAAATCTACTGCTTCACCCGCACCACGGTGTGGGCCGATTACGAGCGGATTCAGGGGGATATTTTCGATTACCTGCTGGCGGTGCTGCCGGAGTTCGGGCTGAGCCTGTATCAGCAGCCGAGTGGTGGTGATTTGCGCGCCGGGTTGCTGCCAGCGGTGTTGGGCTCGGCGAGTATTCCGGAGCCGGAAAAACACCTGATGTAACCCAAAAATCCAATGTGGGAGCGAGCCTGCTCGCGAATGCAATGTGTCAGTCGACCCATACTTATCTGACCCAGCGCCTTCGCGAGCAGGCTCGCTCCCACAGGGGTTATGCGGCGGCGGGGGATCTGCGGATGCCCAACCGGCTGATCCACACAGCGGCCAGAATCACACCCCCGCCAAGGAACAACCGCCCCAGTTCCTCATGCTGATTCCAGATCAGCAGATTCAACAGCAGCCCCACCGGCACATGCAGGTTGTTCATCACCGCCAGGGTACCGCCGTTGACCATGCACGCGCCCTTGTTCCACCAGTACAGGCCCAGCGCCGTCGACACCAGACCGAGGAATAGCAACACCGCCCATTGCAGCGGCGCTTCCGGCAGGAAGTTCGACTTGCCGAACAACAGGAACGCTGGCAGCACAACCGCCAATGCACCGAGGTAGAAATAACCGAAGCGGCGGTAATGCGGCAGATCGCTCGGATGCTTCGCCACCAGATGCTTGTACAGCACTTGCCCGGCGGCGTAGGTGAAGTTGGCCAGTTGCAGCAGCAGAAAGCCCATGAAAAAGTCGGGACTGATGCTGTCGAAGCGAATCACCGCCGCACCGCCGACTGCCACCAGCGCAGCAACCAATGCCCACGGATTAAAGCGACGGTTCAGCGCGTCTTCGATCAACGTCACATGCAGCGGCGTAAGAATGGTGAACAGCAACACCTCCGGCACCGTCAGCACACGAAAGCTCAGGTACAGGCAGACGTAAGTCACCCCGAACTGCAACGCGCCGATCAGCAACATGCCACGCATGAACGCCGGCTCCACCGAACGCCAGCGTGTCAACGGTATAAACACCAGCCCCGCCAGCACAACGCGCACCAGCACCGCGAAGTAACTGTCGACATGCCCAGCCAGGTATTCGCCGATCAGACTGAAGGAAAACGCCTGGATCAGCGTGACAAAAAGTAGATAGCCCATGCTCGCCTCGAAAATCGAATGGCGGCGACGATAGCGGTTTTTACTTTCTGGAACCAACACAAATCCCCATGTAGGAGCTGCCGCAGGCTGCGATCTTTTGATCTTGTTTTTTTAAATCAAAAGATCGCAGCCTGCGGCAGCTCCTACAGAGGGATTGTTTGAAGCAGAAAATATCGCAGGCAAAAAAAAGCCCGATCTCGCTAAAGCGTTCAATCGGGCTACAGCACTCAGGAGCAAAAGTGCAAAGGGAGGTTCGATGCGCGTGGAACCTTGAAGGGGTTGCGCCAGGTCACTAGACCATCCAGCGATTATCTGGCGATTAACCGATCAAGCGACCTGAGACAGTTTGGCGTTGGCCTGATTCAGGCCCTTCTCCTGGAAGTCACCGCCCAGGTTCATGCCCTCAGCATGGATAAAGGTCACGTCGTTAATCCCGATGAAACCCATCACCTGACGCAGGTACGGTTCCTGATGATCCGCCGGGCCACCGGCATACACACCACCGCGAGCAGTCAGGACAAAGGCGCGCTTGCCGTTGAGCAGACCTTGCGGACCGGTTTCGGTGTACTTGAAGGTCACCCCGGCGCGCAGCACATGATCCAGCCAGGCCTTTAGCGTGCTGGGGATGGCAAAGTTGTACATCGGTGCCGCCAGCACCAGCACGTCGGCGGCAAGCAGCTCATCAGTCAATTGGTTGGAGCGGTCCAGCGACGCCTGTTCGCTGTCGTTGCGCTGCTCGGCGGGTTTCATCCAGCCACCGAGCAAGTTGGCGTCCAGATGCGGCACCGGGTTCGCGGCGAGGTCACGCACGGTGATCTGATCGGCAGGGTGCGCGGCTTTCCACTGAGCGATGAAGGTCTGGGTCAATTGACGGGAAACCGAGTCTTGCTGGCGGGCACTGCTTTCGATGATCAGAACGCGGGACATGGTGTGTAGCCTCCATCCGAATATGTTGTAAGTCGATGGAGTGAAGGTTAAACAGAGCTGAATCGATGAAAAAGCGCAAATATCCGCTGTAACCCATCGATAAATTCGTTTATAAGCTAGACCCATATCCCCTGTGGGAGCGAGCCTGCTCGCGAAAGCGGAATGTCAGTCACAGCATCTCTGGATGACACTCCGTCTTAGCGAGCAGGCTCGCTCCCACAGGGTAATAGCGTTATTTCGGGGTGCAGGTCAGTTTGATGCGCAGCTTGATGATCTCGCGGATGAACTTGGCCGTGGCGTTTTTATGCTTGCCGGCCGGGACATCGATGCTGCGCGTGCGTGGTGCTTCCGGGCCGTTGCTGAACACCGCACGGCAGGTCGCGTCGACATCACCGTAGTTGGCCACGCGGATCGAGCCGATGTCGTTGTCCGTGTCGTAAGTCTCGTAGTCGATCTTCATGCCGTTGAGATCCTTTTGCACATCGATCGGATAGGCAAACGCGGTCAACGGCAGTAGCGCCAGCACCACACAACAGAATTTTTTCATTCGGCAGTCTCCATGAGGGACGGCCAGCTTAGGACAAGAGGAGCTATTGATGAAAGCGCCCCGCGTGACCCTTGATCAATGGCGAACGTTGCAGGCCGTGGTCGACCACGGCGGATTCGCCCAGGCCGCCGAGGCCCTGCACCGTTCGCAATCGTCGGTGAGCTACACCGTCGCCCGCATGCAGGATCAGCTCGGTGTGCCGTTGCTGCGCATCGACGGGCGCAAAGCCGTGCTCACCGAGGCCGGCGGCGTGTTGCTGCGCCGTTCGCGGCAATTGGTCAAACAGGCCAGCCAACTCGAAGACCTCGCCCATCACATGGAGCAAGGCTGGGAAGCGGAAGTGCGGCTGGTGGTGGATGCGGCCTACCCGAGCGCGCGGATCGTCCGCGCCCTGACCGCGTTCATGCCGCAGAGTCGCGGCTGCCGCGTGCGTCTGCGCGAGGAAGTGTTGTCGGGGGTCGAGGAAGTGCTGCTCGAAGGCGTGGCGGATCTGGCCATCACCGGCCTGAGCATTCCGGGCTACCTGGGTGCGGAGTTGAGCGATGTCGAGTTTGTCGCCGTTGCCCACCCTGATCACCCGCTGCATCGGCTCAACCGCGAGTTGAGCTTTCAGGACCTGGAAACCCAGATGCAAGTGGTGATCCGCGACTCCGGCCGCCAGCAGCCGCGCGATGTCGGCTGGCTCGGCGCCGAACAGCGCTGGACCGTCGGCAGCCTCGCCACCGCCGCGACCTTTGTCAGCAGCGGCCTGGGCTTTGCCTGGCTACCGCGGCACATGATCGACCGCGAACTCAAGGATGGTTCGCTCAAGCTGCTACCGTTGGACCGAGGCGGCAGCCGCAATTCGAGTTTCTATCTGTATTCGAACAAGGACAAACCCCTGGGCCCGGCCACGCAAATCCTTATTGAATTGTTGCGCACCTTCGACACCTTGCCGCTGGACGCACCGTTTGCCGCACCTGAACAAGCCTGACACGGAGTTCACCGATGGCGTATTTCGAGCACGAAGGTTGCAACCTGCACTACGAGGAATATGGCCACGGCGCGCCGTTGCTACTGGTTCACGGGCTCGGCTCGAGCACCCTGGACTGGGAAATGCAGATCCCCGCGCTGGCCGCGCACTACCGGGTGATCGTCCCGGACATTCGCGGCCACGGGCGCTCGGACAAACCCCGCGAGCGCTACAGCATCGCCGGGTTCAGCGCGGATCTGCTCGCGTTGATCGAACACCTGCGCCTCGGCCCGGTGCACTATGTCGGGCTGTCGATGGGCGGGATGATCGGTTTTCAACTGGCCGTCGATCAGCCGCAGGTGCTCAAGAGCCTGACCATCGTCAACAGCGCACCACAGGTCAAATTGCGCAGCCGCGATGATTATTGGCAGTGGTTCAAACGCTGGAGCCTGATGCGCCTGCTCAACCTGGAAACCATCGGAAAAGCCCTCGGCAGCAAACTTTTCCCCAAGCCGGAACAGGCCGATCTGCGACGGAAAATGGCCGAACGCTGGGCAAAAAACGACAAACGTGCTTATCTCGCCAGCTTCGATGCGATCGTGGGCTGGGGCGTTCAGGAACGACTTTCCCGGGTGTCCTGTCCAACGCTCATCGTCACGGCCGACCGTGACTACACACCGGTTGCGCTGAAAGAAACCTATGTAAAACTGCTGCCGGATGCGCGGCTGGTGGTCATCGCCGATTCGCGCCATGCCACCCCGCTCGATCAACCCGAACGCTTCAATCACACGCTGCTGGATTTTCTCGCCACAGCCGACCTTCACTCTCAGGATCACTGACCCATGCTGAAAAAACTCGCCCTCGCCGCTGGTACCGTGCTGTTTGCTGCCAACCTGATGGCTGCCACGCCGGCCAAGGCACCGCACGTTCTGCTGGACACCACCAACGGCCAGATCGAAATCGAACTGGATCCGGTCAAGGCGCCGATCAGCACCAAGAACTTTCTGGATTACGTGAACAGCGGCTTCTACAACAACACGATTTTCCACCGTGTGATCCCGGGCTTTATGGTCCAGGGCGGCGGTTTCACTCAACAGATGCAGCAAAAGGAAACCAAGGCCCCGATCAAGAACGAGTCCAAAAACGGCCTGCATAACGTCCGTGGCACACTGTCCATGGCCCGCACCTCTGTACCTGATTCGGCGACCAGCCAGTTCTTCATCAACGTCAAGGACAACGACTTTCTCGACCAGGGCGACGGCTACGCAGTATTCGGCAAAGTGGTCAAAGGCATGGACGTTGTCGACATCATCGTCAACTCGCCGACCACCATCAAAAGCGGCATGAAAGACGTACCTGCCGACCCTGTATTCATCAAGTCGGCCAAAGTCATCGACTAAGCTGTACAGGGCGTATCGAGCGGCGCTGGCCTGATCCCGCGCCGCTCACACCGATAAAAGGAGAGCCCGTGCTCCGGGCGGTTATCTGATGCTCTATCGCCGTTTCGAACAACTGATCGATATCTTCCGCGACGCCCCGACGGCGTCCCCGCCGGACCGCGTCTGGCCCTTCTACGTCTATTACCTGAAGCAGGTCTGGCCGAGTTTCGCTGCCCTGCTTGTTATCGGCCTGTTTGCCTCGTTGATCGAAGTAGCGTTGTTCAGCTACCTGAGCCGCATCATCGATCTGGCCCAAGGCACGCCCAACCCGAATTTCTTCAGCGACCACGCCCTCGAATTGACCTGGATGCTGGTGGTCGCTCTGGTGCTGCGACCGATCTTCTTTGCCCTGCACGACCTGCTGGTGCATCAGACCCTGAGCCCGGGCATGACCAGCATGATCCGCTGGCAGAACCACAGCTACGTGCTCAAGCAGAGCCTGAATTTCTTCCAGAACGACTTCGCCGGGCGCATCGCCCAGCGCATCATGCAGACCGGCAACTCGCTGCGCGATTCTGCCGTGCAAGCGGTCGACGCGCTGTGGCACGTGGTGATCTATGCGATCAGTTCGCTGGTGCTGTTCGCCGAGGCCGACTGGCGCCTGATGATCCCGTTGCTGACCTGGATCGTCGCTTACATCGGCGCGCTGTATTACTTCGTGCCGCGCGTGAAAGAGCGTTCGGTGGAAGCCTCTGACGCGCGCTCGAAACTGATGGGCCGTATCGTCGATGGCTACACCAACATCGCCACGCTGAAACTGTTCGCCCATACCAACTTCGAACAGCACTACGCCAAGGAAGCCATCGAAGAACAGACCGTCAAAGCGCAAATGGCCGGTCGCGTGGTGACCAGCATGGACGTGGCGATCACTACCATGAACGGCCTGCTGATCGTCGGCACCACGGCGCTGGCGTTGTGGCTGTGGACGCAGTCGCTGATCACCGTCGGCGCGATTGCCCTGGCCACCGGCCTGGTGATTCGTATCGTCAACATGTCCGGCTGGATCATGTGGGTGGTCACCGGCATTTTCGAAAACATCGGCATGGTCCAGGACGGTCTGCGCACCATCTCGCAACCGGTCAGCGTCACCGACCGCGAGCAGGCCAAACCGCTGGCCGTGGCCTCGGGCGAAGTGCGTTTCGAGCACGTGGATTTTCACTACGGCAAGAAGAGAGGCATCATCGGCGACCTCAATCTGACGATAAAACCAGGGGAGAAAATCGGCTTGATCGGCCCGTCCGGCGCCGGCAAATCGACCCTGGTCAACCTGTTGCTGCGCCTGTACGACGTCGAGGGCGGGCGCATCCTGATCGATGGGCAGAACATTGCCGAAGTCGGCCAGGAAAGCCTGCGCGCGCGGATCGGCATGATCACGCAGGACACCTCGCTGCTGCACCGTTCGATCCGTGACAACTTGCTCTACGGCAAACCCGACGCCACCGACGCCGAACTGTGGGAGGCGGTGCACAAGGCTCGCGCCGATGAGTTCATTCCACTGCTGTCCGACGCTGAAGGCCGCAGCGGTTTCGATGCGCATGTCGGCGAGCGCGGGGTGAAATTGTCGGGCGGTCAGCGCCAGCGCATCGCGATTGCGCGGGTGCTGCTCAAGGACGCGCCGATCCTGATCATGGACGAAGCCACCTCGGCACTGGATTCGGAAGTCGAAGCGGCGATTCAGGAAAGCCTCGAGACCTTGATGCAGGGCAAAACCGTGATCGCCATCGCCCACCGTCTCTCGACCATCGCGCGCATGGATCGCCTCGTGGTGCTGGAAAACGGCAAGATCGCCGAGAGCGGCACCCACGCCGAACTGCTCGCCCATCGTAGTTTGTATGCACGGTTGTGGGCGCACCAGACCGGAGGCTTTGTCGGTATCGATTGATGCCTGGCGGTGCGGTGAAAAAACTGTGGGAGCGAGCCTGCTCGCGAATGCGATGGATCAGCGACAAATTCGTCAACTGACCCGACGCTTTCGCGAGCAGGCTCGCTCCCACAGGGGATCTGGAACTAGGTTTGGCGATAGGGCAACGCTGTCCGGGCCTCTTCGGCATAGGCCAGAACCCCGGCGCGCTCCTGCTGGAGGAAATCCTTCACCGCCGCTTTCAGCCCCGGATGGCGCAGGTAATGCCAGGAATGGGTGATCACCGGTTCGAAGCCGCGAATCAACTTATGCTCGCCCTGTGCCCCGGCATCGAAACGCTGAATGCCTTGGGCAATCGCGTAATCCATGCCCTGGTAGAAACACGTCTCGAAATGCAGCCGATCAAACTCGGCCAGGCAGCCCCAATAACGCCCGTAGAAACTGTCGCCACCGACCAGGCTGAACGCCATCGCCACCGGCCGTGAGCCCTGTTTGGCCAAGACCACGCGAATCGCTTCGGGCATGCGTTCAGCCAGCAGACTGAAGAACTCGCGCGTCAGATATGGCGCCTGACGCCGCACCGCATAAGTGTTGGCATAGCAGGCGTACACGAAATCCCACTGCGCCTCGCCCAGCTCACGCCCCTCCAACCACTCGAACTCAAAGCCCTGCCCCGCCACCTGCTCGCGTTCCTTGCGCATCTGCTTGCGCTTGCGAGAGCTGAGGGCGTCGAGGAAGTCCTGAAAATCGCGGTACTCACGGTTCTGCCAGTGATATTGACAGCCGATGCGCTGCAGCCAGCCCGGTTGCTCGGCCATCGCCGCATCGGTAAACGGATCAGTGAAATTGATGTGCGCGCTGGAGAGCTCTTCGATCTGCAAATAGCCGGGCAGACTTTTCAGCAGTTCGAAACCGTCCTCCACTGTTGCCGCAAGCAAGCGCGGGCCGCTGACCGGACTGAAGGGCACGGCAGTCAGGAGTTTGGGGTAGTAATCAATGCCGGCGCGGGCGCAGGCATCGGCCCAGCCGTGATCGAAGACGTACTCGCCGTAGGAATGCCACTTGCGATAACTGGGCAGTGCGGCGATCAGTCGATCATCTTCGATGTGCAGTAAATGTTCGGGCTGCCAGCCTGTATGCGGGCCGACACTGCCGCTGTCTTCCAGCGCGCTGAGGAAGGCGTGGCGCAGGAACGGCTGGTTGTCCGGCACCAGCGCATCCCAGCTTGCCGGGGCGATTTCTGACAGGTCTTGCAGGCGTTGCAACGGCATTCACTGGCACTCCACAGCTTGGCGACAAAGCCCGGCGAGTATCGCTGATCGCGACCCCGTTGCACACGCTCAATCGGCCGACAGCGCTCTAGGTCGATAGTTCACGCCTGATCCGCATCGTCATCAACCTGCCATCACTGTGCCACCGCTCTGTCATAAACCATCGCGATACTGGCGCCTGTTTTTAGAGCGCCGGGTTCTAACCCGGACACAGTTTTCCGGCCTTCAGGCCGGTTGTGCCCAGGATGGTTCAGCCATCCCCTTCATCTTCGGAGATTGCTATGCGTCTTGCTTCCACGAAAACTGCAGCGGCCCTGTGCGGCGGCTTGTTGCTGGCCATGAGCGTTCCGGCCAGTGCTGCAGTCGACGCCAAACTGCTCGACATGCTCAAGGCCAACGGGTCGATTTCCCAGGCGCAGTACATCGAGCTGCAAACAGAACTGGCCAAGGATCAGAAGGCTCAGCAAATCGCCCAACAGGCGCAGCAGGAAACCAACGAACAAGTAGCGGCGGTCGCGAAGAAGACCAACGAACAGAGCCTGTTCGATCAGAAACTGGCCTGGGCGGCCAAGACCCAGTTCAAGGGCGACGTACGTATCCGCCAGGAAACCATCAAGATCGACGGCGAGCCGAACAACGGCGGCCGCGACAAGGACCGCCAGCGCATCCGTGCGCGTCTGGGTGCCTATACCGAGATCAACCCGCAAGTCGACACCGGTATCCGTATCGCCACCGGCGGCGGTGACGACGCGCGCTCGACCAACCAGGATCAGGACAACTACTTCGACAAGAAGCAGATCTGGCTCGACCTCGGCTACATCGACTATCACCCGGATCAGATCAAGAACCTGCACGTGATCGGCGGCAAGATGCTGCAACCATGGGTAAGCATGGGCGACGTGATCTGGGACAGCGACATCAACCCGGAAGGTCTGGCCGTTACTTACAAATACCCACTGGGCGGCAGCGCCGAACTGTTCGGCAGCCTGGGTAACTACAACCTCAAGGACAACGTTGACGGCGACGGCGTGCAATTCCGCCACGACCTGCGCCTGACCGCTGGCCAATTGGGCAGCCGTTTCAACATCACTGACAACCTGAAGATGACCGTCGGCGGCAGCGTTTACGCTTACCAGAATGACGATGACAGCCGCTGCACCGGCACCTCGACGCCGTGCGCGCTGGCAGTCAACGGCAACTCGGCGAACAACGAATTCCGTCTGTATGAAGGGTTCAGCCAGATCGAGATCGGCGGCCTGCCAATGCCACTGTCGTTCTACGGCCAGTACGTGAAGAACAACGATGCCGTGACCGATCAGGACACCGCATGGTTGCTCGGCGCCAAGTCGAAAGTCTTCGGCTTCAACCTCGACTACAACTATCGCGACGTGCAGCGCAACGCCGTGGTCGGCGCCTTCACCGACTCCGACTTTGCCAACGGCACCACCGGTTCGCGCGGGCACAAGTTCAAGGTCGGTTACGACATCGACAAGAACTTCGCCGTCGGCGCCACGTACTTCCTGACCAAGGCCGACTTCGCCAGCCGCAGCCAGCGCGATGCAGATGCCAACACCCTGCAGTTGGATGCTGAAGCGAAGTTCTAAGAAAACAGCTACAAGCTGCAAGCTGCAAGCTACAAGCTACAAGCTACAAGCCAAGAGCTGCGTGTGAATACCTTTGCTTGCAGCTTGAAGCTTGAAGCTGCCCCACTCCGGTGCGGGCGGGGCGATCCCCATCATCCGTTCGTTTCACCCGCACCGAGTTATCTCTGCAGGATGCAAAAAACCCTGTAGGAGCTGCTGAAGGCTGCGATCTTTTGATCTTGATCCTGAAAACAAGATCAAAAGATCGCAGCCTCGTTTCACTCGACAGCTCCTACAGGGGGTTGTCTTTTCGTCGTTGCTCGGCCAGGCGTTCAGCCAAGGCATCGACGTTCTCGTCCGGTTTTTCCGGCAGCGCCTTCAGGGTTGCCTGCATCACGCGCATCTGCCGCATGAAGCGCCGGCAATTGGGGCAGAACAACAGGTGATGACGCACCATCAGCGTCTCGCGAAAGCTCAGTTGGCCATCGAGATAATCGCTGGATCGTGCCACTTGCTCCTTGCAGGTCAACATTCTCCTGTCTCCTCAAAATGTTCCACGGTCGCGAAGACCTTCAAGCGTGCCCGGTGCAGCAGCACGCGGACATTGGAGAGCGAGATCTCCAGAAGATTACAGATTTCTTCCAGCTCCAGGCCCTGGCGTTCGCGCAACAGCAGGACACTGCTCTGCAACTCGGACAGACTCAGCAACGTGTGTTCGAGGCATTCGCGCAGTTCGTTTTCGGTGAGCAGCGCCTCTGGGGTGTCCTGATGCCAGGCAAATGGCGCGACCAGCCAATGACCGTCGCTCGAGGAAAATCGATCGTCACCGATGGTGCCGTGGGGCGATGGCAGGTCGTCGAGCAGGACTTCCCGGCGATTGAGCTTGTAGCGACTCTTGGCCGAATTGGCGGTGATGGTCAGCAACCAGGTCTTGAGGCTGGAACGGCCTTCGAAGCTGGCCAGATGACGCACCACCGACAGCCAGGCATCCTGCACCACTTCCTCGACATGACGCTGGCCGACAATCGCGTAAGCCACCGCGCGCATGGCGCTCTGATAGGTGGTGACCAGTTCCTTGAAAGCCTTTTGCTCCCCCGCCAGCAAGCGCGTGAGCAGTTGGGTGTCGTCAGCCGCCATCCATCAATCCCCTTGTCCGGACTTCGAAAATGAACGCGGCAGGTGTTGACCTGCCGCGACGTCCGAAAAATTACAGCGTTTCAATCGCTTCGGATGTAGGAAAGATCGACGCGATTAAGGGGAAATTAACCTGTTTCAGCGCTTGCGCAGCAACACGCTACCAATCGAGTAACCGGCACCGAAGGAGCTGAGCACCGCCAGCGAACCCGAGGCCAGATCATCCTGGTATTTGTGGAAGGCAATGACCGAACCGGCCGAGCTGGTGTTGGCGTAGCTGTCGAGAATCACCGGGGCTTCTTCTTCGGTGGCTTCGCGACCGAGCAGCTTGCGCACGATCAGGTGGTTCATGCTCAGGTTGGCCTGGTGCAGCCAGAATCGCTTCACGTCGCCGACGTTGAGCTGGTTCTCTTCCAGGTGCTCGCCAATCAGTTCGGCGACCATCGGGCAGACATCCTTGAACACCTTGCGGCCTTCCTGCACGAACAGCTTGTCGCGGGCACCGATGCCCTCTTCCGCCGCTCGGTTGAGGAAGCCGAAGTTGTTGCGGATGTTGTTGGAGAACTTGGTCAGCAATTTGGTGCTGACCACGTCGAACTGGTACTCGGAGGTCGCCAGATCCGCGCGTTCGATGATCACCGCAGTCGCGGCATCACCGAAGATGAAGTGGCTGTCGCGATCACGGAAGTTCAGGTGCCCGGTGCAGACTTCCGGGTTGACCATCAGGATCGCCCGCGCCTGGCCCAGTTGCACGCTGTTGGCGGCGGCCTGGATGCCAAAGGTGGCCGAAGAACACGCCACGTTCATGTCGAAACCGAAACCTTCAATGCCCAGCGCTTCCTGGACTTCGATGGCGATGGCCGGGTAAGCGCGTTGCAGGTTCGAACAGGCGACGATCACGCCGTCGATGTCGGCGGCGGTTTTGCCGGCTCGTTGCAGGGCTTGTTCGGCAGCGCCAACGGCCATCTGGCAGAGCACCGACCATTCATCGTTGGAACGCTCGGGCAGGCGCGGGGCCATGCGTTGCGGATCGAGGATGCCGTCCTTGTCCATGACAAAGCGGCTCTTGATGCCCGAGGCCTTTTCGATGAACGCGGCGCTGGATTCGGTCAGGGCCTGGACTTCACCGCTGGCAATCGCCTCGGCGTTATCGGCGTTGAACTGGGCGACGTAGGTATTGAAAGACTGCACCAGCTCTTCGTTGGAGATGCTGTTGGCCGGTGTGTACAGGCCGGTGCCGCTGATGACGACGTTATGCATGGTCGTTTCTCTAATCTGTTCAGGCAGAAAGTGCTGGAACCGTCGTACCAACACGCAAAGGGTCTATTCCCATCCGGGGGACGCAAACCTGGCATCGTTTTATTCCGCAGCGCGACACGGCCGAAGGCTCTGGGTCGCGAAACGGCGGGTTATGGTGGCGAAGTTTGCCATAAACCCAGAATTTTGGCGCCTTTCTCCTGCTCAACTCGATCCCTGCAGGAGCTGCCGAAGGCTGCGATCTTTTGATGATCGTTCCCACGCTCCGCGTGGGAATGCAGCCCGTGACGCTCCGCGTCACTGGACGCGGAGCGTCCCCAGAGGCGTTCCCACGCAGAGCGTGGGAACGATCGATGAACCGAGGTCGCAGGTTTTGGGGCGGCTTCGCCACCCAACGGGGATAAATCCCCTCGCCACAAAGCCCGCTTCCACAGGGGGATTGTGTATGGCTGCAGATCAGGGCTCGACCTGGCTCCACTGTTTGTTCAGGCGCTTGTCGGAGATCGGCACTTTGGTGCCCAACTGTTGCGCGAACAACGACACGCGGTATTCCTCCAGCCACCAGCGGTACAACTCCAGCTGCGGATCGCGCTTGCCTTCCTGCGCATGCTTGGCCGCGCGGGTCTGGTATTGCGCCCACAGGCCAGCGAGTTCGCCGCTCCAGACCCGATCCTTCTGCACCTGCGCACCGAGTTTCTCGAAACGTTGCTCGACCGCTTTCAGGTAACGCGGCAACTCCTTGAGCCACTGCATCGGCGTTTCGCGGACGAACCCCGGATAGACCAGATTGGCGATCTGCTGCTTGATGTCGTTGAGTGCCACTGCCTGGGCAAGATCGATCTTGCCCTTGAAGCGTTTTTGCAGACCGTGCCAGATCTTGAGGATTTCCAGCGTCAGCCGCGCAACCCGCTCGGCGTGCTCGGTCCAGTTGCCGCGTTTGCGTTCGGCCAATGCCGCCAATCCGGCGCCATCGCGGGGCAACGGGTCTTCACCTTCGAGAATGCAGCTGTCGAGGCTGGCCAGCAGAATGTCTTCGACCAGCGCATCGACCCGGCCCAGTTCGCGATACAGCAAGCCCAGTTCAGTCTGCCCCGGCAACTTGCCACGCAGGAATTTGGCCGGTTCGGCCAGTTGCTGCATCAACAAACGCTGCAAGGCCCGACGATGCTGGAACTCGGCCTCTGCCGGAGTCGAGAAGCGTCCCTCTTTGACCGTGCCGCCCTCTTCCACCAACGCCGGGTAAACCGTCATCGACAGCCCGGCGATCTTCTGCTGGGTCTTTTCCGCCACCGGCGCAAAAACCTTAGCCTCGACCGGTTGCTGACTTTGCGCACTCTGCGGCACCGCCAGCGCGGCCTGGCTGGCTTCGGCGAAGCGTGCAGTCAACTCAGCCAGATCGCGGCCTTCGCCAAGGAACTTGCCCTGGCCATCGACGATTTCCAGGTTCATGCGCAGATGGCTTTCAACCTGCTGCGCCGCTTCCGCCCACGCTTCATCGCTGACCCGCGCGCCGGTCATGCGCAGCAGCTCGCGACCGAGCGCTTGCGGCAGCGAACCTTCGGCGAAAGTCATGCGCTGCAACGCGGCCCTGATGAAGTCCGGCACTGGCACGAAGTTCTTGCGCAGGGCTTTCGGCAGGTTGCGCACCAGGGCTATGCATTTGGCCTCAATCAAGCCCGGCACCAGCCATTCCAGACGCTCCGGCGGCAACATCGGCAGCAACGGCGCCGGCACGCGCAAGGTCACGCCGTCGCGCGGGTGATTGGGCTCGAAATGATAAGTCAGCGCCAGTTCCAGATCGCCAATGTGCAACGTATCCGGGTAATCACGGGCGGTGACTTCGCTGGCCTCGCGGGCCAACACGTCTTCTTCGCGCATGATCAACAGCTGCGGATCTTTCTGGCTGTTGACCTTGTACCAACTGTCGAAGGTCGCGGTCTGGTGGATCTCCGGCGGCAGACGTGCATCGTAGAAGGCGTAGAGGGTTTCTTCGTCGGCGAGAATGTCGCGCCGGCGCGCCTTGGCCTCGAGTTCGTCGAGCTGCTCGAGCAGTTTCTGATTGGCGCTCAGGCATTTGGCCCGCGACTGAATCTCGCCGCGCACCAGACCTTCGCGGATAAACAGCTCACGGGATACCACCGGATCGACCGGGCCGTAATGCACCGGACGACGACCGACGACGATCAGGCCGAACAGGGTGATCTGCTCGTAGGCGACGACCTGGCCGCGCTTCTTTTCCCAGTGCGGCTCGAAATGGTTTTTCTTGATCAGGTGCCCGGCCAGCGGTTCGATCCAGTCGGCGTCGATCTTGGCGACCATCCGCGCGTAAAGCTTGGTGGTTTCCACCAGCTCAGCGGTCATCAGCCACTGCGGGCGCTTCTTGCCGATGCCCGACGACGGATGAATCCAGAAGCGCCGCTGCCGCGCGCCGAGGTAATCGCCGTCTTCGGTTTTCTGGCCAATCTGGCTGAGCAAGCCGACCAGCACCGCTTTGTGCAGCTTCGGATAATCCGCCGGCTCCTTGTTCAGGCTCAACTGCATGTCGCGGCAGATCAGGCTCAACTGACGATGAGAATCACGCCACTCGCGCAGGCGCAGGTAATTGAGGAAATTCTTCCGGCACCAATTGCGCAGCGGGTTGGCAGTGAGCGCCTGGCGCTGCTCTTCGAAACCGCGCCACAGATTGACGAGCCCGGCGAAGTCGGAATCCGGATCCTTCCATTGCGCATGGGCCTGATCCGCCGCTTGCTGACGCTCCGGTGGACGCTCGCGCGGGTCCTGAATCGACATCGCACTGGCAACGATCAGCACTTCCTGCAAGCTGCCGAGCTTGGCCGCTTCCAGCAGCATGCGGCCCATGCGCGGGTCGACCGGCAAGCGCGCCAATTGGCGACCGAGTGGGGTCAGCTGACTATTTCGATCCACCGCCGACAGTTCTTGCAGCAGGTTGAAACCGTCGCTGATCGCCTTGCCGTCCGGCGGCTCGATAAACGGGAACGCGGTGATTTCACCGAGGCGCAGATGGAGCATCTGCAAAATAACGGCGGCGAGGTTGGTGCGCAGAATTTCCGGATCGGTAAATTCCGGGCGCCCAAGGAAGTCCTCTTCGCTGTACAAACGCACGCAGATACCCGGCTCGACCCGGCCGCAACGACCCTTGCGCTGATTGGCGCTGGCCTGGGAAATCGCTTCGATCGGCAAACGCTGGACCTTGGCGCGGTAGCTGTAGCGGCTGATGCGCGCGGTGCCGCTGTCAATCACATAGCGAATGCCCGGCACGGTCAGCGAGGTTTCGGCGACGTTGGTCGCCAGCACCACGCGGCGGCCCGGGTGCGACTGGAAAATCCGCTGCTGTTCAGCCGGCGACAGGCGCGCGTACAGCGGCAGGATTTCGGTGTGCTTGAGCTGGGCCTTGCGCAGCATATCGGCGGCGTCGCGAATCTCGCGCTCGCCGGGCAGGAACACCAGCACATCGCCGGGGCTGCGTCGTTCGCTGCGCTCGTAGGCGGCGATTTCGTCGAGGGTGGCGAGAATCGCCTGATCGACGGTCAGGTCATCCTCGACCCGGTTGCCCTCTTCGTCCTGCTCCAGCGTCAGCGGCCGATACCAGGTTTCCACCGGGAAGGTACGGCCCGATACTTCGACGATCGGCGCGTCATCGAAGTGCTTGGAGAAGCGCTCCAGATCGATGGTCGCCGACGTGATGATGACCTTCAGGTCGGGACGGCGTGGCAGCAGGGTTTTCAGGTAACCGAGGAGGAAATCGATGTTGAGGCTGCGTTCGTGGGCTTCGTCGACGATGATCGTGTCGTAGCGTTCCAGATAACGGTCGTTCTGGGTTTCCGCCAGCAGAATGCCGTCGGTCATCAGCTTGATCAGGGTGTTGGCATCGCTCTGATCCTCGAAGCGCACCTGATAGCCGACCAGCGCTCCGAGCGGCGTGCCGAGTTCTTCGGCGACACGGCTGGCGACACTGCGCGCAGCGATCCGACGCGGCTGGGTATGGCCGATCAGACCGTGCTGGCCGCGCCCGATTTCCAGGCAGATCTTCGGCAACTGGGTGGTTTTGCCCGAACCGGTTTCGCCGGCGATGATCAGCACCTGATGTTGCTCCAGGGCCTTCTTGATCTCGTCGCGCTTGGCCGCGATCGGCAAACTGTCGTCGTAACGAATCACCGGCAGGCTCGCGCGGCGCGCCAGCACCTGATCACAGGACGCCTGCATCCGCACCACCCACTGTGCCAGTTTGGCTTCGTCGGGTTTCTTGCGCAGCTCAAGCAACTGCCGCCGCAGCCGGTGACGGTCGGCGAGCATGGCGTGATCGAGGTTTTTCAGCAGTTTGTCGATGGAGGGCGATTCGTCGGTCATCGGGTAGGCAATTCGGTCGTCTATTTATGCAGGGGGCGGATTGTCGCAGAAAAGCAGCTGCAAGCGCCAAGCTACAAGCCGCAAGTCACTGCGGCTTTCAACTTGCAGCTTGAAGCTTGCCACTTGCAGCTGCGTCTTGTTATTCGTTATCGCGGCCCTTGCGCCGGTATGGGAAGACGTCGATGACCTTCCCCGCCCGAATCGCCTCCTGCAAGGCCTTCCAGTAATCGGCGTTGTACAGCTCGCCATGCAATTGATCGAACAATTTCCGCTGCCCGGCATCGGCAAACAGGAACGGCGGAAACTCCTCGGGAAACACGTCCAGCGGTCCGATCGAGTACCACGGCTCGGAGGCCATTTCATCCTCCGGCGTGCGCGGTTGCGGGATGTGGCGGAAGTTGGCTTCGGTCAGGAAGCAGATTTCGTCGTAATCGTAAAACACCACGCGCCCGTGACGGGTGACGCCGAAGTTTTTCAGCAGCATGTCGCCGGGAAAGATATTCGCCGCCGCCAATTGCTTGATCGCCAGACCGTAATCTTCCAGCGCTTCACGTACTTGCGCGTCGTTGGCATTTTCCAGATACAGATTGAGCGGGGTCATCCGGCGCTCGGTCCAGCAGTGGCGGATCAGCACGGTCTCGCCTTCGACCGAAACCGTCGACGGCGCCACCTCAAGCAGTTCTTCGAGGCACGCCGGATCGAACTTGCTCAGCGGAAAACGAAAGTCGGCAAATTCCTGGGTATCGGCCATACGCCCGACCCGATCGACGCTTTTCACCAGGCGATACTTTTCGATCACCGTGGCCCGGTCGACGTTTTTCGACGGCGAAAAGCGGTCCTTGATGATTTTGAACACAGTATTGAAACCCGGCAGGGTAAACACGCTCATGACCATGCCGCGCACGCCCGGGGCCATGATGAACTGATCGTCAGTGTTGGCCAGGTGATTGATCAGCGCGCGGTAGAACTCCGACTTGCCGTGCTTGTAGAAGCCGATCGAGGTGTACAACTCGGCGATGTGCTTGCCCGGCAGAATGCGTCGCAGAAAACCGATGAACTCCGCCGGCACCGGTACATCGACCATGAAATACGAACGGGTGAAAGAGAAGATGATCGACACATCGGCTTCGTCGGTGATCAACGCATCGATCTGAATGCCCCGACCTTCGCGGTGCAACAGCGGAATCACCAACGGCCATTGCTCGTCACGGGTGTAGATGCGCCCGACCAGATACGCGCCTTTGTTGCGGTAGAGCACCGAGGAAAACAGCTCGACGCTTAGCTCCGGGTCCTTGCACACCCAGTCCGGCAGGTTCTCGCGCAATTGCGCTTCGAGTCGCAGCAGGTCGCCGGGTAGATCGGCGTAATCTTCGCTGAAACGGTAATCGGCGAAGATACTGGCGAGCATCCCGGACAACTGGCCCTGCGGCTTGTACGTGCGGGTTTGCGCAGCGCGGGCGCGGCGCAGGCTCGGGCGCGTGGTGTGGATGAACATGCAGCCGTCGCTGATCAGGTCGTGGCTGAACAGCCCGCAGAAAATCGAGTTGTACCAGGTTTCGGACAGCTCATCGTCGAAGCGCAGGTCGATCACACTGATGTAGGCGCTTTTCACCAGCGGCCAGCAGCTGACGTCCATCAGGGTTTCGTCATCGAAATACTCGCGCAGGCGAGCGACGGTTTCGCCAACCTTTTCTTCGTACAGACTGATCCGCGCCGCCGAGGCGGCCTGGGCTTCTTGCCAGCGCGCCTGTTCGAAACGCTCCCGCGCGCCGTCGGTGATGCGGCGGAAATGCTCGCGGTAATCGTCGAAGCCGGCGAGGATCATCCGGGCGATCTCGGTGGCTGGCCATTGCTGCGACATAAATGAAACCTCGGCGGGAAATCGATTCGTTTGAGCTTAGTCACGGAACCGTCCGCAGGAAAAGCGCAATTTCTGCCAAAACCGATACCGGGGCGACCGCTGACAAGGTTTCTCGTGCCGATGCATCGGCAAGCAGAATTAAAAGCCCGGATAGCGGTTGCCATGATCCGGACGCTCGGCAACACTCTCGTCCCGATCAAGGAAGGAGCCCGCCGTGAGCCCTGTCGATATTTTCCGTATGTTGTCGCTGGCCGCTATCTGGGGCGCGAGTTTTCTGTTCATGCGCATCATTGCCCCGGTGATCGGCACGATCCCGACCGGGTTCTTTCGCGTGTCGATCGCGGCTGCCGGGCTGCTGGTGATCCTTGGGCTGATGCGCATCAGCTGGGACTTCAAGGGCAAGCTGAAAACCGTGATGCTGCTGGGCGTAATCAACTCGGGGATTCCGGCGACGCTGTATTCGGTGGCGGCGCAAGTATTGCCTGCCGGCTATTCGGCGATCTTCAACGCCACGACGCCACTGATGGGCGTACTGATTGGCGGCCTGTTCTTCAGTGAAAAACTCACGGCGGCCAAGCTCAGCGGCGTGTTCCTCGGTCTGTTCGGCGTCGGTGTACTGACGCGCGCCGGTCCCGTAGCCTTCGATCTGCAACTGCTGATGGGCGCGGTCGCCTGCCTGCTGGCGACCACTTGCTACGGCTTTGCCGGATTCCTCGCACGGCGCTGGCTGGATCAGGCCGGTGGGCTGGACAGCCGTTTGTCGGCACTGGGCAGCATGCTCGGGGCGACGTTGTTTTTGCTGCCGTTGTTCGCCTACAGCACCATCACTGCGCCGCCGGTCAGCTGGGGCGGCTGGCAGGTCTGGCTGTCGCTGCTCGGCCTGGGCCTGGGCTGCACGGCGTTTGCCTATATCATCTATTTCCGCCTGCTCAGCTCGATCGGCCCGGTAAAATCGATGACCGTGACCTTCATGATCCCGCCGTTCGGCGTGCTGTGGGGGGCGTTGTTGCTGGATGAGCCGTTGTCGATGGCGCACATTTATGGCGGGGTGCTGATTGCGGCGGCGTTGTGGCTGGTGTTGAAGCCGGCGGTGGTGAAGCCTGCAAACGCGTCAGTCCGTTAGGTTTTCTGCCGCAGATATTCGCGAGCAGGCTCGCTCCCACAGAAAAATACATTCCAATGTGGGAGCGAGCCTGCTCGCGAAAGGCGGCGCAACAAGCGCCACCTGCCTATCGGCTATCCGGTTTTACGGAACACAAATACCAATCCAACAATAATCAGCAGCATTCCCAACACGCTCAACGCCGCCAGCCGGTTACCGAAAATCAGGTAATCCATCACCGCCGTCACCGCCGGCACCAGATAGAACAGGCTGGTGACATTCACCAGATTGCCCCGCGCAATCAGTCGATACAGCAACAGCGTCGCCAGCACTGAAACCACCAGGCCCATCCATAACACCGGGACAATGAACCCTGCGCTGTGTTCGAAGTGAAACGGCTGGAACGGTACGAAAATCGCGCACAGCAACAGGCCGGCCAGGTACTGCACTGGCAGCGTGCCGAGCGGATTGTCGGTGATGCGTTTTTGCATGATCGAGCCGAGCGTCATGCTCGCCAGCGCCAGCAAACCGAACAGCATGCCGGCCCAGGACATTCCAGCCAGACCGATGCCCTGGTAAACCACCATGACCAGCCCGGCCAGGCCCAGCGCCAGGCCGAACAGGCGGCTCGCCGAACGCTGCCGTTCCATCAAGACCACGGTAAGGATCGGCTGAACGCCCATCAGAGTGGCCATCACCCCCGGCGTGACTTTGCAATCCAGCGCCAGCAGATAAAAGATCTGATAGGCCCCGAGCAACACCAATCCCGTGGCGATCGCGAACAGCATCGGCTTGCCACCCTTGGGCAGCTTCAATCTCAGCAGCGGCGCCAGCAAGACCAGCCCGCACAGGGCGATGGCGAAGCGAATCAGCAGAAAGGCAAAGGGCGAAGCATGGGCGAGGCCCCACTTGGAGAAAATCGCCCCGCTGCTCCACAGCAGAACGAACAGGCTCGTGGACGTCGCCGCGAGCGCGGATTGTTTCGAAAGGACAAACATGAATACCACCTGTAGTCAGGCAAGAAGCCAACTCAGCCGAAGCTGAAATTCAGTAGGTTGTTCTGGCGGGCGCAGGGGTCAGCAGAAGCTGCCGATCAACCCCGCACACCAACGCCCGGCGGCGATACGACTGCGCACACCGGCGTGCTACTGACAGGTGGAGGGTAATGACTGATCTGCACAGGCTGCTGATTCCCGCACGGCACGACGCCAGCGTTGACCGCTGAATCGACTACCGCGTTGATGAGGGATGCAGGCATGGATGCTGATCTTTATTGGAGAAATGAAAGCGCGAGCACAGCGGCTCGGGCGGGCTGACTATAACCAGCCCGGGACACAGATTGCAATGACTTGGGCAAAGGGCCGGTAGCGACAGCTTGGGGCGGGATGATTAGGGTGATTGGCGGCGGCAATGGATTGTCAGGAGACATGGAATGCAAGAGATCATATGCCAAGGGAACGGACGTATTTGCGGTATCAGGTTTATCGGTCAGAGGCGAGGAAGCGGGCCGCTTCGCAGATTGCCGGCTTACAGGGCCAACTTAAGGCGGCCGACGCTTCGATTATGGATTTATCTCTGATTCGGTTCGAACCGATAAACAGGCATGCGCTGAATGCTTTTGAAACATGGGAAGAACCCTGCTTTTTCTGGCATGAAGTCATCGCCTGGAAATCACGTGAACCACGCGCATTGGACATCTCTATCTGGTTCGACGGGCAGCTCTGCGGCCTGTGTTTTGCAAACCCGAACAATAGTCGACGCAGATTACGAGTTGTGAGATTGGAAGGGCGCCCTGGCGGAACACATCCTTTGAAAAATCGGATAGGACTACTAGCGATCATGGTAATTGAGCAATACGCGCACTTCGTTGGCTGCGATGTTATCGAAATACAAGAGCCGCTGGACGGTGCGATACCCGTTTATCAGAAGCTGGGTTTCAGCTACGACATCGAAGGCCGCCTTGTCAAAACCTTGGAGAATCCAGTACTGTGAAAGCCAATCAATTACTGATCAAACCGGGAGGCAACATGAAAAAAGCGAAGCATAGACCTCCCGAAGCATTGGTCAGATCGCTGAAAACCAAAAGACTGGCTGATCATGAATTGACCGCTAATCAACGGCGTCTGTTGCAACTGCTGATCACCGGTATCGAAGATGAGCCCTCGGTGCTGGCCGCTGGCCGATTGTGAAAAAACCGCTCCTGAGGAGCGGTTTTTTATTTCTGAGCCAGCCTCAACCAAACAACCAATACCCCAGCAAGGTCAGCACCAGCACCGCCAGCACCGGGCGCATTACGCGGTAGGCCTTGGGATGCCGGCGCTTCCACTGCTTGACCACGCCGCTGAAACGGTCGCTGAAGTTCTTGCTCCAGGCATAAGCCTGGTTGATGCCGCCAACGCGTTCGTCGTCGAGATTCTGCGGCGCGGTGGCGCGGCCGAGCCAGCCACTAATGAAGCGATTGATGCGGGTCATCACGCGGTTGCTCAGCGGACGCTCGATGTCACAGAACAGAATCACTCGAGTCTGATCTGTTTCATTCTTGACCCAGTGCACGTAGGTCTCGTCGAACATCACGTCATCGCCGTCGCGCCAGGCATAGACCTGACCGTCGACGAAGATCCGGCAATCATCGGAGTTGGGCGTCGACAAACCGAGGTGATAGCGCAGGGAGCCGGCGAACGGGTCACGGTGCGGATTGAGGTGACTGCCGCCCGGCAGCAGCGCGAACATCGCGCCCTTGACGTTGGGTATGGCACTGACCAGCGCCACCGTTTTCGGGCAAAGGGCTTCGGCCGATGGCAGCGGTTTGTCGTACCACTTCAGATAAAAACGCTTCCAGCCCTTCTTGAAGAACGAACCGAAACCGGCATCGTTGTTTTTCTCGGCGGCGCGAATGTAACCTTCGTCGAACAAGTGCATGGCTTCGTCGCGAATGGTTTCCCAGTTGTCGCGCAGTACATCCAGCTCCGGAAACTTGCTGCGATCCAGATACGGTCTGGATGGCACTGCGGAAAACAGGTACATCAACGCGTTGTACGGAGCGAACAGTGCGGAGTGGTTGACGAACTGGCGCAATACCGGCAAACGCGCCTTGCCGCGCAAATGCACATAGAGCGTGCTGCCCAGAAACAGCAACAGCACAAACGCCTTGGCGGCAAACGAAACGGTCATCAACGACTCCTTGAATAAAGACAACGCTGCGCAATGCCCTTTTCCCGGCATGGCAGCCGGCCATGATAAACACTACCGGCTCCGGGAAAAACCCGCCTGACACAAGATTCAGTGTTAAGCATTACGCAACAAAGCCTTTATTAACATGCAGCGCCTGAACCCTGGCTGACCTGAATCAACAGGCTTACTGCTGGTTCTCCTGCTCGGTGAACAGGTCACTGAACAGCATGCTCGACAGATAACGCTCGCCCGAATCCGGCAGCACCACGACGATGGTTTTGCCCTGCATCTCTGGTTTCTCCGCCAGACGCACCGCCACCGCCATGGCAGCACCGCAGGAAATCCCGCACAAAATCCCCTCTTCCTGCATCAGGCGCAAAGCCATGGCCTTGGATTCTTCATCGGTCACCTGCTCGACGCGATCGACCATCGACAGATCAAGATTCTTCGGCACAAAACCGGCACCGATGCCTTGAATCTTGTGCGGGCTCGGCTTGATCTCGGCACCGGCCAGAGCCTGGGTGATGACGGGCGAAGACGCTGGCTCGACGGCCACCGACAGAATCGGTTTCCCGGCGGTGTTCTTGATATACCGCGAGACACCAGTAATGGTTCCGCCGGTACCTACGCCAGCCACCAGCACATCCACGGCACCGTCGGTGTCGTTCCAGATTTCCGGGCCGGTGGTCTTCTCATGAATCGCCGGGTTGGCCGGGTTATCGAACTGCGCCGGCATGAAGTATTTGTCGGCATCGCTGGCGACGATTTCCGCAGCTTTCTCGATGGCGCCCTTCATGCCCTTGGCCGGCTCGGTCAACACCAGTTCCGCGCCCAAGGCTTTCAGAACCTTGCGGCGCTCGATGCTCATCGACGCCGGCATGGTCAGCATCAATTTATAGCCACGCGCAGCGGCAACGAAGGCCAGACCGATACCGGTATTACCTGAAGTCGGCTCGACAATGGTCATGCCTGGCTTGAGTTTGCCGCTGCTTTCGGCGTCCCAGATCATGTTGGCGCCGATCCGGCATTTGACCGAGTAACCGGGATTGCGCCCCTCGATCTTGGCGAGGATGGTGACCCCGCGCGGCGCGATGCGGTTGATCTGGACCAGCGGCGTATTACCGATGGAATGGGCGTTGTCAGCGTAAATACGGCTCATGGCTGGGTCCTTATGCAGCATTGAATTCAGCCTTCCAAGGTAAGCCCGTTGCCGATCACAGTCCAGTCGGGTCGAACGTCTGCAAACGCGCGGAGTCAATCGCATTGAATCGTCAAGCCACACTCTTGAAGGAACAATGGCATGAAACGTCGTTACAGCTGGCCGCTCTGGACCCTGGTGGGTGTCGTGGTGCTGCTGGTCGCCCTGCATTTCGCCCTGCCCTATCTGGTACGCGACTACCTCAATGACAAGCTCGCGGACATGGGCGATTACCGTGGCCAGATCACCGATGTCGACCTCGCGCTGTGGCGCGGCGCCTACAAAATCAACGGCCTGAAGATCGTCAAAGTCGATGGCAAGGTACCGGTGCCGTTCGTCGATGCGCCGTTGATCGATCTGTCGGTGAGCTGGCATTCGTTGTGGTACGACCATGCAGTGGTCGCGCAGGTGCAATTCCTCAATCCCGAAATCAACTTTGTCGACGGCGGCCCCAACAAACAGAACTCGCAGACCGGTCAGGGCACCGACTGGCGTGAGCAGTTGGGCAAGCTGCTGCCGATCACCCTCGATGAAGTGCAGATCAACGACGGCCGTATCACCTTCCGCAACTTCAATTCCAAGCCGCCGGTTAACATGAACGCCAGCAACGTCAACGCCAGCATCTATAACCTGACCAATGTGGTCGACAAGGAAGGCAAACGCGACGCGCGCTTTGAAGGCAAGGCGTTGCTGCTGGGCCACGCGCCATTGGAAACCACCGCCACCTTCGATCCACTGAGCAACTTCGAAGACTTCGAATTCCGCCTGCGCGCCCGTGACATCGAGCTCAAACGCATGAACGACTTCGCCGCCGCCTACGGCAAATTCGATTTCAACGCCGGCCACGGCGATGTGGTTATCGAAGCCAAGGCAGAGAAAGCCCGACTCACCGGCTATATCAAACCCCTGCTGCGCGACGTCGACGTATTCAACTGGCAGCAAGACGTCGAAAACAAGAACAAAGGCCTGTTCCGCTCAATCTGGGAAGCGCTGGTCGGCGGCACCGAGACCGTGCTGAAGAACCAGAACAAAAACCAGTTCGCCACCCGCGTCGAACTCAGCGGCAATGTTCACCAGCAGAACGTCAACGCCTTCGAAGCGTTTTTGCAGATTTTGCGCAATGGCTTCATCCAGGCATTCAATGCGCGGTACGAACGGCCGAAGCCGGATGAGGGTTAAGTTTTGCGGTTGACGACATATCGACCTGTGTCTTCGGCCGCTATCGATGAACGCTGTTGCAGCGAATCCCAGCCCAGACAGGCCAAGGCCAAAGAACGTGGCACTGCTTCACGCCCATTGCTGTAACGGCTGATGCTGCGAGCGCTCACACCGAGCGCTTCGGCCGCATCATTGAGAGAAAGTCCGGTACGGGCGCGCCAATCGATAAAAATGCGCGTGTTCTCATCCTGGGCATTCTGCGCTAGCGCATCCATATACAAGGTGTCTGCACCGATCTGTACGTCGGGTTCAATCCATTCAACGATCCAACCCTCGTCCCCGATTGCGGCATTCGCAAAGACTTCGCGATCAAGCAGTGGCCGCAGACCTGGATAAGTATGAATATCCATCCCCAAATCAACTGTCAGTTCCTGACCATTGATAAATGTCAGCGCCAACCTGAAATCCGACAGGACGTGCGCAGATCGCAGACGCGGCCGTTTCATGGGTAACATCGATTTTCTGCCTTTTTACTAACCGAGTAAGAAAGGCTATCGCCAAATCGGCGATACCAAAATACTGGCCATCCGCCGAGACTGAGTCAACATGTGACGCTCCATTCAGAGACTGAATAAGCCGTCTGCGTTCACAGTCGACCGGCGTGCGCGTTATAGTCGGGCATCCGATTATTTCGCCCCCGCCCTGCCCGTCAGGTCGGCGTTACCGTTCGAGGATTAGCAGATGAAGTTCGAAGGCACCCAGGCCTACGTCGCCACCGATGACCTGAAGCTGGCGGTCAACGCCGCTATCACCCTGGAGCGGCCTCTGCTGGTCAAGGGCGAACCGGGCACCGGCAAGACCATGCTCGCCGAGCAACTGGCCGAATCGTTCGGCGCCAAATTGATCACCTGGCACATCAAGTCCACCACCAAGGCCCATCAGGGTCTGTATGAATACGATGCTGTCAGCCGCCTGCGTGATTCGCAGCTGGGCAATGAAAAAGTCCACGATGTGCGCAATTACCTGAAGAAAGGCAAGCTTTGGGAAGCCTTCGAGTCCGAGGAGCGGGTGATTCTGCTGATCGACGAAATCGACAAGGCCGACATCGAGTTCCCCAACGACCTGTTGCAAGAACTCGACAAGATGGAGTTCTACGTTTACGAGATCGACGAGACCATCAAGGCGAAAAAGCGCCCGATCATCATCATTACTTCCAACAACGAAAAAGAACTGCCGGACGCCTTTCTGCGCCGCTGCTTCTTCCACTACATCGCTTTCCCCGACCGCACTACCCTGCAGAAAATCGTCGATGTGCATTACCCGGACATCAAGAAGGACCTGGTCAGCGAAGCGCTCGATGTGTTCTTCGACGTGCGCAAGGTACCGGGCCTGAAGAAAAAACCATCCACGTCCGAGCTGGTCGACTGGCTGAAACTGCTGATGGCCGACAACATCGGCGAAGCGGTGCTGCGCGAGCGCGATCCGACCAAAGCCATTCCGCCACTGGCTGGCGCACTGGTGAAAAACGAACAGGACGTGCATCTGCTTGAGCGCCTGGCGTTCATGAGCCGGCGCGGCACCCGCTAAGAGGCTGCTGCCATGTTGCTCAACCTGTTCAACGAAATGCGTGCAGCCAAGGTACCGGTGTCGGTGCGCGAGCTGCTCGACCTGATCAACGCGCTGAAACAGCGCGTGACCTTCGCCGACATGGACGAGTTCTATTACTTGTCGCGGGCGATTCTGGTGAAGGACGAGCGCCATTTCGACAAGTTCGACCGGGCGTTCGGCGCCTATTTCAATGGCCTGGAGAAACTCGACGATCACTTGCAGGCGCTGATTCCCGAAGACTGGTTGCGCAAGGAATTCGAGCGCTCGCTGAGCGACGAAGAACGCGCGCAGATCCAGTCCCTTGGCGGGCTGGACAAGCTCATCGAAGAGTTCAAGAAGCGTCTGGAAGAACAGAAGGAACGCCACGCCGGCGGCAACAAGTGGATTGGCACCGGCGGCACCAGCCCGTTCGGCTCCGGCGGTTTCAACCCTGAAGGCATCCGCGTTGGCGACGCCGGCAAGCGTCAGGGCAAAGCGGTCAAGGTCTGGGATCAGCGCGAGTACAAGAACCTCGACGATTCGGTGGAACTGGGCACGCGCAACATCAAGGTCGCCCTGCGTCGTCTGCGCAAGTTTGCTCGCCAGGGTGCGGCGGAAGAGCTCGACATTGACGGCACCATCGACCACACCGCCAAGGACGCCGGCCTGCTGAATATCCAGATGCGTCCGGAACGGCGCAACACAGTGAAGCTGTTGCTATTGTTCGACATCGGCGGCTCGATGGATGCGCACGTGAAGATCTGTGAGGAATTGTTCTCGGCCTGCAAGACCGAGTTCAAGCACCTGGAGTACTTCTACTTCCACAACTTCATTTATGAATCGGTGTGGAAGAACAACATGCGCCGCACTTCCGAACGCACTTCGACCCAGGATCTGCTGCACAAGTACGGCGCCGACTACAAAGTAATTTTCATCGGTGACGCCGCCATGGCGCCCTACGAAATTACCCAGGCTGGCGGCAGCGTCGAGCACTGGAACGAAGAGCCGGGTTACGTGTGGATGCAGCGCTTCATGGAGAAATACAAGAAGCTCATCTGGATCAATCCGTATCCGAAGGACACGTGGGGCTATACCTCGTCGACCAACATCGTCCGCGATCTGATCGAGGATCAGATGTATCCGCTGACGCTGCGCGGGCTTGAAGAAGGGATGCGGTTTCTTTCCAAATAATCGTTAACTCGACGAACGCCTTCGCGAGCAGGCTCGCTCCCACATTGGAATGCTTTTACCTGTGGGAGCGAGCCTGCTCGCGAAGCTTTTAGCGATCTTTAAAGCGCTGCAAATACTCGACATGCTCGCGGTGCGCGACGTCCTGCACCACCGGCCTTAACCTCACCTTCGCTCCCGGCAGGCACTGCGCCAATCGCGCCAGCGCCAGCGGTGTCAACGCACCCAGGCGCGGATAGCCACCGATGGTCTGTCGATCATTGAGCAACACAATCGGCTGCCCGTCCGGCGGTACCTGCACAGCGCCCAAGGGAATGCCCTCGGAAATCATCGGCGCGCCCTGATACTGCAACGCCGCGCCGAGGAGGCGGATGCCCATGCGGTCGGCGCGACTGTCGATGGTCCAAGCGCTGTTGAAGATATCGAACAGGCTCTGCCCGCTGAACTGGCCGATCTGTGCGCCGAGCACCAAGTCCAAAGGCGCGTGCATTTTGAAATCCGGCCGCAGCGTCGAAGGCATTTCGCGCACCGCTGACGCTTCGCCGCTGTAACCGAGCGCCGCCACTTTGGCGAGCGGAAGGCCCATGCCATCAAGTCCGCCCAATTCTTCTCGCAGCACCGTGGCACTGCTGCCCAGTACCTTCGGCGCGGCAAAGCCGCCGGGGGCCGCCAGATAAACCCTGGCGCCGAGCAACGGCTGGGTGAAGCGCAATGTCTGCCCTTTCGCCAACCGGAAACTGCGCCACGGCGCCAGCGGCTGGCCGTCGATCTGCGCGCCGAGATCCGCTCCTGCCAGCGCCAGCAGGCAATCCTCCTCAGCCACCACGGCAAACCCGCCGAGGGTGATTTCAACCACCGCCGCATCCAGTTCATTACCCAACAGCCAATTGGCCCAGCTCATCGAGCACCAATCCGCCGCCCCGCCCTGGGTCACGCCCAGATGTCGCACGCCAAACCGCCCGGCATCCTGCAACAGGCACAGTGGCGTGCTGGCTTCGATCGTCAATCGACTCATGCCAACGCCTCCAGTGGGGAGTCGTCGCCGCCCAAGCGTATGAATTCGGCGTGGTCGACCGCTTCGAAGCGCACCGTGTCGCCGGGTTGCATCAGGCTATAGCCGTCGCGATGGCGATCGAAGAGTTTTGCCGGGGTGCGCCCGATCAGGTTCCAGCCACCGGGTGAGACCACCGGATACGCTGCGGTCTGCCGCTCGGCGATACCGACGCTGCCGGCGGCGACTTTCTTGCGCGGTGTGCTCAAGCGTGGCGCGGCGAGCATTTCTTCGACCAGGCCCATGAAGGCAAAACCCGGCGCAAAGCCAAGAGCGAACACCTGATATTCCCGTGCGCTGTGGCGACGAATCACCTCCTTCACCGCCAGCCCGCTGCGTTCGGCCAACAGGCTCAGTTCCGGGCCGACACTCAAGTCGTACCAGACCGGCAAGACGTGACACTGCCCAGCGCTTCGCGCATTCGGCGTCAGATCGACCAGCGCTTCGGCGATCAAGTCACGCGCCTGCGCCGGACTCAACAGCGTCAGATCGTAATGCACCATCAACGTCGTGTAGGACGGCACCAGATCGATCAGTTGTGCACCAAACGCCGTGCGCAAGCGCTCGCTGGCGGCGAGCATCCACGGCATGTTGGCTTCGGCGATGTCATCGAACAGACGCAGCATCAGGCAATCGAGCGCCACCACTTCAACCCGTGGATTCATGACGCACTCGACTGCTGCAAGGCCTGACGAATACGCCGCACGGCGGCCACGGAACTGGCGTTGTCGCCGTGGACGCACAAGGTGTTGGCGCGCAGGATCAAGGCGCTGCCATCGCTGGCGCTGAGTTCGCCGCCACGGGCGATGGTCAACGCTTGCTCGATGATTTTTTCGGCATCGTGATGCACGGCGCCCGGCAATTGCCGTAAGACCAGCCGGCCGGCGCTGTCGTAGGCACGGTCGGCAAAAGCTTCAAACCACAGGGTTACGCCGTATTCATCGCCAATTTGCTGCGCCGCAGCGTTGTCCCGGGTCGCCATCAACATCAGCGGCAGGCTGCGGTCATACGCGGCCACGGCCTGCACCACCGCGCGCAACTGCGCCGGGTTGGCCATCATGTCGTTGTACATCGCGCCGTGGGGTTTGACGTAGCTCACGCGTCCGCCCTGCGCCTTGCAGATGCCGTCGAGGGCGCCGATCTGGTAATGCAGGATGTCTTGCAGCTCTTGCGCGGAATACGCCATGGAGCGTCGGCCGAATCCGACCAGATCCTGATAGGCCGGGTGCGCGCCAATCTGCACGCCGTGTTCGAGGGCCAGCGCCACGGTTTTGCGCATGATGCTCGGGTCGCCGGCATGGAAACCGCAAGCGATGTTGGCGCAATCGATGAAGGGCATGACCTCGGCATCCAGACCCATGGTCCAGCTGCCGAAGCTCTCGCCAATGTCGCAATTCAATAGCAGGCGGCTCACGGTGAACACTCCTGTAGCTGCTGGTCTTTTTATCTGTAGGAGACTTCTGCGCAGGGTATCAGTTACTGCGCGTCGAGTTGCTTGCCACGGGTTTCCGGCAGGCTCAGCGCCGCCAGAATCACCACGCCGTAAGAAACCGCCGCGAAGGCGCCGATGCCCATGCTCAGCGGCACTTTCTGGCTGAGCAGGCCGATCAACAGCGGGAACAACGCCGCCAGTGCGCGGCCGATGTTGTAGCAGAAACCCTGGCCCGAGCCGCGAATCCGTGTGGGGAACAATTCGGTGAGAAACGCGCCCATGCCGCTGAAAATCCCCGAGGCGAAGAAGCCCAGCGGAAAGCCCAGCCACAGCATCACGCCGTTACTGACCGGCATCTGCGTGTAGAGCAGAACGATGGTGAATGAGCCGACCGCGAACAAGATGAAATTCTTTTTCCGTCCGAGCAGGTCGGTCAGATACGCGCTGATCACATAGCCGACGTAGGAACCGACGATTACCATCGCCAGATAACCACCGGTGCCGAGCACGCTCAACCCGCGTTCATTCTTGAGGAAGGTCGGCAGCCAGGAGGTGATCGCGTAATAACAGCCCAGCGCACCGGTGGTCAGCAACGACGCGCGAAACGTGGTGAAGAGCATGCCAGGGGCAAAGATCTCGTAGAACTTCGCCGGGTTCTGCGGGGTTTGCGCGGCTTTGGCTTCGCGATAGATCTCAGGATCTTTCACGAGGCGACGGACGAAAATCACGAATATCGCCGGCACGATGCCAAGGATGAACAGCGCGCGCCAGGCATCTTCCGCTGGCAACACGGAGAACAGCAACGCGTACAGAATCGCCGTCAGGCCCCAGCCCAGCGCCCAGCCGGATTGCACCATGCCCACCGCTTTGCCGCGGTCCTTCGCGCGGATCACTTCACCGATCAGCACCGCGCCGGCGGTCCATTCACCGCCGAAACCGAAGCCCATCAGGGTGCGCGCGATCAGTAATTGTTCGTAGTTTTGCGCGAAACCGCAGAGGAAGGTGAAGAAGGCGAACCACAGCACCGTCAGTTGCAGGGTGCGCACGCGGCCGATGCGGTCGGAGAGAATCCCGGCGACCCAGCCGCCGATGGCCGAGGCGATCAGGGTGCTGGTGTGAATCAGCCCCGCTTCGCCAGTGGTGATGCCCCACATCGCGATCAGCGTCGGCACAACGAAGCTGAGCATCTGCGTGTCCATGCCGTCCAGACCGTAGCCGATCTTGCAGCTCCAGAACGTGCGGCGCTCCTGCTGGTTGATGTTGCGGTACCAGTCGAACGGCCCGGGGCGCGTCACAGGTTTGCATAACGGGAGGGTGTCGGGAGCACTCATGGCAAATCTCCGCAGGGCTTTTATTGGTCTTGTTCGAAGCTCCGACGACGCCTATCGTGGGAACCGGATGCGCCGATTTTTCGTCGCCCTGCCCTGCGCCGTCCAACGAATAAAAACCCGCCTTAGGCATAAGAAAAATTTGTCAGCCGAGCCTTGTCCATGAATCTGAAGTTTCTCGAGACCTTTGTCTGGGTCGCGCGCCTGAAGAGTTTTCGCCTGACCGCTGACAAGCTGTTCACCACCCAGGCATCGATTTCCAGCCGCATTGCAGTGCTCGAAGGCGAGCTGGGCGTGAAGCTGTTTCTGCGCGATTCACGCGGCGTCAGCCTGACCCCGGAAGGCCTGAAAGTGCTCGACTATGCCGAGCAGATGCTCGACACCATGGCAGCGCTGAAACAATCGATCGAGACCCGTTCGAGCAAGGTCGGGCGGGTGCGTATCGGCGTGATGGACACGGTGATTCATACCTGGCTGAGCCCACTGGTGGCGCAGATGACCGATCTGTATCCACGGGTGGAGATCGAGTTGGTCGCAGATACCGCGCTGAACCTCTGCGATCAGCTGCAAAAAGGTTTTCTCGATCTGGTGTTGCAAACCGATCTGATCCGCCACGAAAGCGTGCGCAGCCTGGAGTTGGCCAGCCATCCGCTGGGCTGGATCGTCGCGAGCAATTCGATCTACAACCGCGACTACGCCGACCTCGCCGAACTGGCGCAGGAGCGGATCATCACCTACTCGAAAAACTCACGGCCGCATCAGGATATCGTCGCGCTGATGCAAGCCAACGGCGTGCTGGCGCCCCGCTTGAATTGTGTAAATTCGGTGTCGGCGATCACCCGGTTATTGCGTGACGGCTTTGGTATCGGCGCGCTGCCGCCGGTGCTGGTGACCGAGGAGCTGGCACGTGGCGAATTGATCTTGCTCGACATCGAGCAGCGACCAGGGGATTTGCCGGTGGTGGTGTCGTGGCGGGTCGGGGTTGAGTGGGTCGAGGAGATTGTGACGTTGTGTCAGCAGGTCTTGGCGGGATATGCGCAAAAGGTGGGCAAGGACTGCATCACCCTCACTGAATGATCAGTGGCGAGGGGATTTATCCCCGCTCGGCTGCGCAGTAGTCGTGATTGCGGCCAACGCGGTCTTTCAGTGCAGGTTTTGGGGCTGCTGCGCAGCCCAACGGGGATAAATCCCCTCGCCACGGAACTCATTCACCACAGAACCCACTCACCTCAGTACCCACTCGCCACAGAATCCCCTGCCATAAAGCCTCTCTTGCCAGCGGATTGAGCAGGTCTTACAAACCGCGCACGTCGCGATCTTCGATCGGTCGGCTCTGGCGCAGGCGGCGGCCGCCGAGGACGACCCAGTCGATCAGGCGGAACAGGCATTCGATGCCGAACGACAGCAGCAACGCGCCGCTCATGCCCCAGATCATCGCCTCTGGCGTCAGCAGGATCTGGTAGCTGTAGCCGTTCCAGGTTTCCTTGCGAATATCCGGATCGGCGGCGAGCACCACTTGCAGGAAGCGCACATACCACGGCCCTTGCATCGCCTGAAATTGTTTATCCAGCGCCACCTGTCGAGTGAGCAAGGTGTTCAGACTGTCGGCATCGCTGCGGAAGATCGGGTCCTCGCTGGCCCGGTAATGCGCGACCAGCGCCTGCATGTCGCCTTTGAAAAACTGATCGGCCGTGCCCTGGAAACCACGCAGGCCGGTCTGCGCTTCGATCAGGTGCGCTTCGACCCGCTGGGCGTAATCGTTGATGAACCCCGGCACCTGAACACCGATCAACAGGCCCGCCGCAAACAACACCAGCCGTAGATAACTGAGCAACATGGGTGCAAATCCTTATTCGGTCTTGCCCTGGCTGACGCATTCGCCGCGTCGCCACAGGCTCCATTGGCCCGGTTCGTAGCGGGTCCAGGTTTCGTTTTCGGTCAGAGGCTCGGTGGCAATCACCGTGACCACGTCGTTGGGCGTGGTTTCGGCCTGGAAGTCGACAATCACATCGACATCCTTGAGCCGCGCCGGGCCGAACGGGGCGCGTCGGGTGATCTGGGCGAGTTTGGTCGAGCAATAACAGAACAGCCAGTCGCCGTCGCTGAGCAGGCAATTGAACACGCCTTTGCTGCGATATTCGGCGCACGCAGCGACCAGATCCGGCAGCAGCACTTTGATATCGACCGGTTCCGGAAACGCAGCACGCACACGGTTGAGCAGGTCGCAGAATGCCGCTTCGCTGTCGGTATCGCCGACCGGGCGGTAGAAGCTTTTGATTGGAATGAAGTCGGCGAGCTGGCCGTTGTGCGCGAAACACCAGTTGCGCCCCCACAATTCGCGGACGAACGGGTGGGTGTTGGACAGGCAGACCTTGCCAACATTGGCCTGGCGGATGTGGCCGATGACCACTTCGCTCTTGATCGGATAGCGCTGCACCAGGTTGGCGACTTCCGACTCGCTGCTCGCTGCCGGATCCTGAAACAGACGCAAGCCGCGCCCTTCATAGAAAGCGATGCCCCAGCCGTCGAGGTGCGGGCCGGTACGACCGCCTCGCTGCATCAGGCCGGTGAAGCTGAACACGATGTCGGTCGGCACGTTGGCACTCATGCCCAGTAATTCACACATGTGCGGACTCTCGGGTTACAGACGCGGCTCGACCCGCATGCGCTGCGGATTGTTCGGCACTGGCGGGCGACCGTAGCGGTCATCACCGGCGCCGCCGAACGGTTGATCATCGTCGCGCTCTTCGGCACGGGCCGCGGCCTTGGCGGCCTCGGCGCGTTCACGCCGGGCTGTCGAGGCACGCTCGATCGGCAGGCGGATCAAGACAAAAACCAGATACACCCCGAAGGCGATCATGCCGTACATGAACAGATCGGAAACCGCGCGCCAGGCGTTGTTGCCGACCTTGAACAGCATGTCCAGGGCGGTGATGGCGATGGCCGGTGCTACTTTGGCCTTCACCGGATCGACGATGGTCGGGCTGAACAGCAACACCGCCATCAGCACACGCAGCGGCTCGCGCAGCCAGCGCCACATCCAGGTGGTCAGGCGCATCCATACCAGCAGGCAGCCCACGGCGGCAAAGGCGTAAAGGCCCCAGGCGATCAGATAGTCGTTCTCGGTCATGGTGTCCATGGCAAGGCAGGCAAATAGGCGCTTATAGTAACGACTTTTCGCCCATGCGGCTTGTCCCAATACCAGACGGCCAGCAGCCGCCCCTGTGGGAGCGAGCCTGCTCGCGAATACGGACTGTCAGTTGCAACAGCGTTGCCTGACACACCGCTTTCGCGAGCAGGCTCACTCCTACAGGGATTGCGGCAGTCTCAAGTGCTGCGAAACCCCTATTTGTATATTTGTCCGAGAGCCTTCCATGCCCGAATCCGCCAATGTCATGACTGCCCCGATTGCCCACCGGGCGCCCGGCGCCGACCCGTATGCCTGGCTGCAGGAGCGCGACACCGAAGCGGTGCTCGACTACCTCAAGGCTGAAAACGCTTATCAGGAAGCGCAAACCGCCGATCAGGCCGAACTGCGCGAAAGCCTGTTCAATGAGATCAAGGGCCGGATTCTCGAGACTGATCTGTCCCTGCCCTCGCCTTGGGGCCCGTATCTGTATTACACGCGCACCACCGCCGGTGACGAATACGCCCGGCACTACCGCTGCCCGCGTCCTGCCGACGACAGCCTGACCCTCGATGAAAGCCGCGAACAATTGCTGCTCGACCCGAATGCGCTGGCCAATGGCGGCTTCTTCTCGCTCGGTGCTTTCAGCATCAGCCCCGATCACCAGCGCCTGGCCTACAGCGTCGATGCTTCGGGCGATGAGGTCTACACGCTGTTCGTCAAAGAGCTGTCCAACGACAGGGTCAGCGAACTGGAATTCGAGGACTGCGACGGCAGCATGACCTGGGCCAACGACAGCCTGACCCTGTTTTTCGGTGTGCTCGACGACACCCATCGCCCGCATAAACTGTTCCGCTATCGCCTCGACGGCACTGCCGCCGAAGAGGTTTTTCACGAGCCGGACGGGCGGTTCTTCCTGCATTGCTACCGCGCCAGCTCCGAACAGCAATTGCTGCTGTCGCTGGGCAGCAAGACCACCAGTGAAGTCTGGGCGCTGGACGCCAATCAGCCACATCTGCCATTCAGCTGCCTGGCGCCACGGGTCGAAGATCACGAATACGACGTCGACCACGGCCTGCTAGATGGCGTCTGGACCTGGTTTATCCGCACCAACCGCGACGGCATCAACTTCGCTCTGTATCAGGCCCCGGACACTGGCGTGCCGCCAAGCGAGGCCGACTGGCAGAACCTGATCCCGCACAACGATGATGTGATGCTCGACGGCGTCAGCCTCAACGCAGAGGCGATGACCTTGAGCCTGCGCGAAGGTGGCCTGCCGATCATTGAGGTTCACCCGCAGGACCAGGCGTCCTATCGCGTGGAGTTGCCCGATGCGGCCTACAGTCTGCATGTGCAAAACAGCCTGGAGTTCGAGAGCGATCGCATTCGCTTGCGCTACGAAGCGTTGAATCGCCCGGCCCAGGTGCGCCAGTTGATCCTCGCCAGCGGCGAGCAAACGGTGCTCAAGGAAACTCCGGTACTCGGCCAATTTGATGCCGACGCCTATGTCAGCCAACGTCTATGGGCCACCGCCCCGGACGGCACGCAGGTGCCGATCAGTCTGGTGATGAAGCGCGAGATGGTCGGTAAACCGGTGCCGCTGTACCTGTATGGTTACGGCGCTTACGGTTCCAGCCTCGATCCGTGGTTTTCCCACGCGCGCCTGAGCCTGCTCGATCGCGGCATGGCCTTCGCCATCGCTCACGTACGCGGTGGTGGTGAGCTGGGCGAAGCCTGGTATCGCGCCGGCAAGCAGGAACACAAACACAACACCTTCAGCGACTTTATCGCCTGCGCCGAGTTTCTGATCCTCAACGGCATCACCTCGGCGGAGAAACTGGCGATCAGCGGCGGCAGCGCCGGTGGTTTGCTGATCGGCGCGGTGCTCAATCAACGCCCGGATCTGTTCGGCGTAGCGATTGCCGAAGTGCCGTTCGTCGACGTGCTCAACACCATGCTCGACCCCGAGCTACCGCTGACCGTCACCGAATACGACGAATGGGGCAACCCGGAAGAACCGGACGTCTATGATCGGATCAAGGCGTACGCGCCGTACGAAAACGTCACCGCGCAGGCATATCCGCCACTGCTGGTGATCGCCGGTTACAACGACAGCCGCGTGCAGTATTGGGAAGCGGCCAAGTGGGTGGCGAAATTGCGCGCGACCAAGACCGATGACAACGTGCTGCTGCTCAAGACCGAACTGGGCGCCGGGCATGGCGGCATGAGCGGGCGCTATCAGGGATTACGTGACGTAGCGCTCGAATATGCATTTGTGTTCAAGGTTTTGGGCCTGGCCTGAGGAACTCCGTCGGTCACTTGGGTCTTAATTCCAGACCCATTGTGGCGAGGGGATTTATCCCCGTTGGGCTGCGAAGCGGCCCCAAAACCTGCAAACTCAGTATTTCTGAAGCACCGAGTTGGCAGGACTTGCGACTGCTGCGCAGCCGAGCGGGGATAAATCCCCTCGCCACAAAAGCCCGTTCCTACGGGATCCGTGTATAGCCTTGAAATGTGAAAACAATAAAGACCGCACCGACATGTCAGAACCGACCTTCCTGAACAACGAAATCCGCGACTGGCTGATGGACTGTGGCCTGTTCGATCAATTACAGCTGGCCGACTTTGCGGCCGCTTCCGGTTACTTCAGCATCAGCACCGTTGCTGAGGGCGAGGCGATTTTTCGCGAGGGCGATGCCGGCAGTTTCATGTGCATCATCCATACCGGCCAGGTCGCCGTGCAGAAAACCGGCGCCGACGGCCAGGTCATCACCATGGCCACCCTGCGCAGCGGCCGTGCCTTCGGTGAAATGGCCGTGCTTGATGGCGAGCGCCGTTCGGCTACCTGCATCGCGGCGAGCAACTGTCAGTTGCTCAACCTGGGCAAGGATTCGCTGGAAAAAATGCTCAACGACGCACCAAAAATCGCCGCAAAGATCATCCGCGCCCTCGCCGTCTCGCTGTCCAAACGCCTGCGCATGGCCGACGGCCAACTCGCCGCGCAACAGGTTTAACCGCCGGGGGATTTGACCTTGTTGCCGTTCGGCTCGATGCCCGGCACCGGTTGATCCTTGCTCGGCGGGCTGGGCATTTCGATCGGTACCAGCGGTGGGCTGCCGCTGCCGGCGCCCGACTTGGGCAGGGTGATCGGGGTGATCTGCGGATACGGCGTCGGCGTCGCGGTGCCGGGCGAACCGGGTTGCGGCGTCGGGCTGACCGGAACGCTCTGCTGGGCCTGCACTGCAGTAATCGCGAGCGCGGCCAGGGTAATGACCGTTAGAATGGTGCGCTTCATCAAGGGCTCCGTTTGGCCTCTAGTCTGTGCTCAGGCTACTCCCAACGCGCCTGCTTGCCTTCCCCCTTGTAGAGATTTCCATGAAACGTTTCGTTCTGCTCGACACCACCCCGATCCCTGAAAACGGCGGTGCCCTGTGCCTGTTCGAGTATGGCGAGGATTTCGTCATCAAGATCCAGGGCGGCGACGGCGGGCAGTTGATGAACACGCGCATGCACGGTTCTGAAGATGCGCTGGCCGAGATTCCCTGCCGCAAGGTCGCCGGCCGGCCGAATTCGCGGGTGTTGATCGGCGGCCTGGGCATGGGTTTCACCCTCGCCTCGGCACTCAAGAACCTGGGCAAGTCCGCCGAAGTGGTAGTGGCTGAGCTGGTGCCCGGCGTGGTCGAGTGGAATCGCGGCCCGCTCGGGGAGAAATCCGGTCGGCCATTGCTCGACCCGCGCACGGTGATCCGTCAGGAAGATGTGGCCAATGTGCTGCAAAGCGAGCCGAACGGTTTCGACGCGATCATGCTCGACGTCGACAACGGCCCCGAAGGCCTGACCCAGAAGGCCAACAGCTGGCTGTACTCCGCCGCTGGTCTGAATGCCTGCGCCAAGGCCCTGCGCCCCAAAGGCGTGCTCGCGGTGTGGTCGGCCAGCGCCGACCGGCAGTTTTCCGACAAATTGAAGAAGGCCGGCTTCAAGGCCGAAGAAGTCCAGGTCTTCGCCCACGGCAACAAGGGCACCCGTCACACGATCTGGATTGCCGAGAAGCTCAAGGGCTGAGCTAAACTCTGCGCATAACCGTCATCAGTCTTTCTGCAAAGGTGAACCCATGAGTTCGTCCACCCCCACCAACACGTCGAAGCTGGACCGCATCCTCGCCGACAACCAGCGCGACAAGGAAATGGGCTACCGCGACAAGGCCCTGAAGATGTACCCGCACGTCTGCGGCCGCTGCGCCCGTGAATTTTCCGGCAAGCGCCTGAGCGAATTGACCGTGCACCACCGCGACCACAACCACGACAACAACCCGCAGGACGGCTCGAACTGGGAGCTGTTGTGCCTGTATTGCCACGACAACGAACACTCGCGTTATACCGATCAGCAGTATTTCGGCGACGGCTCGCTGAGCACACCGAAGATCGCCAAGGCCACGCATAACCCGTTTGCGGCCCTCGCTGGCCTGATGAAAAAAGAAGATTAAAAGCAAAAGATCGCAGCCTTCGGCAGCTCCTACAGGGTGTACGCCATGCAATTGTAGGAGCTGCCGAAGGCTGCGATCTTTTGATCTTATCCCCGTATAATCGCCCTCTTTTTCCCGAAGGCACCCCGCTCGTGGCAGACAAAAGGTACAGCTGCATTGGTTTGTATAACCCAAAATCTCCGGAGAACGTCGGTTCGGTGATGCGCGCCGCAGGCTGTTACGGCGTAGCGTCGGTGTTCTACACCGGCAAGCGTTATGAACGCGCCGCCGATTTCGTCACCGACACCAAACGCGTGCACTACGACATCCCGCTGATCGGCATCGATGATCTGAAAAAGATCCTCCCGCTCAACTGCGTGCCGGTCGCCGTGGAGCTGGTCGAAGGCGCCCGGCCGCTGCCGGAATACACCCACCCCGACCGCGCCCTGTACATCTTCGGCCCCGAAGACGGCTCGCTGGATAAAGAGATTCGCGACTGGTGCGAAGACGTCGTGTACATCCCGACCACCGGCTGCATGAACCTCGCCGCCACGGTCAACGTCGTGCTCTACGACCGCATGGCCAAAGGCCTGAACACCCGCTCCGGGCCGAAATTCCGCTGAAGCGTCGCACATTCGATGGAACAAGCTGACCGCCCTGGCAGTCAGCTTATCTATCAATCGCACCCTGCCTGGAGATAGACCATGAGCGAGCTCAAACGCGTAGAACGCATCGAATCCACCCCGTTCCAGTCGCCTTCGCACAAGAATGTGCATGGCTGGGAGCGCGTCGGCTCGTTGACCGGCGGCGTGCTGATGGTCGGCAAGGGCCTGCGCCGTGGCGGCGTGTTCGGCCTGATTCAAGTGGCGCTCGGCGGCATGGCCGTGGCCCGTGGCATTACCGGGCACTGCTCGGCGAAAAGTCTGCTGGAAAAAGGCCGTCAGGACATGAGCAATGTGCGGGCGAAGATCGAACGCGCTGGGGAAGAGCTGAGCAAGCTGAAGACCAATGCCGAAGTGGCTACTGAAACAGCCACTGTGACCGGCAATGATTCGCTGACCTCGCCGAAAGCCGGCGTCTGAGGCTTTAAAGCAAAAGATCGCAGCCTCCGGCAGCTCCTACACGGAATCACGTTTTCCATTGTAGGAACTGACGAAGGCTGCGATCTTTTGATCTTTACGGGTTCAAAAACCCACCACCACCTCATCAGCCCGCGCGAAAAATCAGATGATCTTCCCAGTCATCTTCCGGCACGCTGCCTTCGGCGAGCATGCGCCCGGACTGGGAAATCCGCTCATGGTGCACCGCATCGCGGTCGCCACACACCAGGTGATGCCATAACGGCAGATCCTTGCCCTCGCTGACCAGCCGATAACCGCAGGTCGGCGGCAGCCATTTGAATTCTTCCGCCTGACCCGGCGTGAGCTGGATGCAGTCAGGGACAAACTTGATCCGGTTCGGATAATCGCTGCACTGGCAGGTTTTAAGATCCAGCAGTTTGCAGGCGATGCGCGTGTAATAGACGCTGTTGTCTTCTTCGTCCTCGAGCTTTTGCAGGCAGCACAGGCCGCAGCCGTCGCACAGCGATTCCCACTCCTCGTGATCGAGCTGATCGAGGGTTTTGCGTTTCCAGAACGGTTCGACTATGGCGGCCATGGCTCAAGCATCAACATCAAGGTGGTGAAAAGGCCGCCAGTCTAGTGCCAGCGAGCGCAAGGGCCAAGCGCTGGCGACTGTCGGTAAATCCGCTTGTCAGCGCCAGCGCCGCCCACTGAGCAACCTGGTGACTACCCTTTGAAACCAATGTGGGAGCGAGCCTGCTCGCGAAAGCGCTGTGTCAGGCACGCTGTTGTCGACTGACACGCCCTCTTCGCGAGCGGGCTCGCTCCCACGATGATCGGCGCTGGATCAATAACCGCGGGTGAAATCCACTTCCCCACGCAACGCCTCACCCGCCTCGTACGCCTTCAGGTTCTGCACAAACAAATCCACCATCAGCGCCGGCGAGGTCGGTGCCGAGCTGTGCCCGGTCAGGAGCAAGCCCCACGCGGTCCAGAATGGATGGCGTTGCGGCAATGGTTCCTGACGGCAGACGTCGATCACCGCGCCGGCCAGATGCCCTTCCTTCAAAGCTTCAACCAGATCGGCATCGACCACCGCGACACCGCGTCCAGCGTTGATGAACAGTCCGGTCGGTTTGAATTGCTTGAACAGCGCCGCGTCGTAGATATCGTGGGTGTGTTCGGTGTTCGGCAGCAGATTGACCACGTAATCCACCTCCCCCACCAATCGCGGAAGATCGGCCAGCGCGGCGACTTCGACAAACGGCGCCTGTTCGCGGGCGCTGCTGGCGATGCCATAAAGCTCGACGCCGAACGGCAGGAGAAACTGCGCAACGCTCTGGCCGATGTCACCGGTGCCGACGATCAGCACCTTGCGCCCGACCAGACTCTGGCCGCTGCGGTTGTCCCACTTGCGCTCGACCTGGCTGACCAGCCGCGCCAGCACTTCGCGTTCGTGGCCGAGGATGTAGGTCAGCACGTATTCGGCCATGACCTGACCGAAAATCCCCACGGCGCGGGTCAGGCGATAATCGCGGCGCAAGCCGTCGGCCAGCAGCGGCGTAATGCCGGCCCAGGTCGATTGCAGCCATTGCGGTTGATGGCCCTGGCGCAGCAGGGTCGCGAGCAGATCCGGCTGGCCCAGCCACACCGGGCAATCGGCGGCCTGCCGCGCCAGTTCGGCGGAGTCGCCGCTGGTCAGGACTTCGAGTTCGGGCAGTGCCTGACGCAGCAGGCGGGCGTATATCGCGTGGTCGTGTTCAGCAATCAGAACGCGCATCTTCAAACCTTTCGCAAACCGTGCAGACAGCCGCCGGGTTTGGGCCGGCCATCGCGGTAAAAACAGTTCCAGGGTTAACCGAGGCCCAGGACAGGGCCTCGCGGGTCAGACCGGGTCGTTGCGTCGCAGCAACTCTTCGGGCAAGTGCTCGATGTACTCGTCCTCGGCCGGTGGCATCTGCAGGTGATAGCCCTGCTTGTCGAGGTTTTCCAGAACCACGGTGATGTCTTCGCTGGCCAGCTTGCGCTCGGGCGACAGCACCAGATCGAAGGAATGCTTCGCTTTGCCGAAAGCCGTCATCAGCGCATCCGGCACGCGCTCGAGCGCATCGCTCTTGAGCACGTAGAGATACATGCCACTGCGCTTGGAGCTTTGGTAGATGGAGCAAATACGTTTCAAGGCTGTTCTCCGGCGGTGGCCAGGCTGTCGAGCAGCTTCTGGCCGAGCAATTCGCGGCGCCAGCCACGCAGCGAATCGGGCAATTGGTAAGGACCCTCGGGGAAGCCGCTTTTGACCAGGGCTTCGAGGGTTTTCTTGCGCAGCATCAGTTCCGGGGCAATACCCAGGCGTTCGGCCTCGGCCTGACCCAGCGCGCGCAGTTGTTTGATCAACGCAGCGGCTTCGATGGGCAACGGCTCGGGCACTGCCGGCGGCCATTGATCCGGCCCCACACTGCCAGAGCGCTTGATCAGATCAAGCAGAAACTGGCCGTCCTGACGTACGGTACGCGGGTGCATGTCTTCGATCTTGCCCAGCGCCGCGAGGTTATCCGGCTGCGTGCGGGCCAGGGGCCAGAGCGAGTGTTCCCGGACGATGCGGTTGCGCGGCAGGTCGCGGGCGCGGGCTTCTTTTTCGCGCCAGGCGCACAGCTCACGCAGCACGGCGAGTTGCGCACGGGACAGCTTCCAAGCCAGTTTCGCCTCGCGATAGACCTCGTACGGATCGGTCTCGCGGCGCAGGTTGGCGACCAGTTCGGCGCCATCCTCCAGCACCCAGGCGAATTTGTCGTCGGACAGCCTTGGCCGCAACTCGACGAACACCTCGGCCAGATGTACCGCGTCTTCGGCGGCGTAGCTGATCTGGGTTTCCGACAGCGGGCGCTGCAACCAGTCGGAGCGGGTTTCGCCCTTGGGCAGGTCGATGCCGAGCACTTCCTGCACCAGACGCGAATAGCCCATCGAGAAGCCGAGGTTCAGGTAAGCGGCGGCCAGTTGCGTGTCGAACAGCGGCGCCGGCAGGCTGCCGGTCAGGCGCAACAGCACTTCGAGGTCTTCGCTGCAGGCGTGCAGGACTTTCAGCACCGCCGGGTTTTCCAGCAACGCAGCCAGCGGTTGCCAGGCGTTGATGGTCAGCGGATCGATCAGGTAGGCGCGTTTGCCGTCGCCGATCTGCAACAGGCCGGCAATCGGGTAGAAGGTGTCGACCCGCATGAATTCGGTGTCGAGGGCAACGAACGGCAGCTGCTGCCACTCGGCGCAAAACTGCGCGAGGCTTTCGTTGTCGCGAATCCAGTGAATATCGATAGCCACACGGCTCTCCCTTGAAGAATGGCGCGCAGTATATATCGCCACCGACGATTTACGCGCCTTTGAAGGGCAAGAGCTGTAAGGAAATGTCTTGCCTGTCAGCAAGAATAGTCTGACAGCAGAAACAGAAAGGCCCGTCGCATTGGCCCGACGGGCAGGAAACGCTTCACTGCTTGGCCAGCACGCCGTCGATCACCGCGCCGCGACAACCGGCAAACATGTCCAGCGCCGGCTGATACACGCTGCTGCGCACTTCCAGCAGGCCGAGCATCGAGTGGAACAGATTGTCCTGGCTCAGCGGTTTGTCCCGGCTCAGTTGCAGGCAATGGGTGTCGACCGAATAGGCCTTCTGATAGCTGTCGGAGAACCACGCCAGCATCGCTACATGCTTCTGTTGCTCGGGCGCCAGCATGTACGGCGTGCCGTGCAGAAACAGGTTGTACTCGCCCAACGACTCGCCGTGGTCCGACAGATAGAGCATGGCGGTGTCGACTTTGTCCTGATTGCTGCGCAGCACATCAATCAGGCTCGCCAGCACATGGTCGGTGTAGACCAAGGTGTTGTCGTAACCGTTGACGATACTTTCGCGGCTGCAATTGTTCAGCGCGTTACTTTCACAGACCGGAGTGAAGTGTTCGTACTCCTTGGGATAACGCTTGAAGTAGTCCGGGCCATGACTGCCCATCTGATGCAGAACCAGCACGGTGTCCTTGTCCAGATGATCGATGAAACTTTGCAGGCCTTGCAGGAGAATTTCATCGCGACATTCGCTGTTGGCGCACAGCGCCGGGTCCTGCAACTTGCTGACATCCTGCACCGTGACGCGGTCGCAAGTGCCTTTGCAGCCGGACTGGTTATCGCGCCAGATCACATCGATGCCGGCACGCTTGAGCACATCGAGCAAGCCTTCTTCATTCTTGGCCTTGCTGGCGTTGTAATCCTTGCGGCCCATGTTGGAGAACATGCACGGTACCGAGACTGCGGTTTCCGTGCCGCAGGAATGCACGTCAGTAAAAGCGATCAGGCCAGCCTCCTTGTCCAGTTGCGGGGTGGTGTCGCGGTCATAACCGAGAATGCCGAAGTTCTGCGCCCGCGCACTCTCCCCCACCACCAGCACCGTGAGGGATTTGCGTGGCTGTAGCTGCAGGTCGGGATTGCGCTGGGCATCTTCGCCGATCTTGATGAACGGCTGCTGCGCCGAGACCACTTGCTCTTGCAGATAGCCAATGGATGCGCCGATGTAATTGCTCGGCACCAACATCAGGCGAATTTCGTGGTGATTGCGAAACAGTGACGACAAGCCTTGGTAGTTGGCCAGTGCGACAACACCGATCACCGCCGCCGAGGCAACACTGACAATAACTTTGCTGAACAACTCACGATGCCAGCGGCGATAATTGACCGGTACTTTCCACAACACCAAACACGGCAAAATACCCAGCAAGAGAATATAAGCAAACAACTTCAACGAGAGCAGATCGCGCACTTCCGTGACGTTGGTTTCGGCAAAGTTGCGCAACATGCCCGCATCAATCATCACGCCATATTGGCTCATGAAATAAGCCACGCCGGCGCTGACTAAAAACAACAGGGTCAACAGTGGTTTAAGCAGCGGCCGGAACGCGAATAACGTCAGGACTATGTTGAACGCGGCAAAGATCATCATGCCGAACGCCACGCGCATGGCGATGCCCTTGCCATCGGCGGCGGTGATCTCGAACAGATGTTGCCAAAGCACCAGATTGAAACCGAGCAACAAAAAGGCGCTGGCAAACAACGTCACCCATTCCGGGCGCACGGCTTTTAACTTCAACATGATGAGTGACTGTTCCTGAAAGAAGAGCCTCGTCAAGTGTGAAAATTTCATTCACCGAGGCATGCCAAACTTTAGGCAGCCATGGATCAATTTTTCGTGAAAAAGATGCTAATGATTAGTTGCCTTGGAGTACGAACGTGAAACTTTGCGAGTATTTGAGAATGGTTCAGGGTTTATTCAGTTTCAGGCACTTCGCAATGTCCTCTGTGGGAGCGAGCCTGCTCGCGAAAGCGCAGTGTCAATAACTGTTTGTCTGGAGTGACGCATTCGCGAGCAGGCTCGCTCCCAGATCGGGACAGGGTGTTATCGAGTTTTTAGGTCTGGCCCGGGGTTTTCTGATTTGCCGATGCGCGCATCGCGACGCCTAATCATCAGCCCCTGCATTCGAAGGCCCGCTGATGAATCACACCCGCCCCGCCGCTTGGCTGATGCTCGCGATCATCCTTGTCGCACTTAATCTGCGCCCATCAATGGCAGCCATCGGGCCGCTGCTGTCGGCGATCCATGGCGATATACCGTTGAGCTTCACGCTTGCCTCTCTGCTGACGGTGCTGCCGGTGATGGCCATGGGGCTGGCTATGTTCTTCGGCCTGGGCATCAGCCGGCGCCTGGGCGAACAACGCACGGTGCTGCTGTCGCTGTTGGTCATCGGACTGGCGAGCCTGTCACGGCTGTTTATCGATTCGGCGGCCGAGCTGATCGTCAGCGCGATACTGGCCGGCGTTGGCATAGCCCTGATTCAGGCATTGATGCCGGCGCTGATCAAATCGCGCTTTGCTGACAACGTGGCGTTGTGCATGGGCATCTACGTGACTTCGATCATGGGCGGCGCCGCGATTGCCGCATCTTTCGCGCCGCTGGTGATGGTGCAGACCGGCAGTTGGCGCGTCGGGCTGGCCATCTGGGCGGCGTTGGCATTGGTCGCGTTGCTGGTCTGGTGCTTGCAGCCAGCGCAAGCCATATCAAGGGGGACCCGGCGGGAGTCTTTCATCACCCGCCCGCGCGCCTGGTTGCTGGCGATGTTCTTTGGCCTCGGTACGGCGTCCTACACCTGCGTCCTCGCCTGGCTCGCCCCGTACTACATGGAAAAGGGCTGGAGTGAACAGAACGCCGGGCTGCTGTTGGGTTTTCTTACAGCGATGGAGGTCATTTCCGGCCTGGCAGTGCCTGCGATCGCCAATCGCAGCCGTGATCGACGCGGGATAGTGGCGGTTCTGCTGTTGCTGATCATCGGCGGTTTCTGCGGGCTGATACTCGTCCCGCAGTATTTGGCCCTGCTGTGGCCCTGTCTGTTGGGGCTGGGGATTGGCGGTCTGTTTCCGATGAGCCTGATCGTCGCGCTGGATCACTGCGACGAGCCGCAGCGTGCCGGTGGCCTCACTGCGTTTGTGCAGGGGATCGGTTATCTGATCGCAGGACTGTCGCCGCTGTTGGCAGGGATGATTCGCGATCGGCTGGGCAATTTCGAAGGCGCGTGGTGGGCGTTGACGGCGGTGATGTTGATCATGCTGCTGATGGTGACGCGCTTCGACCCTCGCCACTATGCGCGCTACTTGCCTCGCCCGAGCTAGAGGCCTCTGGCCATCTTTTGCGCACGAGATTGGCAACGTCGTGTTGCTAGAAGTTTCTGTCCCACATGTGTCCGTGAAATGTCCTACAAGGGTTTCTCCTGGCACCATCGTTCCGTTAGGATCGTACGCACACGTTTGCGCGAATTCTGCGCAAGGGGGCACAGCGAGACGGAACTCATGCTGAACAGTAATTTGCTTCGCAAGCTCGACATGCAGGACTTGATGGTATTCGTCGCCGTGTACGAGCAAAGCAGTGTCACCGATGTCTCGGAAACCCTGTTCGTCAGCCAGTCCACCGTCAGTTATTGCCTGAAGAAACTGCGCACCAGTTTCGAAGACGAACTGTTCATCAACACCCGCACCGGCATGCGCCCGACCTACAAGGCCTGCAGCATGTATGGCCATGTGCAGAAAATCCTCGAAAGCATCAACCTCTGCCACGCCGGTGCCCCGGCCTTCGACCCGAGCCGGCAGGCGGTGACTTTCAACATTTGCGCACCGGAATACTTCGAACAACTGATTCTGCCGCGACTGTTGAAGCGCTTCGACTTCGATGACTTGCCGGTGATGGTCAACATGCACAAGTTTGAAACCGATGTGCCGGCCGAAGAGTTGCGCGACGGCAGCCTCGATCTGGTGATCAGTTTCGGCCCGCACTTTCACCGCCAGCATGCGGATCTGAAATCACGGATGTTGCTTGAAGATGACCTGGTCTGCGTCTTCGACAAACGCGCCACGCCACTGGAGCCGCGCCTGAGCCTGCAAGCATTCACCGAACGTCGGCATGTGTTCCCGACGCCGTGGACCTCGAGCACCAACATGGTCGACGGCTGGCTGGCGCGGCAAGCGCAAAAACGTCAGATTGTCGCGCGATCGAACAGCTACAGCGCCGCGTTGAAGATGATCACCGGCACCGACTTCATCCTCACCCTGCCCCGGCGTATCCAGCGTTTGCTGACCAACGACGCGGTGTTCAACCACTGCGAGGCGCCCAATGGCTTGCCGGGTTTCACCCTCGACATGCAGTGGAGCCAGAACGCCGATCAGGACAGCGCCAACGTCTGGCTGCGCGAGCAGGTGATTCAGGTGTGCAGCGAGCTGGAAAACGCCTGAGCGTCAGACGCCGATCGCGGCTTTGCTGTAGGACTCGCGATCGATGTCGAGCAGTTCGACACACAGTTGCACTTCGAGCCCGGCCGGCCATTCGCAGAGCTCCTGCAACACCGCCAGCAGGCTTTGCGAGAGCTGCTTCTTGATCTCCGCCGAGCGCCCGCTGAGCAAGGCCAGTTTCACATGGACGAAGGCGCGCTCACCCTGCGCCGTGCCGACCTTGAAGTTGTCGATCTTGATCGCGCGGCTCTTGATGTCGAACTCCGCGCCGAACTGACCGGAACCGACCAGCGTGTTGTTGAGCCGGATCAGGGCGATGTCAGCGTTCAACTGCGTCAGGTTGGCGGTGTATTCCATGTGCAGGTGTGGCATTGCGGATCTCCAGTCGGTGGGTGCGGGGGGCGTACATATACCACAGTCGGCTCAACGCATTCCCTGTAGGAGCTGTCGAGTGAAACGAGGCTGCGAGCTTTTGATTTTGTGTTTTTCACAATCAAGATCAAAAGATCGCAGCCTGCGGCAGCTCCTACAAGGGACCGTAGTGCTCAGCTGGCCGTTCACTCATGAATGCTTCGAGCCGCGAGCGCAGCCAGCGTTCGGCCGGGTCGCTGTCGACGTGGCTGAGCCAGACCATCGACAGGTCCAGTGTCGGCGTCTTGAACGGAAACGGTTCCTGGAACAGCGCCCCGGACGCCGCCATCGCCGCTGCGGTGTAATCCGGCAGGCTGGCGATCAGGTCGGTGCCGGCCAGCAACGCCGGCAGTGCGCTGTACTGCGGCACCGACAACACCACCTGCCGCGTGCGGCCCAGTTCCGCCAGCCACTCATCGGCGTAGCCACTGACATTGGCCGTGTGCGACACCAGCACATGCGGGCGAGCGCAATATTCGTCGAGGGTCAGCGGTGTAGCAGAAGCATCGGCACGCAGGATGCTCGGCTGGATGTGCCGCAGCAGTTTGCGTTTGGCGTTGGCCGGCAGGCCGCGGGTCTGGCTGATGCCGACGGTGATATCGCCGGCCGCCAACAGGTCGGGAATGCGCCAGTAATCGACATGCTGCACCACGAACACCACGCTCGGTGCTTCCTGGCGCAGCGCGCGCAACAGCGGCGGCAGCAGGCCGAATTCGACGTCGTCGGACAGGCCGATGCGAAAGGTCATGGTGCTGGTGGCGGGATCGAAATCGCGGGTCAGGCTCAGCGCCGCCGACAGTGAATCCAGTGCCGGTTTGAGATGGCGGTAAATGTCTTCGGCGCGGGCCGTCGGTTCCATGCGATGGCCGACGCGGATGAACAGCGGATCATTGAGCATCGTGCGCAAACGGTTGAGTGCCGAACTGATGGTCGGCTGGCCAAGAAACAGCTTCTCCGCCGCGCGGGTCACGTTGCGTTCGAGCATCAGGGTCTCGAACACCACCATCAGATTGATGTCGGCCTTGCGTAGTTCATTGCGGTTCATCCATTGCCCCTGCTCCTGGAATAGCGGCAGTGTAGAAAGGCGTTGGGGATGCCGTCCATAAACGTTTATGCAGCGGCTTTTGCAGAAACATTCGCGAACGATTGGAAACAAATCCCCGATAGCCAAAAAAACCCGCTGCGCTAGGCTTGCGTCGATGCGCCACACAGGTTGGCGCGCACATCCATCGCAGGGAGCGAACCCCATGTATTTCGAAATCTACCGACAAACCCGAGGCACCTCGAGCACTGGCAAAGGCCAATGGCGCTGGCGTCTACGCGCGCGCAACCACGAGACCGTGGCCAGTGGCGAATCGTATGTGAACAAGGCTGATTGCCTGCATGTGATCAATCTGATCAAAGCCGTACAGGGCGAGACGCCGATCAAGGAAATTTGAGCGACGCCCTTTTCATCTGCAAAGCGGCACCGTCTGTCGCCCTTCAAAGGGTTTATTTGAATGCTTGTCAGCGGTGTTCATCAAAGGTGCATGTACTGCAATTTTTGCTGCCATGCACCCAAGGATTTCAGCCATGTCCCATGAGCACCGCTACCTCGTCAGTTTCATCGTCGACAACCAGCCGCAAAGCCGCACGCTGATCCACGATGGCGAGACCCTTGATCCGGGTCTCGCTGAAACCCTGGTCAAGACCGCTTTCGCCGAATTGAAGACCGCTTCACTGAGCGACGTCCAGGTGCAGAAACGCACCAGGCCCGACGAAGGCGACAACGTCCCCGGCCACTATCAGCAGCCATGAGCCGATCCCGGGCCGCCACCATCCATCGATGCTGCGGAGGTTACGCGCCATGAAATCACTCGCCGCGATCTGCCTTGCGGTTTTGGCTATGAGCGTCCAGCCAGGCCATGCAGACACCATCGACGCCTTCATCGAAGAGGCGGCACAGCAAAGCCTGTTCCAGCACAACAGTTCGCGCATCGCCTTGGAAAAGGCAGCCTTGCCCGAAGTCAAAGCGTTCGCCAGACAAATGATCGCCGACCATGAGCGTTTCGATAAACAAATCAGGCAGCTGGGGCAAAGCCAGCAGATGGCGGTTCCCGCCGAACCCTCCGTGGCATCCAAAGCCAAGCAGCTACGCCTTGAATCAAGGGATGACTCCTTCGACCGCATTTACATCGACAGCCAAGCCGAAACCCTTGAGCAAAAGCTGATGCTGTTCAAGAAAGAAGCGCTGTCATCACAAAATCCGCAGCTCAAGGCTTTCGCCCAATCCGCGTTGCCGGACATCGAGAAACAGGCAAAAGCTGCCCGCGACCTGCAGGAAAAACTCAAGCCCTCCGCTGGCGCACTGAAATCCGTCAACCCCTGACCAACCGGGGGAACAATCAAAGCTGTAATAGAACCACGGCCACCAGTACGGCAATTACTGCCGATACCGCCAGCACTTGGGTCGAAGTCAAGGCCAGCGCCGCGTCCTTTGAGCGGCCGATAAAGCGGCCACGGGTCTGATGCCGATCCGGCTGCGCTTCGAACAGGTTGTCCGGGTGCTCGTTGTCTTCAGGCTCATTGGTCTGCTGACCGGACCATGCACTTCGCGCCATCAAACGGTCGAGCAGGCCGGGCATAACCGACTGGCCGACAATCGCTTTGATCGTCGACCACCCCAGCCACAACTCTCGCGGCGGATGCTTTGCCACACTGAAAATTGCCCGTGCTGCCACATCGGGGTCGTGAATCGGTGGCACCGGTTGTGGACGCTTGGGCAATTTGTTGCGTGCCCAATCGAACTGCGGGGTATTGATCGCCGGTAATTGCACCATGCACACGCGAATATGGCTGCGTTCATGCAGCAACTCACAGCGCAATGAATCAGTAAAACCGCGCACAGCGAACTTCGCCCCGCAATAGGCGGCCTGCAACGGAATGGCGCGATAGGCCAGTGCCGAGCCGACCTGGATGATCAGGCCCTTGTTGCGCGGACGCATCAACGACAGCGCCGCCAAGGTGCCATGAACCGTACCGAGATAGGTCACCTGAGTGACGCGCTCGATCTCGGCGGCGGACAATTGTTCTATCGGCGAGAGCACCGTGACCATCGCCGCGTTGACCCACACCGCCAGCGGCCCAAGCGTGGCTTCCAGTTGCTGCGCGGCCTCTTGCACGGCGAGCGCATCGGCGACATCGACGCTAACCGTTTCGACCTGAACGCCATACGCTTGCAGCTCTGCTTGCGTGGTGGCCAGTCCCGCCGGATCACGCGCCAACAGGCCGATGCGGTAGCCCCCAGCGGCAAATCGATGAGCCACCGCGCGACCCACGCCAGCACTGGCGCCGCTTATCACCACCAAAGGTTGCTCCTGCATGAACCGTTCTCCCTGATGCTCAGTCGATCGGCCCGATGTTGATCATCAGGTCATCGCCCAGTCCTTGCACCTTGGCCAGTACGTCCACCGGCGTTTCGCTGGAAAAATGCACAACATAGCCCATGCCGCTGCCGTCCTCTTCGATTGCACTGACCCACGACTCCACCTCGTCAGCGTCCAGTCCCAGCGCCTGGCCGAACTGGCGGTTGCGGTGATCGGAATCGGTTTCGTCCATCGGATAATCACTCATAGCAAACATCTCCTCGGGGATCGTCCCCTCACTGGTTGCTCAATGTGGTCTTAAGGATGGACGCCGAACGTTCACTGACAGTTCGTTTTTTCAGCCGAGCATCGAGCGCAGCTTGCGCAACAGATCCACCGGCGCGTAGGGCTTGGCGATCAATTCGAACTCATTGTCAGCCAGCTCATTGGGCGTCGACTCGTCCGCGCAGTAGCCGGTCGTCAGCAGGATCTGCATGGCCGGATAGCGCTGGCTGATTTCCCGCGCCAGTGCCAGCCCGTTCATCTCACCGGGCATGACCAGATCGGTGAAGACCAGCTCATAATCGCTAGTCTGCAACATCGCCAGTGCCTCGTTCGCGTCTGCAGCGATGGTGGTCCGGTAACCCTGTTCGGACAGTACGAAGCGCGCCAGTTCAGCGACTTCGGCGCGATCCTCGACGATCAGGATGCGCTCCGTGCCCTTGAGGTTTTCTGCGGTTTCAGCGGAGCCAGGTGTCGATAGCTGACTGTCATCCGCCGGGAAGAACAGGCGCACCGTGGTACCGAGCCCCGGCGTCGATTCGATTTTGACCACGCCGCCGGATTGCTTGACGAAGCCATAGACCATCGATAGCCCGAGGCCAGCGCCGCTACCTTCCTCTTTCGTGGTGTAGAACGGCTCCATGACCTTGTCGAGATCGTCGGCGGCAATGCCCACGCCGTTATCGGCGATCGCGATGCAGACGTAACGCCCCGCCGCCAGTCCGCCCTGATGTGGATCGGTCGCGTCCGGGGCAACGACGTTGCGGGTCTGCACGGTGATCACCGGCTGTTGCTGCTGCCCCAACGCATCGCGGGCATTGGACAGCAGATGATTCAGCGCCATCTCGGCCTGCGCCGGGTCGAGCCGGCAGTTCCACAAGTCCTCGGCCAGTTCGAATCGCGGTTCCAGATCGGCGGATTCATGCGTCGGCAGCGTAGAGCGCTCAAGCAAGGCATTGAGATTGATCACCCGGCCTTCGAGCCGTTGTCGGCGGGAGAATGCCAGCAGATGCTGGGTCAGCAAACGTGCTTTTTCCGCCGCCGCGCGAGCGTGGCCGGCGCCGACCACGATGCGTTGCGGATCAATGCTCGGCCGCTTGGCGGTGTGCTGGATCAGCTCGATGTAGCCGATCATCACTTGCAACAGATTGTTGAAATCGTGAGCGATGCCACCGGTCAACTGGCCCAGCGCTTCCATGTTCTCGCTGTAGCGCAAACCGTCCTCGGCGTCGCGTCGGCGGCTGACGTCCATTTGCGAGGCGAAGAAATACACCAGTTGCCCGCGCTCGTTGAATAGTGGCGCGATAAACAGCTCGTTCCAGAACGACGAGCCATCCTTGCGATAGTTGAGTACCTCCACGCAGGTTTCGTGTTGATGTTTGAGCGCTTGCTTGACCTGTTGCAAGACGGAACGATCAGTCTGCTCGCCTTGCAGAAACCTGCAGTTGCGCCCGAGCACTTCTTCCAGCTCGTAGCCGCTGAGTTCAAGAAACGCATTGTTGGCAAAAATGATGGGATCGTCGGGCTGCGCTGGATCGGTGACAATCATGGCCATACGGCTGACCTGCACCGCCGCGAAAAACACATCTTTGCGTTCTTGCGAAAGGGTCGCCGCATCGGCGCGGTCGACGATCGGCCTGGATTTTCTGGGCAAGTTGGCCTCCGCTAAGTGACTCCGTTTCGCTGTGACCATCATCAGCGAGCGAAGTGCCAAGGCCGCACACCGCAACGGCGGGTGTCCGATGAATTGTCCCGGTACTTCGATGGATCCGAATCGCCTCGCTGATTGTCGAAAGCTCACCGAGAACTGCACGCAATATCTGAAATCCGATCCGCCAGGGAGAACCACCGTGGATTTGTTGTTTCTGGGCACGTCTGCCGGCGTGCCGACCCGCCAGCGCAACGTCAGCGCAACAGCATTGATCGCCTCTGCCGGCAAGGGCTGGTACCTGATCGATTGCGGTGAAGGCACTCAGCATCAGGTGCTGCGCACGCCGCTGTCACTGAGTGAATTGCGGGCGATTTTCATCACTCATGTGCACGCCGATCACTGCCTGGGCTTGCCGGGTCTGCTGGCGAGCACCGGCATGTCCGGACGCACGCGGCCGCTGGACATAATTCTGCCGGCGGCGCTGCAGCCGTGGCTGAGAATGAGCCTGGAGGTGACGCAATCGCATCTGCCTTTCGAGATCAACCTGCACGCTGTGGAAACGCTTACCGAATGGCGCAACCTCAACGTTCAGGTGCAGACCGTCGAGTTGTCCCACCGTGTGCCGTGTCATGGTTATGTCTTCACCGAGTCCGACCCGGAACCACGTCTCGACGTGCAGCGACTCGACGCTGAAGGCATCGAACGCGGCCCGCTCTGGGGTCAGTTGGCCCATGGTCAGGACGTGGAGGTTGACGGGCGGATGCTGCACGCTCGCGATTATCTGCTGAGCGCGCGACCTGATCGGCGCATCATCGTCTGCGGCGACAACGATCGGCCGGCACTGCTGGCAGAAGTGGCGCAATCGGCGGACGTGCTGGTGCATGAAGCGACATTCGTGCAGGCAGCAATCGACCGCGCTCGAGCCAGTTACGGCCACAGTAGCGCCGCCGCTGTCGCCGGTTTCGCCGAATCCGCTGGGGTGCGCAACCTGGTGCTGACGCACTTCAGCGCACGCTATCAGGCCAACCCGGCGGTGAGTCCGTCGATCGAAGATGTGCGCAGTGAAGCGGCGGCGCTGTATAACGGCCAACTGATTCTGGCGCGGGATCTGCAGCGCTATCACTTGGACCGGCTGGGTCATTTGCAACCGGTGGAGATCGAGCGCAAGCCGCTGCAGGTCGCACCGTAATTTGATAGCGCGTCCGCCCGTCTGGCAGGCGGACGCCGGAGGGCATGGTTACTTCTTGGCTTCTTTGTCCGGATCCGCCGAGCGTTCGAGAAACGCGTCGGTCAGTTGCGGCAAATGCTTGAGCAGCCATTCAGCCATGGCCACTTCCTGCGGCAGAATCTGTTCGCAGGCCTTCTGCGTCTGCGTGTCCCCCGCCGCTTTCGCCGCTGCGATCAGCACGGTATAGCTGGCGACCTCCATGTTTTCGAAAACGTAGCCGGCCATGGCGCCCTTGATCACTTCATCGCTCATCAAGGAGCCGCCAACAGCCTGACCGAACGCCATCAATTTGCCGCCCAGGTCTTTCATCGTCGAGGATTCACCGCCCAGACGTTGCAGGCATTCGTCGATGAGTTTCTGCTGGCCAAGGGTTTCTTCGATGTGCTGATCGATGCGCGCCTTGAGCTGCGGGTAATGTTCCAGACGCTTGGATTGTGCCTTGAGCATTTGCTCGGCCTGTTGCTCCATGGCATGGGCGTCACGCAGCCAGTCGAGCAGGTTTTCCTGTGGAGTAGCCATTGTCGAGTCCTCTTCTGGATGATTTCACAGTGATCAACCGGGGCGCGCCGCCTGATGTCCGGCGCGCCCCGCGTGCCTTACAAACCAGGCTTGGCCTGCACGCCGGAGCCCAGATCCGCACCGGTGACCGGCTCGCTGTTGGGGTCGGACATGGTGCGCATTTTCATGTTTTCCAGCAGCGTTTCGTCGGCGCTGTCCAGTTGCACGGTGGCCAGGCCATCGCCGCCGTCGACCGCCGGCGTTGGGCTTTCGACGAACTCCCAATCGTCGCCCTGATTCCACGGGCCGCGCATGCTTTCAGTGCCTTGTGACATGTTGAAGTAGACGTTGGTGAACTCAGGCATGCCGGGCAGCTTGCCTTGCGGGAAGTTTGGCTGAATCGAATGCAGGGCTTTTTCGAACGACAACTGGTGGGCGATCTCACGGGTCATCAGAAAGCCCAGTGCCTCTTTCACGCCGGGGTCATCGGTCACGTTCATCAAGCGCTCATAAACAATCTTCGCCCGTGCCTCAGCAGCGATGTTGGAACGCATGTCGGCGGTCGGCTCACCGATGGTATCGACGTACGCCGCCGTCCATGGCACACCGGCAGAGTTGGTCAGCGGCGAACCGGCACCGTAGAGCAGGCTGGTGATGTGCGAGTCATTGCCGTTGCCATTGAGCGAACGATACAACTCGCCCTCCTGCTCGACGCCTTCGGCCATCCGGCCTTTCGCGCCCTTGTTGAGCATGACGATGATCGAGCCAATGATTTCCAGGTGGCTGAGTTCTTCAGTGGCGATATCCATCAGCAGGTCTTTGCGTCCCGGATCGTCCTCGGCCAAGGCTTGAGTGAAATAGCGCGAAGCCGCCGCCAGTTCACCTTGTGCGCCGCCAAACTGCTCGAGCAACAGATTGGCCAGCCCCGGATTGGGCTCGGCGACACGAACGGTGTATTGAAGTCGCTTGTTATGTAGAAACATGACAAATCTCCTCAGTCGGGTAAGCGTGGCAAGTTCTGGGTAAAAGTTTGCCTACCCTTTTGTGAAGCATTGTCGTTGCGGAAATTTCAAAAAATTTGCGGTGACAGGACAAATGGTTTGAACCGCGCGAACAAGCGAAACGGGGCTATACCGCTGGGGATATTCGCACTGGAATGACCGGAACTTATGGCCGGAATCGAGTCTCCAGCGCGCGATTCGATTTCCAGCGCCGCGATCACTAACGCAGCAAATGCACCACCAACCCAACCAACGCACAGCCCAGCAACACCTGAATCACTCCGCGTTTGAAGCGAAACAGCGCAATGGCCGCCGCAATGGCGATCAACGCCGAGGGCCAGTCCAGGCTGCCGCTGAAGCCTTGCGGCCAGAGCACGTGGTAGCCGAAGAAACACGCCAGATTGAGAATCACCCCGACCACCGCAGCGGTAATCGCGGTCAGTGGGGCGGTGAATTTGAGTTCGTCGTGCGTTGACTCCACCAGCGGGCCGCCGGCGAGGATGAACAGGAAGGAAGGCAGAAAGGTGAACCACGTCACCAGTGCGGCAGCGACCGCTCCGGCGAGAAACACCTGATCGGCGCCGAACACCTGCGTCACATAAGCGCCGACAAAACCGACAAACGCCACCACCATGATCAGCGGCCCGGGCGTGGTTTCGCCCAGCGCCAAGCCGTCGATCATCTGCGTCGGGGTCAGCCAGCCGTAGTGACCGACCGCACCTTGATAGACATAGGGCAGCACCGCATAAGCTCCACCGAAGGTGAGCAGCGCTGCCTTGGTGAAGAACCAGCTCATTTGCGTCAACGTGCCCTGCCAGCCGAATAGCGCGGTCAATACCCCCATCGGCAACGCCCACAGCGCGGCGCCAATCACGGCGAGCGTGGCCAGTTTCGTCCAGCTGAAACGGGCATGGGCTGGGGTTGGCGTGTCGTCGTCGATCAACGCCGTGCCGAAAGACTTCTTCGCTGCGCTATGCCCGCCGGCCCTGAATTTCTCCGGCGCCAGGCGACCGCCGAAATAGCCAATCACCGCCGCGCCCAGCACGATCAACGGGAACGGCACATTGAACGCAAAAATTGCGGTAAACGACGCCGCCGCAATCGCCCACAGCCAATTGTTCTTCAGCGCCCGCGAACCGATGCGATGCGCCGCCTGCACGACAATGGCCGTCACCGCAGGCTTGATCCCGTAAAACAGCCCGGCGACCACCGGCACTTCACCGAAGGCGATATAGAGCCACGACAGGAAAATCAGGATGAACAGCGAAGGCAACACGAACAACGCCCCGGCCACAATCCCGCCCCAGCTCCGATGCATCAGCCAGCCAATGTAAGTCGCCAACTGCTGCGCCTCAGGCCCGGGCAGCAACATGCAATAGTTCAAGGCATGCAGAAAACGCCGCTCGGAAATCCAGCGTCGCCGCTCGACCAACTCCTGGTGCATGATCGAAATCTGCCCGGCCGGCCCGCCGAAACTGATAAAGCCCAGCTTCAACCAGAACCAGAACGCCACGCGCAGACTCACGGCCTGCGGCTTCACATCGTCATCCCCCGCCAACGGCTGAACTTCACTCATCGAGCTGTTCCTTTTATGCAGTCGGCAGGTTGTACCCGAAAAGCGTAACGAACAAAACGCCAGAAACGAAAAAGCCCCCGTAATCATCAATGATTACGGGGGCTTCGTCTTGTTCAATAATGGCGGAGAGATAGGGATTCGAACCCCCTCTGGACTCTCTATAGGCCGCTGCAGCCCACCAAAAACGGCGCTTTCGTTCTTTACCGCAGGCGTGGGGCGGGCCTAAGCGGCCTCCCATATGCCCTAATTTTGCCCTAAACAGGTATGACGGCTTTCGGCCAAAAGCGGACTTTCAGCCTGGTCGGACTCTCGCTCCAAAGCAGTCGATCGCTAAAGCAATCGGCCTGACCGACCACATGCACAAAAGGTATACACCATTCGGTCTGGATGCCGCATATAGGCAGTACGTCGGTCGGCTTTCAAATATTCTCTGCGAGAGATTTCCTTCCGAAACGTACAAATTCTTCATACAATTTGAAACAGGTCGTTGAAAGCCCATTCAATTCATCAATTTTTTCGTCCACATGCTTAGGCCAGTTGTCTGTTCCTCGATACGCATCTGGAATACAACTAAAAACCGGACCACCATTTAAATCGTATGCACCCATAGATAGCTTGTAGTTAAAAGTATAACAAACCTCCCATAGCTCTCTTCTCATACGCTCCAGGTCAGTATTCAAGAACTCACGCTCGACCGTATCCCACTCGTCGACAAATTTTTCAAGGTTTGCCAGCCTGGTTATATTGAAAGAATTTGAAAAATCTTGCTGTCGCAGCATATCTATTGAACCAGAATTACTGGGAAAATCTTCAAGAAATTTTTTAAATAATTCTTTATCAATCTGGTTTGATTGTCCGTTGGCACGGGGCAAAGAAGATCGTTGCTCTTTGTAGACTAGATAACGATTAGCGATATTGTGCAACAATGCACCTATTATAAGTGCTACTCCAACCCAATAGTCGGCGGCGTCTGGTTTCAGCTCAGCTAGAGTAAATCGGCTTCCTGAGTTTAGGTTTGCCGAGTCAATCAACCAATTATAAATTATAAGTTTCAATGGGGTCGGGGTCAGTATGACCGCTCCACCTATCCCAGCCACAAACCACGTGAGCTTATTCGTGAAGTCGGGAAACAGGAATTTCTTGCCATATTCTAAAGCGATGTCTTTCAATTCTGATTTTGCAAACACTGAAACTCGCCTTTTCTGAAGTGAGAATATTTTGAAACCGGATGCTGTCAAAAAACACTGAAATTTCACCTCAGGCTACTGTTTAGTAGCTAACGTGTCTACTGGCGATCTAAGGGCCGCTTGGGAAATCTGGTTTAGCTGGGACCATAACTCGACTTGGGGGCTTTAGCATAGGTGAAATCTTGTAAATCACCCTTTCCTGAAAGTCTTTAGCTTGTTCTTTAACCTGAAGGTCCAATTATGTAATTTTGTGTAAGCCTTTCCGACCACATGAGTTCCAATAATCCCGCTGTGAAATATATCGACATTTTTATAATTCTCGTAATCTCCATATGTGTAGCCGACGCGCTCTACTATCAAGGTGTTGTCAGTGGAGTCCGTTACGCACCCAAGAAATTTTTCTAGTTCGTCTACAGAAAGAAAATTATCGACCTTCACCGACTTGTCGTTTATTGAGTAGGTATTTCCACGATAAAGGAAATGCTCCCCGGGGCTTTCCTTATTATTTCCATCAATTACTACAAATTGTAGCGCGTCGCTGTATTCTTTACCCTTGTAGTATTTACGTACTGGCCGTACAGGAATGATAAAATTGTTTCTCAGCGACTCAATATAGACATTCCAGAACTTCTTGTAATTTCTGACCTTTGAAAGTCCCTGGGGTGTAGCTATTACAAGTGTTTTACAAATTCTTCTATCACCCAACAGAGAATCCAAGTCGACTTTAAAGGTTGACGAAATATAGCCAGAAACGCCCTCCCTTAATTCTATTTTAATAGTTTCAAAAGGAGCAATTATTCTTGGGGAGCTGTAGTAATCAACGAGCTCAAGGTAAATGTTGCTACCAACTCTAAGGTATATATAGCTAATAGCGGCAGCTTTATCTTTTTTATTTTCAATAATTATTTCAGAAACATATCTCTGCTTGCTCCATACACTGCTGGACGTTGAATATACGCCATAGAATTTCGTACCTTTTTTCAGAAAAAATTGGTATCCGGTATATATCAGTGCGATCATAGCTACTACAAAGGAAAGAACTGCAATAGCAAGTGATGAAATGGATACCAATAAGTTTAGCAAATCTGTGTTGCTTAACTTTGACGGTTCTATTTCCATTATTCTTATAAGTATGTCTTTTAGCTTTTGCATTGGTTTCCTTACGCTATAGTTTCGGTCGGAAGAACCCTTTCGCTGTAGATCGTCTTAGTCTGATCCTAAGCTTTGGTATTCTCCGCTGGAGCATCATAGCCATCGTGAGAAATTGTTTCATCTGATCCTCGGCAAGCTTATTGAAGATCCCTTGACACGTTTCTAGACGTCTCCTTAAGAAATCAATGTAGCGCAACACGCTGCAGTACGGCGCTCCTTAGGACCTTCACCGGTTCTGATAATAATCTGGCGAAACGTGCTGCACACGTCTACACCCTTCAATGCGTATTGTTGCGCTACTAGAAGCATCTATTGAACACGCGCAGCCTCACCCAAACGTCCGCTTTTGGCCGAAAGCGGCCATTGGCGTAAGGCATTTGAGGTTGTTAGAAGGGGTTGGTTTAGGCTCATAGTGTTGTGAGTTCGAAACTCTCCTTCACCGCCATATTCAGTAAACGCAAGCCCCTGATTTTCCTAGAGAAAGTCGGGAGTTTGTGGTTTTTGGTGTCCAAAAAATGGGCATATGGGACAGATCTGGGACAGATGCGCCATTTCGGTGCGGAAATGAGCCTCTAGGATTGAGTGGCTGAGCTACGCTGTATTAGGGGCGCAAATCAGTCTTTCCGAATCTTTGATCCAAGGACGATCAGCATGCCAAGTAATGCAGATTCCAATATCACCACTGCCGATGCGCTGACACTGTTGTTGCACAACCAGCATGCGCTGGGTGCGGCGATAGAAGAGATTACCCAGTGGATATCGGGAGCTGGTGCAGATGATGTTGCCGATAACGCAATCGTGGCCTTGGCAACGCTGGACACTAACGCAGCAGCGATCACAGACGCGATCATGCGGCTACGGAAGTCTTAAGGGGAGGTCTTGGCTGGCGGCACGCGGGCTAAATGCAAGTTCAGTCCCACGAGCTTCAGTAGCGCAGCTCAGCGTACACCGTCGCAATCTAGACATGAATCCGGCTGGCCAGCTTTCTCTGGCCTTAGAGTCACACTACGTGCTTACGTGACGACGTGAAATAAGCCGTTCCATCGCTGATCGCCGGGATGACCCCAGCGAACACTGCGTCAACGATGAGCTGTCGGGTAGCCTTCACGTCGAGCGTCTTTCCTTTGTTCTCGCGCATGAACTCGCGGCTAATGAAATAGCGGCCACAGGCATCACATTCAATATTCACCCAGTCGCCTACCAGAGATCGACGCTCCGCGTTTTCCCAACAAATCCAGCACATACATTTCATAAATTGCCCTCCGTGACCAATGGATTGCGCCAGAAAAAGGCTGGTTCAATTCAGAGGGGCGACTGGAATGACCGTCGGTCGGGTTGAAGTGCGCAAATGCGCGAGACACTAATTATGACCTATTGCGGCTATTGGCCACTAGTGGATAGAACGCCGTTTATGTTCAACAGGCCCCCACACTCTTGCCAGGTTCGGGGACCTTTTCGTGGGGCAATGAAAACCACTTCTCCCTAGGCTGGACTACCATAGTCCCACCGTCTGGTTTGTTACCGTCACCCTCCTCCAGGAAAGGATGCTTATGCCGTACGTCTACGAAGGTTCGGCCACCGTCACCGTGATGGCCCGCTATCTCGGCCTGGAACCCGCCGAGCTGACCACCCTTGAGTGTGCGGTGCGCCTGCTCAACGCTGGCCCGGGCCGCGTGCGCGTTGAACTGCAACATTATCTGCAAGGCCCCGCGCGGGCCAACACAGTGCGGGTCATGCTGCCGCACGGGATGATGGTGCAAGGGCCAATCGTCGACGGCAGCAACGAACCTACCGGCGGCTGGCTGCTGATCAATGTCGAGCAGTACGACTTGGCATTTGAGCCACCGGGCGCTTCGAAGGGATGGCAATGGCAATGATCAAGCATGAGGTGCTGGCCGCACTCAACCTGCCACGCTCGGTTCATGCGCAGGCACTGAAACTGCTCACGGCCATCGCCAACGCCAGCACCGTGGCTGACACACTGCACGCGGCCGACCGTGCCGAGGGTTTCACCTTGGGCATCGAAACCGTGAAGGCACTTAACCCTGGGGTGATCGAAAGCCTCTACGTGGCGTTTGATCACGCCTCACAAGCGCGTCAACAGGAACTGAACGAATGATCGGTGACGGCATTCATGAAGAGGTGCTGCGCGCCTTGGTTGAACAACATGCGGTGCGCGAATGCCTTGTGACCAGGATCGATGGCGGCTCCGACTGGGGGCTGTCGATGCGCCTGGGCGGCAGCGGCGCACGCTGGGTGCCGGTGCGCTCGCGGCGTGAGCGGCTGCGCACCTGGGCCAGCCTGACGGCGGTGGGCCGTTTCGCCGACAGCATCGGTCTCAAGGGTTTCACCGTGGAGTTATGAGCGGTTTTTGGCTGTGTAATCGGCCCATCGGTGGCGGCAAAGCGGACACCGAGAATCACTCCCCTATGATCTGAGGCATCGTCACCCTGCTGTCTTGCAATTCTTTCATCCGCAAATTCTCGCCGCAGTCTGGAACATTTGGCCGACGCTTTTGATCCACTTATAAAGACAGAGCGTACGAGTGACATGGATACCGTGAGAGATATCGTAGTGATCGGTGGATCGGAGGGCAGCTTCGGCCCTCTTCGTCAAATCCTTTCAGGATTGCCTGCAGACTTCCCTGCCGCCGTATTGATCGTTGTGCACACAGGCTCCTCGAGCCCCAGACTGCTTGCATCGATATTCGATTCTTGGTCAACCTTGCCCGTTGCCTATGCAGACGAAGGCGTCCGCGTCGAAGCGGGTCGTGTCTACGTGGCCCCGCCAGGACGACATCTTGAAGTGGTTGAACCGGGGCTTATGCATCTCAGCGATGGACCGAAACTGCATTTCTCCAAGCCTGCCGTGGATCGGTTGTTTGGCACTGCCGCGGCGGTGTTTGGAAGAAGAGTCATCAGCATGATCCTTTCCGGTAATGACGGAGACGGCGCCGCCGGGGCGGCCGCTGTGCGGGCGGCCGGTGGGGTCAGCCTGGTGCAAGACCCCGGCGATGCGCTGGTGTCCAGCATGCCGATCAGGGCAATTGAGAAAGATCATCCGAACAGCTTGGTTCGCACCGACGCGCTACGGGAAGCACTGATCCATTGCGTCACGCCTCTCGAACTGGAGCGAACGGCCGCGGGTGATAGAACTTCGTCTGTCGACCGCTGACTGGTCGCTATCTTGCTCACCGCGAACACAACTGACCTACCGATGGCGTTAATGATCGTCGGACAATTTCTCTGAATTTTCTTCAGCGCGCAAAATCACTTATTCATGAGCAATAGGAGGTCTCGTGAAGCCAGCTGATTTGTACGTCATCGATTATCAACTCCACGGTGAGCCAAAAAGCTTCGTCATCAGAACGAAGCTGATGAACAACGCGGAGGCCTGGCAGTGGGCGAGCTGTGATGCGGGCCTTGCTCCGATACCCAAGCCGGGGCGTCCACCACTGAAGCGTTTTTCTAAACCGATGGCGGAGCGTTTCGGCGTGACCGACGTGAAATGGCGGGCGTCGGTCACAGTCGTCTGGGAGGAAGATCATGCGTAAATGATCGAAGTTGAGTTTGTCACTCAGCTACGGTGGTGATCCCGTCAACCGCTCGGCCGTCGAGCACAGGCATCGGGTCGATCTGAATGCCTGGAAGGATGGAGACCCACGCGGCATAGGCTCGCTGCTGTCGAACCAACGCTTCTTCCCATCGACTGCCACTGACTTCGTGCGATACGACCAGCATCATGAGGTGATTGGTGGTTGCATCGAGGTCGAGCAACAAGTGATGGGCATTGAATCGAAAATCATCAGTCGAGAGCATGGAGTCACACTGTATGGATGGAGGAAGCACACATCTCTGCTCCCACATGACATCATTATGACACTATTCAAAATATACGACTGCTCGGACCGACAACCGGTTGCTAGGGTAACTGACTGTCAATCCAGCGTTCTGCGGCCGCCATCGCGTCAGCAAGCGCACAGGGATAATCCGGCCATGGTCCTGGCAGCTCGGCGACCGTGTCGGCGAGACCATGTACCCCGCTCTCCGCCAGCACATGCGCCGCTGTCGGCGATGGATCGTTTGGCCTGTTCCAATCAAATTTTACGACCAGCTTATGGCCGCGATATTCATGCGTGATGGGAACGTCTAAGCCATGGGACATCTGTCGAACCCTTTGCCACTGATCAATGCCTTCGAGTTTTAACGCAATTGAGCCAGCAGCACTATCGTGGCGCTTCGCTATCGGAGCGGAGTGCGCCACCCCGCTCCGGACGGAGTAAGTAAGCCCGAGACGCCTCAAAACAAGCCGCCCAACGATTCTGGCGCCCAGTTCATGATTACCAGCTCACCGCTGACCTCGGCTTTGCCTTGCCGCTGGTTGGTTGTGGTGTAGCGGATGTCTAAGGTTTCGAAGTGGAAACCGTCGAACACACGGCGGATATCCGGATGGTCGTTGATGCTGACCATGACTTTGCCTTTGCAGCGGCGCATGAAGTCGGCCATCCGTTCGTAGTTCTCAAACGGAAAGTCCACGCCATAGCCCGCGGTCTGCCAGTAAGGCGGATCCATGTAGTGGAAGGTGTGAGCGCGGTCATAGCGTTCAGCGCATTCAAGCCAGGGAAGGTTTTCGACGTAGGTGCCGGACAGGCGCTGCCACGCGGCCGAGAGGTTTTCCTCGATGCGTAGCAGATTGATAGCCGGGGCAGTCGTCGCCGTGCCGAACGTCTGCCCCGAAACCTTGCCGGCAAAGGCATGGTGCTGCAGGTAGAAGAACCGGGCGGCGCGCTGGATGTCGGTGAGAGTTTCAGGGCGGGTCATCTTCTGCCACTCGAACACCTGTCGCGAGCTGAGCGCCCATTTGAACTGGCGCACGAACTCTTCAAGGTGGTTCTGCACGACGCGGTAAAGCGTGACCAGGTCGCCGTTGATGTCGTTCAGGACTTCGACCGGCGATGGCTGGGGCTTCATGAAGTAGAGCGCGGCACCGCCGGCAAAGACTTCAACGTAGCATTCGTGTGGCGGAAAAAGCGGAATGAGGCGGTCGGCCAGGCGGCGTTTGCCGCCCATCCAAGGAATGATGGGTGTAGACATAAAAAGCAAGACCTTTACTGTATGGATAAACAGGTGCTAGGCTCGCCGCGCTTTGTGCACGGAGCAAGAGCCTTGGCTGGACTTGCAGGGACCATCTGCAGGGACGGCGGTCGATCCGGATGTTGACGCATCCGGATCGACCGCTCTTTTTCACTTCGGTGATGAGACTTCTTTGGCGTATGCCTGACAGGCCTCGAGGGCAATCAGCCCCCGGTCGCCGTCATCGGTGACGCCGATAATTCGTTGAGCATGCGCTGGGTCAAGTTCGGCTCTTGTGGGGCCATGAACCACGCCGCCGGTGGCGGTGGAGGCTGGCACCGATCCGGTGCCGGCGCCGGTGGTGGCGTCGAGTAGGACTGACAAGCGCAGATCAGCAGTGGCAAGGCGGTCGCGCAGGCGACCTTGATCACGTTGGGCATCACTCAAGGCTCGGTAATGGGTTTGTTCGCTGGTAGCCAAGCGCTGCTCGAGCGCAAGGCGTTTGTCCTGTTCGGCACGCTGCTGCGCAACCGTGGCCAGGGCCAACTGGTTAATGGTTTCGGTGTGGAGTCGGGCTTGCTCTGCGAGCTGTTTGCCGTAGCGCCAATCTTGGACTTGCCAGGTGATGGCCGCAGAACCACCGACCAAGGCGACCAGCAGCACGCCTTTTGCCAGCAGCCGATACGGCGCCGGGATCAGTTCGCCGAAACGCATAGCACCGCCCTCGCCCGCCCCCACAACTCCAGCCGATCCTGCAGGCCGTTGAGGCCGCCGTTGATCCTGCGGGTGATCGTGTTGAACTCGTTTTGATCGGCCAGCGCGTTCAGCCCATTCACGGACCAGAACCATGCAGCCGACTCGGCGGCCCACTGCGGCAGCTCCAGCAGTTGAGGCATGCGTAGTAATCGCTCGTCACCGAACAACGCCAAGCTGCAGCGCAGGTAATTGTCGTGGCCAGTGACCTGAATCAGGCCGCGACCGCGATAGCGCTGACCATCACCATCCGCTTCCGGCGTATTGCCCAGTTTCGCAGCCAGGTCGCCTGTGTCGTATTTGCTCAGGTACTGATCGCCGCCCAGTTCCCGGACGTACTGCAGCTGACCCGACTCGTGACCGACTTGCGCCAGAAAAGCGGCTTGGCGTTTCGACGTATTGATCTGCCGGTGGACCATGGCTGCGTTGAGGGCGGATACAAAAACGCCCGCTTGGCGGCGGGCGTTGGGCATGATGCTTTGCAGCTGTTGCTCAGTGATGGACATACAAACTCCAGACGTAAAAAAACCGCACTCAGGCGGCGATGGGATGCGGTTATTGCTTCTTGATGTTCACCACCTTGAGCGGTGGTTTCGGCCCTTTCTTTTTCTTGCCCTTGGATTTGCCGGCTTTGCCGGCATTGCATTCGACCGTGGTCGACCAGCCGGACTGGGTGAACACCTGCTCGACCGAAGCCGCCAAGTATTCACCATCAAGCCCTACCTTGAACCCCTGAGCGATGATGGGACGCTCGGCGAAGATGTCCGTGCGACCGGGCATCTCAAGCCGCACATCGGCGGTCGAGCGGTTGAACGCTGAGAGACGGGCCTTGGCGGCCGCTTCAGCAGCCGTCTTGTTTGGATAGATATGGCGGTCGGTATGCACTGCCGGCAGCCCGTCCGGAGCATCGTCGTTTTCGATGGTGACCACCGCCAATTTGCCGTTCTTTTTGTCCTGATGCTTAGTCGCCACCGCCTTGTGTGAGTTGCGATCACCGAGACTGAATTGCCAGCGGCTAAGGTCACTGCGGGTCAGCGCGATAGCGCCAAATGCTTTGCCGCTGGCAGTCTGACCACCTTGGCGCGGCATCACCAAAAGCTTGCCGTCAGCGACCTTGGCCGTGCAGTCGTACTGCTTGGCCAGACGCGTGATGAAATTGAAATCGGACTCATTGAGCTGGTCGACCCGAGCGACCTTGGTCGACACCGGACACACCGGCGTCCAGCCATTGCGCGCGGCGACGTCAGCCACGATCTTCGACAGAGGCACGTCTTCCCAGCTTCCGCTACGGATGGTTTTGCCGCTGCCACGCATGTCGCTGGCCTTGCCCTTGATCACGATGGTATCCGGCGGCCCTGACACCTCGACCGTGTCGACGGTGTAACTGCCCATGCGTGCTAACGTCGTTTCGGCATAGCCCAGGTAGATCTCGATTGAGCTGCCACGCCGTGGCAATTGCACTTGTCCGCCACGGTCGTCGATGCGCAACTCAAACTCGTCGGACTCCATGCCCGGCTTGTCAGAAGTGCGCAGCAATAACAGCCGATCATTGATCTTGGCCGTGACGTCGGCCCCATCGGCGACAATTCGAAACATCGGAGTCATGGTTTTTTCCAATAAAAAACCCGCACAAGGCGGGCCAGAAAAACAAGGTGTCGTTACGCGTAACGCGACGCGGCGCGGCGCCGGCGAAGGCATCGCCCCGGGTCAATCCCACAAGCTGACGCCTTCACTTGTCGGGCCGGGCAGATCCGGCAGGACGATAATCACGCCCGACCGGAACGGCTGAGGCTCATCGGCAAGCCCTTGATTGGCATCGAGCACGGCCTCGACGCTGCCATTAAGATGGCCGTAAACGTTGTTGCAAATGACATCGAGCATGTCCCCCTCAGACGTCCTGCATGTCGTCGCCATAACGCTCAAACTCCAAAGTAAAACCCTGTTTGCGAGCAATCCCACCATGCAGCAGCGCGGACTGTTCCTCGTTGATGTTTTTCAGGCACCACGTCCCGATCACCTCGCCATAGCCCGTGGTCAACGTCAGCGGTTGTAGCCTGGCCCCAATGGAGCGCAGGGTGTCGAGTTGCTTCAATCCACCCTTGAAGCCCGGGTAGATCGTGCCCTTGAGCGTCAGTTTTTCATCACCCATGCCGATGGCTTGCTTCGCCGGCCGGCGCGTCAGCCGCTCCTGCGAAGCCCAGCGGAATTCGGTTGAACGGCTCAGCTCATCAAAGGCTGCCGTGTCCAGGTTGAAGTAGTACGGCTCAATTTTCGGATCGCGCGGCTGAATGATCATCAGGTGCGGGAACGGCTTCACCGCCTCCGGCGCCGGCGTGGCTTCCCCAGCAAAGGAACTGGTGGGCACGATGTTAGCGAGCGACGGACTGACCTTGCCGGCGACGTTGTTGATCGCCGTGGCCGCCTTGCCCGCCTGTTCCTTCAATGTGCCCAGCCTCTCCTGCACTTCGGCCGCCGCCCGAGTGGCGCGGCCGTACACCGCCGCCACCTGACCGACCTTGGCCTGAGCCGCGTCGACGCCGCGCATCACTCGCTGAAGTTTGGCGCCGATGGCCGGACCTACAAACGGGATGTTTTCCAGCTCGGACGCGGCACCGGTCAGTTCGCGGATCGCGCCATTGACCGGGGACAGCATGCCATCCGCGCTACGCCGCCCGGTTTCCGCCGCATCCACCAGATACTTCAGACTTGATTGCATCTGCTCCATGTAAGCCATGAAACCTCCTTAAACATGGGGTTCGTCGTACAGCTTGGCGGCATTACTCCTCGCCGCGTCCGCCATCATTCGCTGCATGTGCGGCATCAGATCCTGCGCCAAGGTTTGCGGGTCTTTGACATCGCCCTGTACGGTCACCGGCATACTCAGCGAATACTCAAACTTTTGATCCACCTTGGCCGGCTCCGCCTTCGCCGCCTCCTTGGGCTGAATGGCCAGCGCCGCCGACTTGAGCGGCGCCGTCACTGCCATCGAGCGCGCAACATCCCCCAGCACCGGGCCTTGCTGGGCCGCTGACGCCATCATGAGCGGCGTGGTCGGCACCGGCGCCTTTGCCGCTTGTTCGGGCTTTTCATCCTCACCGCCGAACAACGACTTACCCAACGACCCGCCCAGGACCGCACCGCCCTGACTGCCCAGATAGGCACCGATCATCCCGCCGATAGCGGTGCCGATGATCGGCACAACCGAACCGATGGCGGCGCCTGCTGCTGCACCGGCCATGGTGCCGGCCAAGTTGCCAGCGGCCGAACCGTAACCTTCGGCTTTTTCGTCCTTGGTCTTGGCGTTTTGAAAGGTTTCAAAAGCCATCGCGCCGGACTCCAGCAGCGTGCCGCCAGGAATAACCTTGGCCACCTTGCCCACCTTACCGACGGCTCCTGCGACGACGCCGAGCTTGGACAATGCCCCACTTGGAACGGAAGGGACCGATGGCGATGGGATCGAAACAGGGGGACGCGGAGGCGGAACAGATGGACGTGAAACCGGAACAGGTGGACGAGACACAGACGGGCGAGGACCTCTCGAACTCGGCAACGACCGGCGCCGAACGCTGCGCCTTGATCCACGTCCGCGTCGACGCGATTCGCCCGGCGCATCCACCCCGCCACCCATAGCGCCGGCATTGATGACGAAAACCTTTTGGACGCCGTCGTTACCTGCATCATTTGCAGCACCAAGGCCACCGACTGTAGCCGCATCCTTGACCCGCGAAACAACATCCAGGCCAGTCGCTACCAGATCAAGCTCACCGGGATTTTTATTGCGGGTTTCGCTCCCACCCCGACCACCGTGCGACCCACGCGCAAGGTTTAGCAGCCCCTTGCTGATCTTGATCGTGCTGAAGATACCTTTTAAGGCGATCAGCCCCGCCCCGACCGTGGCCATACCGGCTACTACCCCGGGCGCGCTATCCGTCAGTGACGTAATACCTTTAGTGACCTTGGTCAACGACTCGGCCACGGTGTCCGTCACCGGGCGCAGCGCATCGCCGATGCTGCGCATGGCGTCGTCCATCGACTGGGCCATTTCCGCCCATTTCTGCGATGACGACTCACGCCGCTCGGCGAGGTTCTTGTCGAGGATTCCGGTCGCGTCACGCGAATCGTTTTTGAGCTGGCTGTACAGCGCCTTGTTCTGCATGTAGGCCGACAGTGCGGCCTTGACCTGCATGTCGGCGAACAGGTCGCCGGTGCGCAGGGATTCTTCCAGCGAGGCCATCATGGCCTTGGCCTTTTCAGGATCGGCTTGCTCGCTGATTTTTGCCGTGGCCTCGGCCATTTTCGCCGCACGCGCCGGATCGGTCGCCTGAATGTATTTCTGAGCCAGCGCCATGCTGGTCTCAAGCGTCGACATACCGTTCTGCAAACCGGTCTGCATCGATCCCTTGTAATCGATCCCAGCTTTTTCGTAAGCCTTGACCGTATCGGTGGAACCGATTTTGCCCATCCAGTTTTTCAGGTTGTTGGCCGCTTCGTCCGAACTGCCGGCCTGCTTCATCTGGACCTGCAACATGGCGCCCAATTGCGTCACCGCATCCAAGCCGGTGATGCCGTTGCTGGCCATGTTGGCCAACAGCTCCGGGAACCACTTGGCCATATCGGCCGCTTCAAAGCTGCCCGCCTGCCCTTGGTAAGCGATCGCTTCCAGCGCCTGCTGCATCTGCTTGGGGTCGGTGATCTTGGCGTTCTGTCCCAGGGCGTTGATCATTTTCGCCGTGTCGACGCCGCTGGATCCCTGCCCCACGACAAACTTGGCCGCGACAGGCGCATACTCCAGCGCCTTGCTCAGTTCCATACCGGCACCGACCAACTGATTGACCACGTCGGCCACATCGTTGCGCGCCATGCCGGTGTCGCGTGAGGTGTCGATGATCTTGCGCGACATCTCCTGCTCTTGCGGCTTGTTGGCAATGCCGGCCTTGATCGCGATATCCCGCACAATCGCGCCAAAATCCGCGCTGACCTTGGTCGGTACCGCCATGGCGCCGACACCGATCACCGCCGCACCGACAGCGCCCTTCATGCCCTTTACACCAGAATCAATCTGCTGATGACCTTTGGCTTTCAGCTCGGCCTTGTTGGCCGTCTGCCCCATCGAGCGATAGGCTTTTTCCAGTCGACCGACCTCGACCCCCTGCTTTTTCAGGCTGTCGAGGTTCGAGTTCAGACGGTTGAGTAATTTGGACGCACCGGCAGCGCCGGTATCGTGAGCCTTTTTCCATTCTTCGCGCAGGCGGATGGTGTCGCCAATCGTGCGCTGCAGAACCCGCGCTTTGTTGCCTTCTGCCTCGAGGCGCTTGATGCGCCCGGTCACGTCCTTGAACGCAGCGCCGACCGTGGAACTGACGGCGCCGCCGATCACTAGCCCGAGGGCGAGTTTGTTTGCCATGTCATGGCCCCCATGTGCCCAGCACTACCGATGGCGGCTCAATCCGTGAGCCACCAGACCATATCCGCGAACGGCATCGACTGGATCTCGGCGGCGGAAAATCCGGTTTCCGCCGCCAGACGTTTCGCCGCCGCCTTGATCACGCTAGGGTTAAAGCCCGTCGTCGTTGTCCATGCGAAAATAGCCGGCCTGCAAGCGGTTAAAATCCACCAGCTTCAGCCCCTCCAGATCCGCGACAGGCGCACCGGACAACGCAGCAAACAACACCAGCTCGCGCTGCTCATCATCGCCACCCACCTCACGATTGGCCGCTCGCACGTCGCCCACGGTCGGTGAACGCAAGGCCAGCTTGTCGACGGTCACGCCGTTGATTTCGCTCGGGCACGACAGCGTTACCAGCACCTGATCGGTGGTCAGCGACAGCCATGCCGGCATCGAGTCCGAATAATCGGTTTTCGGTACCAGGTGCGAATACGCCGTTTGCACACGGCGATAATCCGTCAGCTTGAGGCCTTCCAGATCCTTCAGTCCGACTTCGGCGAGACCGGCGAACAGCATCAGTTCGCGCTGTTCATCATCGCCGTTGGCAGCACGATCAGCCGCGCGCACTTCACGCACGGTCGGATTGCGCAGGTTCAGCGTCTCGACGTCGATGCTGTTGGCTTTGGTCGGGCGGGTCAGCGTCACGACCGCGCCGTGCGCGCTGAGCGACAGCCAGGCGGGCAGGTTTTGAGCGATTGCTTGAGTCATCTGGATCTATTCCTTACAAGCCGAGCGCGTTGCGCACTTCGAGCAGTTGGTCTTTGCCGTCGATCACCTGGATGCCGGCGACCATGTCGATCTCGTACATCAGGCGCCCGTCGATTTCGAGCTTGTAATACGTGACCGCAACGGCGTGTTTGATCTCGGCCGCATCACCGGCTTTCCAATCACCCAGATCGACCTCTTTGAGCCGACCGCGCAGGGTGGCAACGACTGCCGTTACCGCGCCCTTCTGGCCCTTGAAGGCACCACGGAACGTGGCGTTGAACGCCGTGCCGTCAGCCAGGCCGAAGTACTTCAGCGACTCGCGGCGCACGCCCTTGGTGACAAATGAGGCTTCCATTTTTTCCAGTCCCTGATCCATCTCGATGGGACCGGCCATGCCGCCCCCACGATATTCGTCGGTCTTGGTGGTCAGCTTGGGCAGCGTCAGGCTCGGCACGTCGCCGGAGAAGTTCACGCCGTCGACGAACAGGTTTGTGTTGTACAAAGTCTGAGGAATCATTGGTTACGCCCCCTTAGGCTGCTTCAATCACTTCGGTCATCCACTGATCGGTGACTTCGAAAAGGAAATTCGGGTTTTCTGCCGGCGGCACGTCGGTGAAACGGATGCGCCAATACACCTTGCCTTGGGCGATCTGGCTGGCCGTGTTCAGTTCGGTGTCGGGGAACACTTCAAAATTGATGATCGCGCCCTGAGCTTTCAGGTCGGCCATGAACGCGTTGAGACCGTTGGTGACATCGGTCACGTAGGTTTTGGTGATCGAGCGGTCGACCGCCCATTTGTGCCCGGCCTGCACCGCGTCCATGAGGATGAACAGCGTGCGAACGCGGGTAACAAACGCCCACTTCGGATCGCTCGACAACGTGCGGTTGCCCCACAGGCGGTAACCGTCATCGCGAATGATCGTGGTGATATTGGCGTTGTTGAGCAGGTTGGCCCGACAGGTTTCGTCGCCGTCCAGGTACTCGACCGCGCGGCCGGTACCGGTGATGCCGGTCAACTCCTTGTTCGATGGCGAAGCCCAGAAGCCGTATTCAGCATCCGTCCAGGCAAACAGGCCCGCCGCCCAAGCCGATCCGGGTGCGTCGACAGTCTTGCTGGTGATGGTGTCCCAATACTTGACGCCCGGGTCGACCATGAACAGGTTGCGACTGCCGAAGTTATCGGCATAGGCCATGGCGGCCTCGTCGGTGGTGCCAGGGCCGTCGATGATGCCGACTGCACGCAGTTTTTGCGCCAAGCTATCCAGCGCCGTGGCCACCGATTGAGTCGCGGTGTGACCCGGCGCAATCAACAGCCGCGGTTGCGCATTGAACAGACTTTTACCGTCGAGCAGCGCCTGCAAACCAGTGCGCTGACCCGAGGCCAGAACGCCACCGATGATCGCCGACGTCTGCAGCGCGGCGTCTTCCAGCTTGGCCACGCCGATGGCGACGATCACCGCTTTGGCCTTGACGTAAATGGCCTGACAGGCCTTCGTGATCGCCGAGTCAGGACCGAAAGCGGCGATGGCTTCGCGCTCGGTGGTGATCAATTTCAACTCGCCCGCCTTGGCCGTACCACCGCCCAGAACGCCAGGTGTGAAGGTATCGCACAGACCGATGATCGAGGACGACGGCAACGAGATCGTGCGCGCGCCAGTGTCGACCGACGTGGTCGTGACGCCGTGGAAAAAACTCATAGGGGTCAGTCTCCAGAAACGAAAAAGCCCCGCATAAGCGAGGCTGTGAAGGTGTTGGTGTTACGCGTAACGGATAAGAAAACGCCCCGACAGTGCGAGGCGTCTATTGCAGGTCAGTGACCTCGGGTGATGGGGAGTCAGGCCAACCCTCGGTCAGCATTTGCTCGGTGTAATCACCTGTCTCCACAGCTCGCAGCAAAGCCAGCTCACGGTCGAAACAGGCCTGCACATGCGCCCGCACAGCCTTGGCGATAACCGCGATTTGCTCGGCGCCGATTTCGACAAACCCCGTCACCGTTTTGAAATTGCAGCGATAGTCAGGATCATAGATGGCCGCTAACCCGGTACTGGCAATCAGCGCCTGGCTGTCGCGTGTCGTCTCGATGGCCAACCCCTCGACCACCACGCCCGCGCCCTCTCGGCGGAAGCGTTCGGCGGCAATCACTTCGGCGAGCGACACAGGGGTTACTACCGGCAAGCCCGGCGGCGAGAACTGCCAAGCGCCGTCGACCTCTACCGCCTTCCAACCCGCCGCTGGCATCGGCTCGATGCCGTCAACACACACCCACACCATGGAAGGGTGATACAGCGCCGTGATATCGCCGTCAGTTTCGATCAGCTCAAACACCTGCTCGCCGTAGACCCGCGCATAAATACTCATGTCCACTCCTCAACATCGATCCAACCATCAGCACCGTGACCGCCGCGCAAATGCGCAGGGTAGGAAGGAAGCGCAACGGCACCGCCGCCACCTGAACCTGGGTTGACCGCATCAGCACCCGGCGCGCTGGTTGAGATGGAGTTACCACCCGGCCCCATTTCGCTCGCGCCGCCCTCACCAGATACGACAAAGTCCGCTTTTGACCCAATGACGCCACCGCCCCCTTTGCCCGATCCATTATTCACGGTCGCGCCCACCGCCGGCTGTGAGTTCGGGGTCTGGCCGAGGTATAGCGGCGGTACCACGTTCGCCGACAACCCGCCACCGATACCGCCCGGCGCGGTGACATGCGACCCGAACGAAGTGGCCCCGCCGTTATTACCCGGACCCACCAGCACACCGGTGCCGCCCTTGCCGATCGTGGCCATCACACCGTCAAAGCCGCTATAAATCCACGTATCGAATGGCGCCCCTGCACCGCCGCCGCAGCCGGCGGAAACCTGCCCAGTCGCGGTGGATGCTGCACCGCCGCCAGCAGCGCCTGCCCCCTGTCCCTTCACCCGAATTTTGTTGGTTCCAGGCGTCGACCAGTAAATCTGAGTCGCCCTAATTCGACGCAGGCCGAGAAAACGCCCGGTCGCCTTGCGCACTTCATCGGCCAAAATACCGACGTCAATCACGCCCTGATTAACCGGCGCACTCCAAGCCTTGATACACCACATCACCGCCACGTTACGCGGCCGGGTGACGCCGCCGCCCGAAGGGTACGCACCGGCGGTCACGCCCGAGGTCGTGTAAGAGATTCCGACACCGGGATAATCCGAATCTTTGTAGGTATCCGCCTGAGCCTCGACCGCCGTAGCGCGTGCGATATCAACCGATGCGCCGCCGCCATAGTTGCTGTCAAACACCACAAGCGTGCCGAGCTGCGCGCTGCCAATGGCTCGCCCCGTATCAATTCCCCGGCCATGATCCCAGCCGCGCAGAAATTCGGCGCGCATATCCGGCAGACGGAAGTTGCCGGCGCCCTCGTTGCCCTTGTTGAAGGCCGTCCCGAGGAAGGCCGACAGATCCGGGTAAGCGGCGACACTCTTGACGCTGCCGTCCAGCTCCAGAAACCCGGCCGGCTGCTTGTTGACCGGGAACGACACGATGGCGCCGACCGGCATTGCCGTGGCCTTGGCAATCAGCGCGTCGACCTGTGCCGACGTATAGCTGTCGGTGATGCCCATGCCGGCAAGCGTTTCGGGGTTGTCTCCCGACACCACGATCCCACGGTCGTTAGTCTTGACCCGCGTCCACTGGCCCGGCGTTTTGTTCTTCAGCAGCACTTCCAGGATCGCCGTGTCGACGTAGGACCGCGTGGCCAGCACCACGGCTGGGTCAATCTTGAGCTGAATGTTGCCGGTGCTGGTGACGATGAAGTTCATCCGCACGATTTGTGTACGACCCGAGCCTTGTGACAGCAGCGGCTTGAAGCTTGGCGCGCAGTTGGCAACCGCTACCAGATCGCCGTCGGCATCGTAGAGGCCGATTTCGCGGATCCACTTACCGCCCTCGTCGGCCGGGATGATCTGCTCGGCGATGATCACTGCCGGGTTTTTAGGGTCGACCAGCAGTTGATTCAGCGGCTGACGGCGCCACTCGTTGAGCAGTTTGGTTTGCCCGGCAGACGGCACCGGGTTGGGCGGATCCGCCAGCCCGTTCGGGTTGGCGTCCCCCACGCCCATTTGGGTAAGCAGCCAGGGAATGCCGAGCGCGTCGGCGTTCGCCTGCTTGGCCATCCCCACATTCGTAAGGATCGCGAAAAACTGCGAATTCGCATCAATCATAATAAATGTCCAAGGTGTCTATGGTGTGTTCGCGGCCGACTACGCCGAAGCTGCCAGTGACCTCGATGTCACGCATGACGGGCGGGTAAACGTCGATTTCGTCGCCTTCGTAGAGGGACACGCCGATGTTCAAATTGCCTTGAGTTTCCAGGCTGATGGCCAGCCCGGTCAGTTGCCGGGTAACGGGTTTGGCATCGTCGATCAGGCGTTCAAGCTCCTGATACATTTCTTCGGTAATGCCGGTATCCAGCACCCCGACCTTGAGCGCGAAGGTGCCCGGCACCCCCTCGGGCATGGTCTGGAACCACTCGACAATTTCGATCAGGTAGCCCAGCGGCTCGACCACGCGGCGCAACGCGCCGATGGTGCCCTTGTGCTTATGGATGTAGTACGACGCCTTGATGGCCGCGCGCTTGGTCGCTTCGCTCCACCGGTAATCCCAGCGATCCACCGACCACGCCCATGCCAGGTGCGGCAGTAGATGCACCGGGCAGGTATCAGCGTTGTAGAGGTCGCGCAGAGGGACAATCGTCTTATCGAAAAACGCGGCCTCCATGGCCCGTTCCAGTTGCGTGCTGTTGAGCGGCAGTAGACTTTTCATATCAGCCCGCCAGCCTCACGTTGTAGCGTGTACAGAACGCCGCTTGCGCCTTGGTCGGGGCCAGGTCCTGCCATCCGACCAACTCAACCCGGGCAACGCCGGCAACGTGCAGCTGGGCGTCAACAGCCGACCGTGCGACCTCGACGCCCAGCCGCTTGCGTGGGTTGACCCAGGCTGCCAAGCGACTTTTCGCCTCAGCCAAACTGGCATCCGCTTCCGGGCCGGCGCTGGCCATGTGCAAGATGGCGTCAATCCCGTAACGGATAACCTCTGCGCCTTGCACAGTCACCCGATCACCCACCGGCCGTACGTCATCGTCATTCAGCGCAGCGGCCACAGTCGCCAGCAGCTCCGGCGGCGCTTCACCTTCCCCGTCCAGACCCAGCACCGTGACCGTGACGTAACAAGGCGCCGGGCTCTCGGCCGTAGCATCTGCGACCAACCCTGAGGCATTGCGTGCATGCAGGATGTAGCTGTTACGCGGGCCGGCCGTGGTCAAACCTTCATAGGCCAACTGGATGCGTTCGCGAAACGGGTCGTCGTCTTCCATGACCTTGGGCACCGGTGGCACCGCCAGCAGATCCTCGACCTGAATGACCAGGCGCGTCAGATTGACATTGGCCCCCAAGTGATCGAGGTCGCCACGAATGGCGTGCGCCAGTAACAGCGCCTTGCCGGCGTCGTTAACTCGGGCGCGATTGCCGACCTTGTTGTAAGCCCCGACCTCAAGCACTTTGACCACGGGATCGCTTTCCAGCGCAGCCGACCAGTTGCCGCCCATGTACCCGCGAAACACGCTCAGCCCGTCCTGGTAAACCTCTTCAAAGTCCAGAGGCTCCAGCACAGTCGGCGCCGGCAGCGACGACAGATCTACGGTACTCATGCGGCCACCTCCAACGTGACGCTGTCGCCCAGGTACTTCCCGACGATTTGCAAATTGATTTGCCCGCCAATGACGGAAATGACGCGCACCTGATCCAACTTCAAACGCGGCTCCCAGCGCCCCAGAGAACGGGCAACCTCAGCCTGTACGGCGCTTTTCCAGCCCTCGTTAATGGGCAAATCGACAAACCGCCGCAGCTTGCTGCCGTACTCCATGCGGTGCCGGCGACTGCCCAGCGGCGTGCTCAAGATGTCGGCAATGGATTGGCGCAGGTGCTCGATGCCGGATATGGGTAGGCCGGTGTGGCGATCCATTCCGATCATCGATATCACTCCTTGAACGGCTCGTACTCTTCGCTGGCCTTCAGGAACTTGACCGCTTCGACGTCGGAAGGCGGCACCACGACCGTCGCCTTGTCGACCGGATAGGAACGGTCTGTGCCCGGTACGATCAACAGTCGCGACGTGTAGAGCTTGTCGCGGAATTTCAAGGACTCAGGCGATGAGTAAGTCGGGGATGACAATGCCGGTTCCGAGGACGTTTGCACCTCGGTTGAGGTCGTATCGATCTTGGCCATGTGTTTCTCCAGGCATGAAAAAGCCCGCACTTGGCGGGCTGTCGTGAATGAATTAATGCGTGTGGTGATTACTGTTGCCAGTGGCGTCAATGATCGCGCCGGCGCTGGTGATGCCCTTGGTAACGTGTAGCGCACCGTCGATCATCACCGCCGCTTTCAAATTGATGTTGCCGGTGTTCACGCTCACGGCAGCATCGGTCACGACCGCTTCGGTGCTGGCCACTTTGATGGTGACCGTACCGCTCGGGAGCGTGATGCTGTAGCTCTTGGCCTGCCAGTCGTAGATCAGCGAGCCGCCGTCATCAAAGCGCCAGACCTCGACATGGTCGCGGTTATCTGGCGGCGGTCCAGCATTGCCATACAGGCCCGGGACAAACGTGCCTTGCGACACGTCACCGCTGGGACTGATCAAACTGCCCTGCTCCCCCAACGACGGAGCCCGCCAGTGCCTGGCCTTGCCGGCGGCAATGCTGTGCCAGCGCACCCAAGCGCTGACCCATTCACTGCCATCCGACACGCGACAGACCGGCGGTGAAGCGGACAGATCCACCGCGACCACGTAGCAAGCCTTTACCGCCCCCGCGATCATGCGGTCATGCTGGGCGCTGGCATAACTCATGGCAGATCCTCGGGCTGAAATGGACCATCACCCGGATCAACGTCCAGCACCAACGTACCCGGCGGTTCGTCCAACCACGGCCATTCCTCAACGCCGAGATAAACCTGCTGAGTCCACTCCACCAGCCACACCGTGTATCCATCCAAGTGCGGCTGGGTCCAGTCCTGCAGCGATTGCACAAACTCGGCGGGTTCAACTGCCAACCCCCACGTCTGCGCGCGCAGCAGCACCGCCAACTGAGTCGCCAATTGCACGGCCTGTTGATGATGGTGCGGCTTGATCGGGTCAACAATGATCCGAGCCTCGAACTTGCAGACCAGCGAGGTTTCGCCGGTACCGATATCGGTGCCCGGTTCGATCTCGGACACCTCCAAAAACACCGCTGGCAGCAATACGCGATCCTTAATGTCTGGCCAAGCTGTGACGTCCTGCACGCCAGGCAAGTGGATGCGCAGATGCTGTTCTACCGCCCGATAAAGCTGGTCCAGGCTGAAGGGTTCGTCAGACATTGCCGATCCTCTTGAGGTATTTTTGCAGCTCAAAGTTGAACTCCTGCTTTAGGATCTCCAGCAGGCGCTCGTCCGCTTTTTTTACCCAGCTTTCGAAGTGCGGTCGGGCTTGTTCCAGCGACACCTTGGCCTTGGCCAGCGGGAAACGACTGCCGTTTTCGGCGACCCAACCCGAGCTCGGCCCGCGACCAGGTGACACCGTGCTGTCGGGGTAGTCGTCCGCGTTGAAATGCTTGCTGGCCGTTCGGATCCAGATGTCGGGCTTGTTGCCGTAGACCTTCTTGAGGAAAGCCCCTTGGTAACGCCGCCCCGCTACTGACACGCCGGTGCCGGTCTGCCGCGCCCGGCCGATCCGGCTGGATTCGATGGCGTTCAAACCGAACCACAGTTTGCCGCTCGCGGCACCGCCGGAAACCGGGTAGCTGCGCAACCGCTGACGCACCGCCGCAACAGCGATGCGCTCTGACCGACTGACCGCTCGGGCGATGTGCGTGCGCAACCAGCCCAACGTCTTGTTGATCGCGCGCCGATGCGCCGCAGCGGCCGCTTTCGGTACCACCTTGGCAAAGTCCTGGAACGCCTGAAAGTCTGCGGCCGAGGACTGGATGGAGATCATCCCGCCCCCGGCCGAGGGTTTGAAATAGCTGCCGACACTCATGGCCGCAACCTCAGAATCAGGGCGACTAGGCCGTCACCGCTCGGTTCAAGCTGGATCAGGTCGTAGTCACCGCCGCCATCCAGGGCAGGCAGGTCAACGCTGACCAGCATGCCCTGCTGCAGACCTTGCGAATCGCTGACACGGATCTCCAAACGCGGCTCCCGCAACCCGGTGTTGAGCTTGCCGAACTTAGGTTGCAGCCAGGGCGCGGCGAACATGCCGAACACCGGCTCTTTGCGACCCTCGATCCGCGCGGTATCGCCCAGCGTTTCGAACACCACCGCGTCGACCTCGGCGATCAGATCGCGAAACCCCACGGTCAGAGCTCCAGCAGGATCTGGGCGCGCGGTCGGGTGCACAGGTGCAGCGGGTTGGACTGGGCTTCACCGGCCATGCCTTTGTTGAAGGGCAGCGGCTCGATCATGCTGTAGTACGGGATGCCTTGGGTGTTGACCGTTTCCATGTAGTCAGCCGGCGCGAACACCGAGATGTACAGATCGGGCACACCTTCCGGAACCAGTAGCGCCTGATCGTCGTGGACGAAAGACACGCCCGCCACCTTGCCACGGTAGCGCTCCCAGGTGATGCCGCCGAATTCGAAACTTTCCCGGGCATCACCGCGCAGCGCGGCCGCTTGCTGACTGTTGAGGTAGGTCTCTTTGACCGACTTGTGAACGATCAGCTTGTTCCAGAAGTTCTTACCGCAGAAGGCGCGGGAACCGGTGCTGGTCACACTGCCGAGCGCGTCTTCCTGCATGTCCAGCGCTTCACCGCATTTGACCCGCAGCTCCGTGCCCGCATCCGCCAGCCCCATGGACAGCTTTTGGCGCTGCACACCGAAGCGTTCATAGAGATCCAGCAGTACGGTTTTGCCATCGGCGTCGAGGATCTGGCCATTCAGTGCGCCCATACGCTGGAATTCGTGCGTGGCGTCCAACTGGCGCCGCGCCTTGGCCAGACGCGCATTGACCACATCCTGCACCGCTTGAAGTTCGGTACGAGTACCGAAGGCGCGAATGCCTTGGATCTCATCCGCTTTGATCGTGAAGCGCTCAGGCAGGTGCACGGTGTTGAACGGGATCAGGTTGCGCTTGCTGGCCGCAACTACCAGGCTTGAACCACCACGTTCACCAGCGGGCACGAGTGCCAGGGTGTCGCCGTCCTTTTCAATCTGCACGGTCAGGGTGGTAATGCCTTCCTCGCGAAACAGACCCAGTGCGCTGATGCGCCCTGGCAGGTAGGGTTGATCATTGAGTGCAGCGGTCAGCGAGGTAACGGTAAACGCTTCGTCGTCAAAAATGGCGATATCGGCCATGGGTACTCTCCAGAAACGAAAAATCCCGCACGCGGCGGGATGCAAAATAAAGAGGAAAATGTTTTAGCGGACGATCAGCGAATGTGCGGCCAAGGCTTTCTCAGCGGCCAGATCGAGTCCGGTCAAGTGCGCTTCGCTGACCTCGGCCAGCCGCACCACGGCGCGACCGCGACGCACCACGTCGGATTCGCCGAGCGGGCCGTACAGAATGGCGACAGCGTTTTCTGTGCCGTCCTCTGCCGTTGGGTTGTACGGTGCGAATTCGCCGCTGGCAGTCACCAGCCCGAGAATTTGTCCGGGCCACAATGCTGGACCCGCCGCGACATTGATCGCTTCGCGCGAGATCGTGCCGGCGCCCTCGGACAGCAGGAATTCACCTGCGTGCATCGGTTCCTGTTTGATGGTCATGCTCGTGCTCCTTTCGCGCCGCGCGCGGTTCCAATTTGAGCCGCTTGGCGAGCAGCCCAAATCGAGTTGGGGTCAGGTTGTTTGGCCAGCACCTTGGGCGCCGGGTCGTCCGCCAGCGGCAGACTATTGTCGATTTCAAAGCCTTTGCCGCTGGTGACAATCTTGTCGAACAGACGCGCACGCACCGCCGCTGCATTCAGACCGGCCGCGACATACTCGGCGCTGAATTCCGGCAGACGCGCGGCCACGCAGAGGTCGTTCACCGCTTTGGCGCGTGCCAGGCCGGCGAGAACGATTTCCTCGCTTTCGAGCTGGGTTGAATTGAGCAGCGGCTCGATCAGGTTGCTGATACCCGCCGCCGTGCAGCGCTGAGTAATCATCAATGCCAACTTGGCCGAGTCCACTACAGGCGGCACCTGCGGCGGATCGACAGGTTCGAGTTCGGGATCCGGTTCAGGTGGCTCGTCGAGCTGGGCCAGCAATTCAGGCGGCGCGTTCTGAAATCGTTGCAGTACCGCGCCTTGACCAAGACAGGCTTTGACCTTCACCCCGTCACCCACTTCGTCAGCCAAACCCAAAGCCACCGCTTCGTTGGCGGTCAGCCAGGTTTCAGCCGCCACCAAACGCCGCAGCTCCACCTCATCAATGTCGGGCGCCTTGGCCTTGTACGCGGCGATGATCGCTTCCATGGTCTGGTCGAGGACGTCGGCGACCTTGCGGAAGTCTTCCGCATCACCGGCGGCGTAGGTCCACGGGTTGTGAATCATCAACATCGCGTTGGAAGCGATCACCACCCGGTGCGCACCGCACACAGCGACACTGGCGGCACTGGCGGCGAGCGCATCGATACGTCCGGTGCAGCGCTCGCCCAGACGCGACAGCGCATTGTGCATGGCCAGTCCGTCGAACAGGTCGCCGCCGATACTGTTGAACGCTGCGATTACCGGAGACACACCATCATCCATGGCGCGCAGATCCTGCACGAACTGGTTGGCAGTGATGCCCCACGCGCCGATCTCGCCATAAACGAAAACCTCGATCACTCGCTCGGTGGCCTCTCCGCTGGACTGCAGGGCGTACCAGGTCTTGTCCTGAACTTCGATACGCTTGCCTGCGCGGTTGTAAATGCGCGGTCGCGCTTTCTTGCTCATGGTTGCTCCTTGTCGTCGGTGTCTTCGACGGCATCAAGGGTGTTGTAGTTGAGGCCCAGTTTTGTGGCCCGTGCCAGATCGGCGGCGTTTTCAAGATCGACCGTTTCAGCGTCGTAGCCGGTGCGCAGCACCATCTCACTGCGAGAAGAAAAGCCGGCCTGTACTTCCATCCGGCGTGCCTGCACGTCCTGTACTGGCTGGATGTAGGCCCAACCTTGAGGCACCCAGCGAGTGCGCAGGTACTGGCGGCGTTTCTGTGCGTAATCGTCCAGCACCAGGACGCCAGACAGCACCGCCATGTCCATCCACGCCGCTCGCACGGGACGGCAGAGCTGATGCACGTAGACACTAAATTGCAGTTGTTCCAGCCGGCGCCGAAACTCGTTGAGTACCACCCGCAACGCTCGGTCGTTGATGCCGCGCATGTCGCCCGTGAGGATCTCGTAAGGCGTGCCCGACCCTGCTGCAGCAGCCATCAGTTGTTGCCGCATGAAGTCCGGGTAGTTGTTGCCGGCGTCTGGCGGTTTGGAGAACTCAACCTCCTCACCCGCCCCCAGTTCCTGCATGGTGCCGGGTTCGAGCGCGACCATCGGCGTAAAGCCATCGCGATCCAGATCGAGCGGCTGACCGGTCACAGGATCTCTGGGAAGCGGTCCTGAGTCCGGCGCCGGACGTTTGATGAAACCGGCGAACAGGTTGGCCACTTCCTGACGAAACAGCACCGCGTCGTCGTAGTTGTCCAGACTGCGCAGGCGCTTGAGCACCGGCGACAATCGCGGCACTCCGCGCAACTGGCCCGGCTCGACCGGTTCGAAGATGTGCAGCACCTGAGTCGCCGGCACGCGGACCAACTGGTTGTAGCCGGCGTTCAGCGAGGCTGCATCGCGCGGATGCGACAGGTACATCCAGTACGCCACCCGCTTGCCGCCGGGAGTGAACTCGATGCCAGCGCGGATGACGTTGCCGTTTTTGGTGGTCTCGAATTTGTCGTGCGGCACAAATTCCGGTGCGAGGATCTGCAGCTGCAGCGGAACGGCCAAGCCTTCATCCAGACCGCGTGGACGCAACCGAACGAAGCATTCGCCCGATGTTTCCACCGTGCGCGCCACCAGCGCCTGCTGGCCGTAAAAGTCGGTGCGATCATCCGCATCAGACTCATCGACCCAATCGCACCAGAGTTCCTGCAGCAGCTTGCGCAAAGCATCATCGTCGGTTGTCGGCCGAGGTGTGATGCCCGTGCCGATCAGGTTGCTGACGCGCTTGTCGATGACGTTAAAGGCGTAAGGGTCGTTGCGAACCGCCGCCCGCGAGCGCGACCGGAGATTGCGCAGGGCCGGAGTGTTGATGCTGTTGATCCCGTTGTCGGGAGCGTCCCAGCCAGTGGCGCGACGCCCTTCTCCAGCGCCTTCGTAACTGGCCTTGATGTTGGATGGCAGGACAAATCCGTTACGGGTCAGCGTGGGGAAGTGCCGGGCCATCAGACCCCCTTCCCTGCGTGGTACAGCCGGACCACACGTGAGCGTGGTCCGGCGGCACTGGCAAGTGACGTGCGTATTTCTTCGCGCGCCTTGAGCAGTTCATCGACCGTGCGGTATTCCACGGTACGGTCGGTGTAGCGCACAGTTTTTTCACCGCGAGCAATGGCTGCCTCAACCGCGTCGAGGTGCTTTTTCGTAAAGGACATATCAGCGTCTCTTCAGGTAGCCGCTGGTAGAGCTGCGGCGTTGAGGGGATGCCGCTACTGGTCGCGGTGTCGCGACCGGTGCAGCCGGTTGAGGTGCGGATCTCGCGGAAGCGACAACTGTCGCTGGTGAAGCTGCCGTGGTAACACGTCCGTCTTGAACAGGCTTGGGAACCGGTGTGTCATCAAACAAACCGGATTGCGCCAAGGAATGTCGCACGCGTTGCCAGTCATTTTCTTGATAACGGTTGATGCCCATGTAATGCGCCATCGCCAAGCAATACACCATAAGATCGAGGGCTTCGTTACGCTCTGCTTTACCCTTGATCCACTCGATGCGTTTATGGCCGCGCACGTAACGAGCGACCTTGCGCTCCGCAACGCACTGGGCGAAAAACTCATCGGGTAAGTCGTTGGCAAAGTGCAACGATCCAGGCCCATCCGGGAACGGATAGCGATTGTAGATCCAGTCTTTGGCTGTATCTGTGCCCACAAACCAAAGCTCTGCGCCGTTGCGTTCGGTTTGCCCCTTCCAGGTCACATCAACCATGGACGGTCGCTGAGCGATCACCGGTCTGCCCGGCTTGCTCGCGCCCTTGATAGCGAAGATATTGCGCCAGCGACGGACGCGGCAGAACTGGTAAACCTCGTCGGTGTGGTGACCGCCGGAGTCAACGCCAGTGGCGAGAATCGCCAAACCGACGCCGCAGGGATGCCGATATCGGGCCTTGAGTTTCTCGTCCAACACGGCCCAGGTGCGCTCGTCGGCCGGGTCGCCCCAGATGATCTGGTGATCCACAACCCAGCGTTCCATGCCGACGCCGAAGCCCATCACCATCAGTTCCAGACGGTTAGCCTGAACGTCAACAGCGCCGGTCAGCATTAGCACACCGACCGGCATCGTACCGAGAGTGTAGGTTTCGAGACGCGCCCGCGCGATCAGCACTTCGGCCTTGGTTTGCTCTTGCGCACTGTCCCAAACCTTGGCCAATCTAGTGTTGTAGAACACCTGCATGGGTTCGAGATCGCCTTTATTTTGAGCGATTTTTGCCTTCTCAAACTGCATGGCCAAGGTGCGCCAGTCCATCCAGCCGGGCGGTGAATAGAGTGCGTTAAGGTGGAACCCTACCGTCTCGCCATCGCCCTCAGCGTGCGCACGCCATTCACCTTTGGCGAGCATTTCACCTTTATGGTGTTCCTCAATCAGCACATCACATTCGGCTCCAGCGCACTCGTAATGCACGGTGCTGAAATCGTCGCTGTAGTGCAGACGTTCCCACTCGAGTATCTGCATATGACCGCAGTCTGGGCATGGCACGTAGTAGTGACGTTGGTCGCTACCTTCAAAGAGATCCGCAATCCGCGAAGCGCCTTTGATCGTTGGCGAACTGGAGAAATAAAACTTAGCGTTGCGACCGAAAGTACTCGCTCGCGTCTCCGCCAATTCGATGGGGTCCCCCTCTTCACCGATGTCGACTTCCCAGCGGTCAATTTCATCGCCGTAAATGTAGCGCGCCGACAACTCTGACAAGTTTGCGGCAGAGCCGGCTGTGGTGACATACAGCGATCCGCCCTCAAACTCCTTGGTGTCCATCGTGTTGACTGCATCACGACCGGTCGCGATTCGCTCACGTAAAACAGGTGTGGCTTTGATGGTCTTTCCGATCCGAGACGATACCCGCTTGGCCAGACCTAAGCTTGGCAGCAAGGTCAGGATATTTGACGGCGCCATGTGGATCAGCCCACCGATCCAATTAAGCGCAATCTGGGTCTTCATTAACTGCGAAGCCACCATAGTGACTACACGTTTGCTGCGATGTGCCGGTGATAGGCAACGCATTGGCTCCCGAGCATATGGGGTCCGGGAGGTGCGATAACGTCCAGGTTCAGCAGCACCTGTGTCGCGCGGAATACGCATGTATTCGTCAGCCCATTGATCGACCCACAGCTCAGGCTCTGGGCGCAGGCCACGGAAGTAAGCCGCCCGGTAAACCTCGGCACCGTCTGCAAGTTTGGCATCCATAGGATCAGTTCCCGAGGGTCAAGGCGTGGCTGAAGTCTTCGGCAGACAGGCGCTCAGCCTCTTCAAGTGCTTGTCGAATCTCACCAAGCAAGTGCTTTTCAATGTCCCAGGCGCTGGTCATAGCCGACAACACGGGGGCGAGTTTGGGTGGCAAGCTCAAAAGCAAATCACGAGTCATGCGCCCAGTAGCAAAAGCAGCTTCGTCGACGACTTCTCTATCAACCAACTCACCGGTGATCTTTTGAAGATCAGCTTCGGCCCTCTCAGCCTGCGCAAGAGCCAATCGTGTTTTAGCCTGGTGATAGTCCGGCGCAGCTTGAGGGGCAGAAGTGGGAAGCGCGGGAGCGATCCATGGCTGCTGGACCGATGTAGTGGCGACCGGTGCGATTCGGGTACCCGAATTGCTGCGTGCTGGATCGCCCGTCATTTCTAAATACTGATCGGTGGCTTCGACATCGATCTTGCCATCCGAGGCGTAAATCAATCGGCCTTGCTTGGCCAGTTTGCCGACGTACTGGCGGGACCAACCTTTGCTGGCCGCGTATTCCGTTCGGCTCAAAACGGTCATGTAAACCTCCTGTCAACCTAGGGCCGTCAACCTCTGTCAACCTCTGTCAACCAACGTGAAAAAACCGGCCAGTCGCAAGATCCCGCGGGTTTCCGACCCCGTACCCTCCGAATAACCCCAGGGTCCCCGGCGGTTTCAGGCTGGTCCGCCGCCATTCGGCGGGACATCGCACACCCCAAGCCGCTTGGCGGCCCAGCGTTCGTACAAGCCGATGGCAACATCTGCACCGGCCATTGCCGTGAGACAACCCAAGGCGCCCGCCGTCCAGAGCGACATGCCCGCCGCGATCATCAGCATCATTGCCGAGACTCCGCAGACAATGCAGGCACCGGATCGAAGCGCAAGCCGACGCATCAGCGCCCAGCCACGGGCACCATCCTTGTCTGCTCGCCACATCTCACCGGATACGCCGCCGACCAGAGCCAGGACGATCACCAACCAGATCGGCATTTCTGCCAGCGCTTGCTGCTCATTTGTCATGTTGTGCCTCAAGTGAAGGAGCATGCCGAACACAAAAAAGAAAACCCCGCCGGAGGGCAGGGTTTTCAATGTCGCGGCATACGCCAGGACGAAGTGCACAGCACGTGCTCGGGGAAGCGCCAAGGCGCAGAATCCATATCGTGGGGACTTTTTACCCCCTGAGTACGGAACCGAAAAGGGGGCATTTTCGGTTATCCAACTTGACGCAACTTTGACGCAACTTTGAGGAGACTTTGAGGTAAAGCGCCCCGACCAACGGTAAGCCACTTACGTGCGTCCCTGCGCTCGGCCAGCACCTCAAAGAGTCGGACATGAAGACGGTGCACAAGATCGTAGTAGGTTTGCTTCGCCTTTGAGACGTAGCCCAGTTCGTGCATCTGCGCCGCCCATGTCGGTGCAGGGTCAAAGCCGTAACGCATAACTGCCAACTGTTGCAGCCTTTCACCCCGACCATCTTGCCGGGCAATCTCGGAAAGGGCGGCACCAATTTCCTGCGCAATTGCATCTGGACCCGCACCACCGCCGAGAAGGATCCGAGAACCGGGGGTGCCCCGCGGCGCACAACCGCCCCACTCCATGATCGTCGCCATCGGGCTACCCATGCCTCCCGCTTCACCGGCGTGTCGGCATTGCTCGCCCCAATGTTTCAGCAACAACTCCATCGCCTCAATCATTGCCCTGCCCCCGTAAAACCCAACCCAACACAGAAAAACCGCAACCCGACACAAACCCAACACAGATAAATCCCTTTAAATTCAATGCTTCAATCAAACTTGAGTTGAGTGTGTTGGGTTTGTTGGGATTATCAGTCTTCGCATAAGAAAAAATTCGTTCCGTTGAATTCGTTGCAAAGAACGTCACGCATGCGCGTGCGCGACACAAAACCCAACACACCCCACACAACACCCGCGAAGGCATGTAATTCGGGCACTCAAATTGTGTGGGGTATTCAAAATCAACCCGACACGCACTCAACACACCCAACACACTTTTGAAAATAGTCATGCTGCAAGCGCCTTGATGTGATCCCAGCTGTCCACGTGCCAGCCCGCCAGCTTGGCCTTCGCCCGCCAGTTCTCCACCTGCTTGCCCAGCTCTGCCGCCTTGAGTGATGGGGGCGGGGAAGCCTCCAGATCCACAGGAAAGAAAAACGCGCCGAAGCGACGGTTATTGCCGTCTGTCCAGGGTATCGCCCGCGTTTTATCCACCTCGGAACTGATAAATAGAGAGAACTTGGTCTGACTCATCACGTGCTCTTTGTTACGCTGGCACCATTCGAGAAACAACGAATAGAGGTCGGTCGATAGACACGGTCCCCAAAGCCCATGCCCCAGCTCGCTGTACTTCCACAGATGCAAGAATGTTTGCCAGCCGGCCCGACTCAAGGCCACCAAACGCTCACGCGCCTCTGTCGATGGCGGCCGCGTGCGCTGGTTGAAGTCCCCTAGATCGACCGACAGTAACCAACCGTAGAGCGCCGCCACCCCACCCTGCTCCAGTTCACGACCAATCGCCTTTTGCCGTGCGACTGGCAGAGTCTCCATAGGCCACATGACTAGCATTCGACGATCACTGTCGCTGATTGGCCAGGGAAGAATCTCGTTGCTGAGAAACACCGCATTCATATGGTTGGCTTCTTCCCAGCCATTAATGAATTTCGACTCCATCCGCACCGTTTTACCAGTGATCAAGTGCTTGATCTTGCCCACCTGGTTGTAACGTTGATCGCGACTGACGACCTCTTCAAAGACCGACCACAATTTGCGGCTTTGCCACGCGTTGAAACTGCTTTCCAACTGCGTCTGACCAACAGTCGCCGCGTATTGGCCATAAAGCATGCCGAGCGCGTCAGCAAACAACAGGCTCTTGCCCGAACCTTCCATAATCGAATGCATCAACACAGCGGTGTCCATCTTGGCGCCCAAGTGCTGCAGCGGATACGCCAGCCAGCGAGTTAGCCAATCGGTTGCAGCTTCATCATGGTTACAAAGAAATGAGATCAGCCAACGCAGGTTGGCACACGCTGCATCATCCCTGACTGGCTCAAGCGGCAACCCGTCAAAGGTGTTGATGTACACCGCAGGATCCTTCGTCATGGTCGGATCAAACACGATGTGTTCAACATCGACGGTGCGGCGCTCGCTGCTGTTCAGCCACAGCGGGTAAGTGTCACCCAGCGCCATCTTCACCGCGCCCTCGGCTATGCGCCGCTTCTTTTCGCGATCCCAAACGTCTTTGGTGCCATCGATATAAACGTAGCGATCGGTTGGAGACATCCCGAATGCACCGCCTTTCTTCCCAGCCATACGGCGCGCCTGCTCGATCTCGCGAACATGATCGTCAGAAATCAGCCTCTTTCCGGTGTCGTCCAACCAGGCTTTGGCCAGTGGCTTGCCCACACGAGCTTCGAAGGCGGACTTCTTCATTACCTTCGATTGGTCGCAATCCCACACGTGCGTGGTGCCCTCGACCAACGCGAAACGACGCAGAATGTGGTCCAACGTTATGACCTCCCCCGCCCCCCCGTCAGCAGCAGGAGCGGCCTCGCTGGACGGGCATGTTTCGTCGGAGATCGGCCCGCTCAATTCACCGGATGGGGTGGGGGGAAGATCATTCGGATCTGGACGGGCGGCGTGTTGCATGCCCAACATTCGCGCAGCATCCTTCACAGCCTTCGACTGGTCGCCACCGTGCTCGAGTAAGCAGAACACTTCAAAGGCGTCGTTCTGATGCCCGTTCGCGAGAGGGTCAGCACCGTGGTGCGAATAAACCTTGTCCTCACTGATCGTCACCCCTGGCAGACCGGTGCTGCTTTGAGGGTACAGCCACTTATTGCCTCGCTTGATGTATCCATGGGCACGAAGAAGCTCCGCAACATCGTGACAACGGTTGAATTCATCAATTACTGAGGGCCGTTTGCCGCCACCGAGTGCAGGACGCTTTTTGGCTTTGACCGGTGCCTCCGGTGGCGCAACCGCCCATGGACACGCGGCTTCAGCATCTCGCTTAAAAAACTCCCAATTCTGCCAAATGGTAAGCAGCTCGTTGGTCAGCGTCGGCAGCCCGTCAGTAGCACTTGGAGCGGTTTTCCAGATGTAAGGTTTGCCGGTACCGGGATGAATTGATGGTGGAAAAACGTCTTGCACCAATCCCGCACGTAGTTCAAAGACCGTGAAGCGTTTGAACGGCTCGGCTTCGGTTCGTGCAGCAGCTTCTGCGGCAAGATCACCCTGCTCTTTCGCAGCCTTGGCCTTGTCCATAAACCCTTTGAAAATCGAACCGTCCGGGTCTTTTTCATTCGGCCATGAAAGTGAATGACGCGTGAGTTCGATGCCTTCCGGCACCTTGAACACCACCCGGAATCGCAGCGGATTCCCGACGATAGTCGGGAACACTACTGCCATCGCATCAAGGTCAAGGCCCAACAGTTCATACAGAACATGTCGCGTCCATTGAACGTCATCAACATCCAATGAACAAACGCGGCTCGGCCCCAGCACGACGCCAAGGTTGTGATTTGGGTTTCGTTGCCAGAACGCCTCGGCCGTGTCGGCGTCAGTGATATAGCCTCCGGGCTTATTCCACCCTAGGCCTTTCGGAGCCTTTTCACCTGGATCAATCGGTACGAGTGCCAAGTCAAAAGTACTGATGTAACGCTTTGCCCATGTAGCGATGGCTGTTCCTTTGCCCGATTCACTCATCGCCGGGCCTCTCGCAACTCCTGACAAGAGACGCAGGTCTCGCAACCTTCAACCTTCTGCTGTCGAAGCAACGGGATTGGTTCGTCGCAGTCGTCACAGAACTGCGCGCTAACGCGGCTCGATGGCACGCGGCGACTGCGATGAATAGCAACATCAAGCAGGTATTGCGCCTGCTCGTTTGCGCGGTCGATATCATCAGCCATTGATGCGATCCTCCATCGCCTGACGAGCGCCCGCCATGATTCCAAGGACTTCGCGGATCACATCCATTCCGTGCTTTTCGAGATCCACGACCTCATGAAGCTCCCAGACGTTGTCCGCCGCGCCGTCGTGCATCTTGGCCACGAATTCACCGGTTTCCCCGAGTAGCTTACCAACCGCTTTCAAGGCATCACGGGTTGCCGGTACGGCCACGGGCCGGTACCAAACCGCACCTGCTGGACGCATCAATGCATCCAGCAAGCGTGGATCAGCGGTCAGCCTGATCACTTCCTCAAGCTCATCTGGATTCAGCCAGCGGCGTTCTTCATCGAGCTTGAGTTTCTTCTGGAGGGTGTCGTTGTCCAACACCATTTCAAAGGCAAGGGCAGTGATTCCGCCCTTGTAGTCACGACCAGCGCGATAAATCGCTTGGCGTAGTGGCAGGACCGGACCAGCGTCCGGCAAAAGATCTGTGCGACTCATAACCGTAAATCCCCTATTTACGGTGTAGCCATAGCCCAGGGTAAACCCTATCCTACGACCACGACCGATGTGCATGTGCTGTGTATCGTCGTAGCTGGGCTGGGGGATTCTTTGGTGAGAGGCCCCAGCTCAGCACCTTTTAAGCTGCCGACTTAAAATCGGCCGTTTCTTTCTCTTGGGTGTATAGGCATTCGATTGCCTTACCCGTTACGTACCGAACATCTGCACCTTTCGCGGCGCGATTGATTGTCGGCTGTGTTGTTCCTACACGATCTGCAATAACTCTCTGGGACAAACCAGACCGAAGCAGCTCCGCAAGCATTTCTTGGATAGTCATATCGTTCACCGATGCGCTTTCGCATTGGTCGCCACAATACACAAACGTATTGAACGATTCAATACACTCGGCGATACGTTTTTGAATCAAGGCAGAGAAAAAGTGATCGGAGACCGCATCGCCCAACGCATGCAGGAATTGGGGCTGTCAGAAGGCGAACTCGGCCGACGCTCCGGCGTTCCGCAACCGACGATTCATAGAATTGTGACGAACGCGGTAACCAGCCCACGCCATGAAAATATCGAAAAGATCAGCAAAGCTTTGAAGGTCAGCAGCAACTGGCTTTGGAAGGGAGGCGAGCACAAAGACCCGATGATTGATCAGGGCGCGCCATCTGCGAATGAGACCAACGTTGAACCTGGGCCAGCTATTAAAGGATATGTCCCCCTCATCTCTTGGGTTCAGGCCGGCGCATGGTGTGAGATTGAAGACGTTAGGACCCTTGATGATGCGGAGATATGGCTGCCATGCGCCGCATCCCATAGCAGCCAAAGCTATGCCTTGCGAGTACGCGGACTATCCATGTTCAATCAACATGAACGTAGATCCTTTCGAGACGGAGACATCATATTTGTTGATCCCGCGAAAGATGCGGAGAATGGTTCTCTTGTAATTGCCAAGCTCGTGGATAGCCAAGAAGCAACTTTCAAGCAATTGGTGATGGAGGGCAGCCGCCGGTTTCTGAAACCGCTGAATCCAGCATGGCCAGAGCCGATCATTGAGTTAGGGGCCGACGCAATCATTTGTGGCGTAGTATTTTCGAAACTAGAAATTTTCTAATACATAACCCAAAACAAGCCCACAGCGATGTGGGCTTTTTTTGCACCGTGAAAAAATCAATTCAAATACGTATTGACTGAATCAATACGTATTTGTATCGTTTGCATCGTAAATCTCTCACCAAAGAGTACGAACATGCAAACAACACAGCACAGCAACACTCGTTGCCCGGTGTACCTACACCCATCAGCTTGTACCAACCCAGAAGCCGTAAAAGAGATTCAAAAACGCACCGGCCTACTGGTTATCGTCGCGCCTGGCACTCGCTTAGCACCGGCAAAAGTAAATGTCATCACCCACGGATGCGGACCGTTCGGGGGTGATGCAGCATGAAGCCTCTATTAATTGGCATCGCTGGCGTCGCCCGCTCCGGTAAAGACACCGCCGCGCAGCATCTGGTAAGCCACTATGGATTCCAGGCTTACGCGTTCGCTGACCCACTGCGTGACGGTCTGATGCACATCCTCAACTTGAGCCCTTGCGACTTCGACGGTGCCCAGAAGGAACTGCCGCTTCCATGGCTCGGCCGATCCCCTCGCCAGTTAATGCAATCACTTGGCACCGAGTGGGGCCGCAACATCGTGCATCCCGAACTCTGGCTGCTGCTTGCGGAACAGAATCTCGACTTACTCGCTCGCACCCACGACGAAACACGCGGCTTTGTCGTTAGCGACGTGCGGTTCGAAAACGAAGCGGACTTCATCCGTAAACGTGGCGGCGTGGTGATTCACATGGAGCGGATAGCTGCTCTCACCGTCAACCAGCACAGCAGTGAAAACGGTGTCGTGCGCGCGCCGGGAGATATCTGGCTACCGAATGATGGGCCATTCGAAGAGTTGTTCACCAACCTAAACCATATTGTGGACACCCTGCACACCCGTGCTGCGGCGGCCTGAGGCAGCGTTATGACAAACCGCACCCTGGACGAATCCGCCGCATTGCTCGGACTCAAGCCCCGCGCCTTCCGCACCAGGTTGCGCGAGCTGGGCATTCTCAACAGCAGTGGCGATCTAGCCAGCCAGCACCGTGATCGCGGCTATCTGTATTCGGATCCACGCAGCACCGTGATTCCGTCCCTCAACAAGTGCCGTCATTACTCCGTGGTGATGGTGAGGGAAGAAGGGATCGAATGGCTGGCCAAGAAGCTAGGAATCATCATTACTAAAAAGGACGCCGCGGCATGAAAACCAACAACCTGAATGCCTACACGCAAGCCCTCGGCGCCCTGAAGCTGATCCCGATCTACTTGAACTGCCCGGGGGTAATCAGCCGCGCAACGCTCGTTGGTGCCTCGACGGAAGCCATCCAATTACTGGAAAACATGCCCGTACTAAGCACCGAGCTGGCCGAGGTATTCCGCTGCGTCAACAACGTGATCCTTGACGGGCAAGTCGCCTACGTTACGCCGACCAACTCGCCTGAGTACCCATTCGGCGCGGTAGTGGCTGACGCCAAGGGCAACATTTGTGCGGCTGCAATGGGCAAAAGTAAGGAAGGCCTCGCCGAGCTGATTCGCCTCAAGTTGCTGCCCCCGTCGGAGGGGTTCGGGGAGGACGCAGCGTGAGCAACACACTTGAACAATTGCGACGTCAGTTCGCTACTCCATGCCCGACCCTGGCCGCTGTTCGGGAGCAGTATTTCGCGCACATTCGCACCGACCGCTACCTACTGGCCGAGATCAAGGCAGGTCGTATCGCGCTGGTCGTGAAGCGTCTGCACGGGTCGGCTCGCGCTCAACGAGTGGTTTACCTGCACGACTTAGCCGAGTTCCTCGACGCCCAAGCGGCGATGCAAGCCGCTTGATTTCAACGGTCGCCTCTGCCGTCCAGAGGCAAACAAATCGCACATCAATAGGCACAGCACATGAAACCTACGGATACGGCCGAATTCATCGGCGAACTCAACGCAGGCGTCTTCGCCAATCAGATCGGTCACGCCCTTTCTGAAGTGGCATCGGGAGTTGTTGACAACGGCAAGGTCGGCTCGGTCACCCTGACCTTCACCTTGAAGCAGATCGCCAACAGTCATCAAGTCACCGTCAATCACAAGCTCGCCTACAAGGTGCCTACCAAACGCGGCAGCCGTACCGAGGACACCACCCTCGATACCCCGATGCACGTCAATGAGGGAGGTCGCCTGACTTTGTTCGCCGAAGCCCCCCGCGCCGGTCAGCTATTCAACCGCGACGACGCACCGATTCACGCGAAGTCCTAAACCTTCGATTCCAAACCTCTCACCAAAGGAAGTCGATTCAATGGAAGCTAAAGCAATTCAATTGATTCAGGACACCGCCGTTCTGGCCTATGCCAAGCCGCTGGATACTTTCACCCCAACGTTGGTATTGCCGTCTGACCAGAAGATCCACAGCATCGAGAAATTTCAAGCCGTTCGTAGCCGGTTCCGCGGCGCGCTCACTACTCACTCGCTGCTGGACTTCGGCAATTACGTAATGACGCAAAGTGCCGAGGTTGTAGCGTCTGGTTTTGTGGACGCCGAAGCAATGTCGTGCACAGTCATTTTCAACTTGGGCGACACCAAGTCGCCAGGGCACGGCGACTTCACCGCCACCCTGAACTTGAGAAAAACCGCTGCCTTCCGGGCGCTGGAACGTGCAGCCTCCATTCAGTTCGCGCAGAAAGAACTCAGCGACTGGATCGAGGATTGGGCATCGAATCTCCAAGCCCTCGCGGCCGATGACAGCCCCATCGATTTGCGTAAAGCCGCGAGCGCCATCCGCTCCATCAGCATCGAGCAAGCACGCAAGAGCGAACATATCGTCGGTGACCTAAGCGCCTCTCGGTCAGCGATGGACCAGATTGAGGCCAAGTCCTCAGAAGGGTTGCCTGCTGAATTCCTGTTCACCGTCGAGCCATATGAAGGGCTGAAAGTCCAGATCATCCGCCTGCGTGTAGCCGTTCTCACCGGCGGGGACAAACCCCTGCTGCGCCTGCGCTGGATTGGAGAAGAACAGCTTCGCGAAGACTTGGCACAAGAATTCAAGGAAGTCGTGCAGCTCGAAGTCGCGGGCGGCGCGCAATTGACTATCGGCAATTTCAACTTGGGCTAACCCACCCATCCAACACACCTCCGCCGGCCTCTCAGTATCCCTGCGGAGGGATCTACTGAGGTACACAGCACATGACTGCAATTCAAATCTGCGCACTCATCGCCCTGATCGTCTTGGCCGGACTACTTGTCTGGGCCGGTTATTTCATAGGGCATAACGACGGTATGTCCGCAGGCATGAAAGAAAGCGATGCGATCCAACGCGCCGAAAGCGCAAAAACCATTCGCGAATTGAAGGCTTCCCTCGACTTCGTTAAGGCTGACCATGCCCGACTGGCGCGATTCAGCAAGCGTCTTCAAGAAGGACTGTCACTCGGCGAAACCGAACGCCAGACGCTACTCAATATCGCCGAGAAGCTTCGGATTGCCGCCGAGACGTTCGCCGCCTTCCGCACTGGTAAAAAACTAGAAAGAGACACGATTGAGCTGCGTGATAAGGCGCTTGCTATGGCAGCCCTTCTTGCTCCGGTGACCCCATGACAGCGCTACGCCGAACGGTTCGAATTCGCCGAGGGCAAATGCCACCTCTCGATTTACAGACCATCTGCGACAAGTGCGGCACCTCGCGAGCACATGGCAACCATCAACAATGCAGCAAGCAGCGCCAAGCCGAAGGCATCGCCCGGCGAGCAGCGGAGAAATCACAATGAGTGCAGCAGAGAAAATCGACTTCCATATCACACCGGGCGCCTGGTTTCGCCAAGATTTGCTGTACCCGGTTTTCGGCCTGAGCACCGAAGCAGTCCGCAAGTACCGCACCCGCGGCCTGTGGCTTGAGGGCAAACACTGGCGGTATGACCCGGCTAACGTAATCGTCTACAACCGCGCAGCCATTGAGCGTTGGATGGAAGGAAAGCCATGATCGAAAAGATGCCGACCGGCGTTGAGATGAATGGCAAGCAGTTGCGTATCTGGTTCATCTTCAATGGCCAACGGTGCCGGGAGCCACTGGAAGGGATCTCGAAAGTAAACAAGGCCGCTATTGCGTATGCGGATAACAAGCGTCGGACCATCCTCACCGAAATCAAAGAAGGTCGCTTCGACTACGCGGCACACTTTCCGAAATCACCCAGGGCTGCAATGTTCACAGGCACTGGCGGCCCTTCGCTGAAGCGTACAGTGAAGGAAGGTATTGATCGCTGGCTAGAGGTTCAGCGCGCGCTCAAAGCTTCAAGCACCGTCGTCAATTACGTGAGCAAAGCAGTACACGTTGAAAAGAAATTCGGTAAGCGTCGAATTGTAGACATCAGCAAGAGCGACATCGAGCTGTTTCAAGCTCAGTTGCTGAAGCAAGGCCTGGCCCCGAAAACAGTGAACGACATTTTCACTGTCGTTCGCGGAGTCTGGGCCGACGCATTCGGTGACGGAATACTGAAAGCGAACCCGCTCGACCGGATAAGCAACGTCGGGGCGGACGTCGACCTCGAGCATGCTGACCCCTTCAGCCGCACCGAGATCGAGATGATTGGTAGAGCGGACCCTAGCCGGCGAGCTGATGCCCGAATGATCGAGTTCAACTGCTGGACAGGGCTGTCTCTGTCCGAGCTTATCGGACTTGCTGCCGAAGACGTCGACCTTCAAGCCGGCCTGGTACACGTCCGGCGGGCATTGGTCGTAGGAGAATTCAAAGTCCCTAAGGAACGCTCAAGGGTACGAGTCGTTGAGTTGATAGACCCTGCCCTCAAACTCATGAGGGAGATTGTCGCCGCCGCCAAGGACGCACCAGCCGAAGAGATCACCGTTATCCAACGCGACAACATAACTTCCAAAAAAATGAGAGTGACATTCCTTTTTCGCAGCTCCACCAGCGGCTTACTCTGGAGTGGTAAAACATTGAGCAACTGGTTTACCGCCCACCTGAAAAAGGCCGAAGTCCGCCACAGAGGTGCCAATCAGTGTCGCCACACGTTTGCCAGCCAAATGCTGTCGAGCTATGTGCCAGTCGAATGGGTGGCCAGGCAACTTGGGCACGCCGACACAACAATGGTGAGAAAACACTACGGTAGATGGATACCGAAGGACACTAAAAGCATGGCGGGTATAGTCTCGAAAATGTTGGGTTTTCGCCAAGATTAAGCTCAAAAAATCGACAATTAAGCATTATGAAGAACGGCTTTCACTTCGCGTTCTTCCATTTAACATTGAATGCCATACGATCTTTATCCAGCTTAAGAAACATTGCTTCAGAGATTATTTTCCGTACACCCGCCTGATACTTGCTAACTTCGTCAATCGAAATAAAAACCTGCTTACTAAAAGAGCTGTAGATCTCCACCAAATGCTCTATTGCAGGTGTATCCATATTTTTGAATAACAAACTATCATGAATAATTACCGGAAGCACAGTTAGCCTGAGGAACGTCAGATCTAGGGCGATCATGTTTGCAAAACCTTTCCCGGTTCCCCGATCATCGCCATGATCAAATTTATAATCTTTCTCACCTAGCGTAAGAACCGGTGAAATAGCTTTATTGCTATAAATTTTCGTTATTTCTTCTTCGATTCCTGCATTAAGTCCGACTTCTATCACTGCAACCGAACTCTCCAGCGCCGAGTCAATATCAGCCTTCAATCTCTTGATTTCATTTTTTGCCTCTGCGCTCATCGTCCAGTATTGATTCTGCTGAATCAGAGCATTTTGCTGACGATCGAGATCTATCAAGCGCTCTAACAAATGAACCGAATCCTCACGGGAATCCACGAGATTTAAGAGCGAGTTATCAACTTCGGCTATATCGGCTTGGGCAGCGCCTAAAGCTTCTATTAGAACAATTTTTTCTGCTTTCAGCTGATCCTTCAGGATATTTGTAATACCTGAATGAAAGGATTCTACCTCTAACAGTTTCTTCGAATCGACTTCAGGAAAAAAAGTGAGTACCGATTGAAAATCCTTACTACTTACTATTTTCGCATTACCTAAGTTTGACTCCACTCTGCTCAACTGCGTCTGGATATCAAGCTTATACTCTACCAAGGCGTCTTTTTGAAGCTTCAACTCAAGACTTTGCTCATTGATAATAGAGCGTATATCCGTAACATTTTTCTTCAGTGCCTGCTTTATCTTCTCAACCTCAGAAAAAAGCTCACTGATTACTGAATCGTTTTTAGATACCTGCGCTTTTGTGATTTTCTTTACTGCACCAGAGTTAAAAGTACCATTAATATCCTTTAGCGCTTTCTGAGCTCCGGCACGTTCCTGCTCCAGCTGAGAAATCAGCCAGTACATATTAAACATTTTGAGAACACGCTTTCTGACAACCTCCCATTTTTCCCGCATGGTTAGGTCCAAAGGACGTTTGTGGTTGTAGTTATTTCTTTGATAAATCCTAAAGAAACCGCTAACACAATCACGAAATGAAATTTCGCTTTCACTGGTGAGGTAGTTATCTTTAAGAAAGCTAGTAAACTCTCGAAGTGTGAGCATCCGCCCTTGTTCAAAGCAATAAACTGACTCAGGTGTTTCGGTATTTCGAATAAAGAGATAGCTTTTATTGAATTGAAATTCCATCACTACTTCTAGATGGCCAACATTTTTAATTACATCATCGCATTTTGTCGGAAAGTCGCTCCCACCAAATGCAAAGTCAATCAACATCAAAACTGATGACTTACCGATTGAGTTATGCGCATCATCCGCACCCACAACTGCATTCAGCCCCAACTTGAAATGAATAGAGGACTGGATCAATTTCTCGCATGTAATAGATTTAAGCAAGCTGAATGACCCCAGAGGTAAAGTTTACGTTTATTTTTTTTAAAACAAACAGCAAGTCGAGAGCATCTATGAACTCCGACACATCGGAAAATAAATCCTTATGATTCAGGTACACCGCTTGAACAGTATCATTACCCTTCAAGACTTCTAACAACTTAGCTGCCGTAGGGAGACAACTATCCTCTAGTGATATTATTTTATTAGGCAGTATCATCAGAAAAAATCTCACAATTCTGAATAAAATAAGAAACCAACACTTCAGATTTAGATCGCTCCTTGATCCCAGTGTTAGTCATAAACCATACGCACATCTCTTCAAATATTTGACTCTGATCAAAACCCTGCATTAACAACAGCGTGTAATAGCTTTTAACTTGAGAACAGATAAATAAAGACTTGGCCTTTTCCTCTAACTCTAGCTTTCTCAAGGACTCCCTAATAGGAGCAAAAAAACTCAGAATGTACTGCCCAATCTTCATTTCATTCATGATGCCTAGGGTTTCATCTTTCTTCTGCGAAAGCTTTAAGGCAGCAAATGACAGAGTTGTATTTTTAATATCCAACTCACTAAGAGTTTCCAAATCCCTAGCTACAACCGCTATATCCTTATGAAGAGTTTGCCTGTCCCAAGTTTGGGAAAGTGCTTTAATTTTGTTGATTGTCTTTTTTATCTCAACCAGTTGTCTGTATTCCTGCACTGTTTTCTTAGTATCATAAATTTTATGACATTCTTTACACAGTGCGATAAAGTTCTCTTCACAATCGATATCAGCTGAAAGCACTTCTTCAGCGATTAGTATATGTTTTTCATGTTCTGTCGCATTTAGCGGATAGATATGTGCTATGTCGAAAACCCGCACACGTTTTGAGCCTTTCTTAACCATTAGCGCTCGCCTGCAGAGCGGGCAAAGTCCTTGGACTTCGCAAAGCAAGCTCATCTTAACTGTGTCAGTAACATTTGCTCTCCTAAGCTGATCTGACAAGTGTGGAGCTCCATCAATATAGAAATGGTCGACCTCTAGCAAGCGTGGCGCTATGACGACACCTTCGAGCATGCCAGGACCCGATTAAGAAATGGCTTTGAGACCATAGCATTCAGATTACTGAAAGCTACTGATTCGCCATCATTCTGTCCAGTAGACACCTCCTATTCAGCCCGGACGTCTTTTGACAAGGTTCAGATCGGATACTCAATCATCTGCTGGAATGCTCACCGTCCGTGCCTGAAGGAAAGGCGGCGCGCCTTTAGGTGGCGATCGGTGATGAGACACACAAGAGCACTGTGTGGGTATTAAACGGCTCAGAGCGATGAATTAGAGCCTCAGAGGCATGCACTTTGCCCTAAAAATGCCCTAATCAGAACAACGGAAACGAAAAAGCCCCCGTAATCATCAATGATTACGGGGGCTTCGTCTTGTTCAATAATGGCGGAGAGATAGGGATTCGAACCCTAGGTACCGGTGAAGGTACAACGGATTTCGAATCCGTCCCATTCGGCCACTCTGGCATCTCTCCAACGGCGCGCATCATAACAACACTTTCGTTGGTTGCGAACCCCCCAAACGAAATTTTTTCCGTGCTATCAGATGCTTGCGTCGATTAAAGCGGTACGCCCAGACGAGCGGCGACTTCTTCGTAGGCTTCGATGACGTCACCGAGGCCTTGCCGGAAGCGGTCCTTGTCCATCTTCTTCTTGGTGTCCTTGTCCCACAGACGGCAGCCGTCCGGGCTGAACTCGTCGCCGAGGACGATCGAGCCGTCGCTGAACACGCCGAATTCAAGCTTGAAGTCGACCAGCAGCAGGCCGGCGTCGTCGAACAGTTTGCTCAGGACTTCGTTGACCTTGAGCGACAGTTCCTTCATGCGCGCCAGTTGCTCAGCGGTGCCCCAACCGAACGCCACAACGTGGGATTCGTTGATGAACGGGTCGCCCTTGGCGTCGTCCTTCAAGAACAGTTCGAAGGTGTACGGGTTGAGCTTCATGCCCTCCTCGACGCCCAGACGCTTGACCAGGCTGCCGGCGGCATAGTTACGCACGACGCATTCGACCGGGATCATGTCGAGCTTCTTCACCAGGCATTCGTTGTCGCCCAGCAGTTTGTCGAACTGGGTCGGCACGCCGGCCGCTTCGAGCTTCTGCATGATGAAAGCGTTGAACTTGTTGTTCACCATACCTTTGCGATCGAGCTGTTCGATGCGCTTGCCGTCGAACGCCGAAGTGTCGTTGCGAAACAGCAGGATCAAGCGGTCAGCGTCGTCGGTCTTGTAAACCGATTTGGCTTTGCCGCGGTAGAGTTCTTCACGTTTTTCCATGATGGGCTCCGCTTGCTAAGTAGGTGGGCTAGGCGATGTGGCGCCAGTCGAGCCCTGAATCTTGATCGGCCAGTTGCAGCCAGTCCGGGTCGCACCCGAGGGTGTCGACAAAACATTGCCGGGCCAGCTGCGGCAGGTTGTTCTTGCTGCTCAGATGGGCCAGCACCAGGTGTTGCAAACCCTGCCAGCCCAACTCGGCCACCAGGAATGCCGCCTGATGGTTGTTCAGATGTCCGCGTTCGCCGCCTACCCGCTGCTTGAGAAAGTACGGGTAGTGACCACGGGCCAGCATGTCGCGACAATGGTTCGACTCGATCATCAATGCATCGAGGTCCCGATAGCCATCCAGCACCCGCTCGCAGAACGATCCCAGGTCGGTCAACAGGCCGAAGCGCCGCTGTTCCTGATCGCTGAAAACGTACTGGGTCGGCTCCTGCGCGTCGTGGGCCACGGCAATGACCCCGACGTTCAGTGCGCCGATCTGCAGCTGCTCGCCGCCGGCCAGAAAGCCTGCCGGTTCAAGCGGTTTGCGCATCCCGCGCAACGTGCCGCGACTGAGGTAGACCGGCAGATTGTAGCGCCGAGACAGCAAACCCACGCCATGCACGTGGTCGGCATGTTCGTGGGTCACGAGTATCGCGCTCAGTTGCGCCGGGTGCACACCCAGGCGCAACAGACGTCTTTCGGTTTCCCGCAGGGAAAAACCACAATCCACCAGCACGTACGTATCAGCACTGGCGATCAGCGTGCCGTTCCCTTGGCTACCGCTGCCGAGAACGGCAAAACGCATATCGGATCAGCCCAGGTTGTCCTGAATCACGCTCAACACTTTACGCGCGACATCGGCCGGCGCGACGGTGTTGATGTTCTTTTCGACGGTAACCTGGATGTTCTCGCCCACCTTGCTCAGGCGAACCTGATAACGCTCGGCGCGGGCTTCGACTTCTTCCTTGCTCGGCGCACTGCCGAACAGGCTGCTGAAGAAGCCGGGCTTGTCGTCTTTCTTCTCGGCTTTTTCGGCCAGGTTGATGTAGTACAGGCCCAGACTGCGGTTGATGTCTTCAACGCGCCATTCGCCCTGTTCCAGCGCACGGCCGACGCTCGACCAGGCGCGGTCCAGATCGGTACCGACGTTCAACACCGGGTTGCCGCTGCCGTCTTCGTTCAGGCTGACACGGCTCGGCGCATCGAAATCACGCGAGGCCAGCATCGACACCGAACCGCCCTTCTCGGAGGTGCGGCTCATGCTCGCGAGCATGTCGTCGACCAGCGCAGCGTCGAGGCCAGTGTTGACCGAACGGTTGGTGAAAGCCACGTCGGCCGTGCTGCCGGCAGGACGCTCGCCGCTGACCACGTAGATCTCACTGGTGTTGCGCTGCACGCCCGGCTCGATGCGCACACGCACGCGGGTTTCGCTGTCGCTGGCGATACCGGCCGCACTCAGGCGCTTGGCCATCGACGCGGACAGCTCGTCGGAGTGCTGCCAGGTGGTGGTGAACTCACCGGTCTGCGGACGCTGTTCATCCAGACGGAAACCGTTGTCCTGGAAGAACTGCAGCGCCACTGGCCAGACTTCGGCCGGCGGGTGCTGAGCCACGACCCAACGCGAATCACCGCTCTTCTGCAGCGAGTAATCAGTTGCGTCGGCAACCGCCGAAAGCGGCTGAGGACGCGGCACAACGTACTCGCCCGTCGCGGTGTCATCGGCCACGTTGCGCGGGATCGGCAACAGCGGATCGAGACGTTTGGCAGTGCTCACATCCGGTGGCAATTGCATCGGTGCAGTCTGTTGCGCTTGCAGGTAATCGCTTCCACGGTCGCGGAAATAACCTTCCGGCCCCCAGACCCATCCGCAGCCACTGGTGCTGGAGATAATCAAGGCAAGTGCGGAAAGTCCGGCCATTCGCTTCATGCGTTGTACTTCCTCAATTAAACCAGGACGTTGCACTGGCGCAGGGCCGAGCGCAGCGTTTCATGACAAGGGGTGCTCAGCCAGGTCAGTGGCAGGCGGATGCCTTCGTGCATCAGGCCCATTTCGACCAAAGCCCACTTCACCGGAATCGGGTTGGCTTCGATGAACAGGTCCTTGTGCAGCGGCATCAGTTTTTCGTTGATTGCGCGTGCGGTATCGGCGTCGCCCTTCAGCGCGGCCTCGCACAGGTCAGCCATTTCGCGCGGGGCGACGTTGGCGGTGACCGAGATGTTGCCTTTGCCGCCCAGCAGGATCAGCTCGACAGCGGTCGGATCATCGCCGGACAGCACGATGAAATCCTTGCTCACGCCATCGATGATCGCTTTGGCTCGCTTGAGGTCGCCAGTGGCTTCCTTGATGCCGATGATGTTCGGCACGGTGGACAGGCGAATCACCGTCTCGGCCTGCATGTCGCAGGATGTGCGGCCGGGAACGTTGTAGAGAATCTGCGGAATGTCGACCGCTTCAGCGATGTGCTTGAAGTGCTGGTACAGGCCTTCCTGGGTCGGCTTGTTGTAGTACGGGACAACCAGCAGGCAGGCATCGGCGCCGGCGGCCTTGGCGTTGCGGGTCAGCTCGACGGCTTCGCGGGTCGAATTGGCGCCGGTGCCGGCGATGACCGGAATGCGCCCGGCAACCTGTTTGACCACGGCTTTGATGACGGCGATGTGCTCTTCTACATCAAGGGTGGCCGACTCGCCGGTAGTACCGACGGCGACGATGGCATGGGTGCCGTTCTTGAGGTGGAAGTCCACGAGTTTGCTGAGGCTGTCCCAGTCAAGACGCCCTTGTGCATCCATGGGAGTGACCAGTGCCACCATACTGCCCGCAATCATGAAACCGCTCCTGCCGGAAAAAGAGAGCGGTAATGGTACTGGCGCCAAGATGCTTGCACAAGCGAAGTACTGCGCCGCCGCCATTCCCCTTGGCGCCGCTTTTCGCTACCCTTCAGACTTTGATCGGTACAGATCAGCTTGTACGCCGGGTTTCAGCCTCCCCTTTCGGCCTCCCAGGCCCCGTTCCTGCGTCGCATCGACGCGCTCCCGCACAGTGGAGCGAGCCGCGAACGCTGGACGGAGCTCTTTATACGGACCGCCAGAACAGGCACTCCCGGCCACCAACGCCCGTCAACCTACCGACCGCTCATCGCTTTAGGAATGCTGCATGTCCACCCCCACAGTTCGCGAACAATTCCTTGTCATCAGTGCCCTCGGCGCCAACCCCATGGAGCTGACCAACGTCCTGTGCCGCGCCAGCCATGAAAACCGCTGCGCCGTCGTCACCTCTCGCCTGACCCGCCACGGCGAGTGCAGCGCCCTGGTGCTGGAAATTTCCGGCAGCTGGGACGCCCTCGCGCGCCTCGAAGGCAGCCTGCCATTGCTGGCCAAGCGTCACGCTTTCACCGTCAACGTGGTGCGCAGCGCCGCTCTGGAAAATCGCCCGCAGGCGCTGCCTTACGTGGCTTACGTCAGCTCGGCGTACCGCCCGGACATCATCAATGAGCTGTGCCAGTTCTTCATGGATCATAACGTCGAGCTGGAAAACCTCACCTGCGACACCTATCAGGCGCCACAGACCGGCGGCACCATGCTCAACGCCACGTTCACCGTGACCCTGCCGGCCAACACGCAGATCAGCTGGCTGCGCGATCAGTTCCTCGATTTCGCCGATGCGATGAACCTCGATGCCCTGATCGAACCTTGGCGCCCACAGAACCCAATGTAAGGAAGCTTTCATGGCCGTTGTCATCGACCAACCGGTTGCGGATTTCACCGCGCCTGCGACCAGCGGGCAAACCGTCAGCCTGTCCGAACTCAAGGGCAAGCAAGTGGTGATCTACTTCTACCCGAAGGACAGCACCCCGGGCTGCACCACTCAGGGCCAGGGCTTTCGCGATCAATATGCGGCGTTCAAGGCTGCCAACACCGAAGTCTTCGGCATTTCCCGCGACAGTTTGAAGTCGCACGAAAACTTCAAAGGCAAACAGGAATTCCCCTTCGAACTGATCAGTGACAAGGACGAAGCGGTTTGCCAGTTGTTCGACGTGATCAAGCTGAAAAAGCTGTATGGCAAGGAATACCTGGGCGTTGATCGCAGCACTTTCCTGATTGATAAGGACGGTGTGCTGCGTCAGGAATGGCGTGGCGTGAAGGTGCCGGGGCATGTTGATGCCGTGCTGGCGGCGGCTGAGGCTCTGAACAAAGCCTGATGGTTTTGCTGCGCCTGTAAAGACGCCTTCGCGAGCAGGCTCGCTCCCACAATTGAAATGTAATCACTGTGGGAGCGAGCCTGCTCGCGAATAGCCTCTCTGCAAAATCCGGATCAACCGCTAAAGCAACGGCGCCACCACCGGTTCCTTTCGCGGCCACGCATCCAGCACTGCCTTGAACAGCGTCGCCAGCGGGATCGCAAAGAACACCCCCCAGAATCCCCACAATCCGCCAAACAACAGCACCGCGCAGATGATTGCCACCGGATGCAGATTCACTGCTTCCGAAAACAGCAACGGCACCAGCACGTTGCCGTCCAGCGTCTGAATGATTCCGTAAACCGCCATCAGGTAGATGAACTGATCGCTCCAGCCCCACTGGAACAGCGCAATCAGCAGCACCGGCACGGTCACCACTACCGCACCGACATACGGCACCACCACCGACAAGCCGACCAGCAACGCCAGCAGCGCCGCGTAGTTCAGGCCCAGCGCGATGAAGGCGATGTAGGTCACGCCGCCGCAAATCACGATCTCGATGCCTTTGCCACGTATGTAATTGGCGATCTGCCGGTTCATTTCCTGGGCGACGCGGGTGATCAGCGCGCGCTCGCGAGGCAGATAGCCGCGCACCCACTCGCCGATCATCGCCCGATCCTTGAGGAAGAAGAACACCAGAATCGGCACCAGCACCAGGTAGATCATGATGTTCACCAGCAGTGGCAAACTCGACAACGAGAAAGTCAGTGCCCACTGACCGAACTTGCCAATCTCGCCCCGCGCCGCTTCGATCGCCTGCAGGACTTGCTCGTCAGACACCAGATGCGGATAGCGCTCGGGCAATAGAAGCAGCAGCGATTGCCACTTGGCGAGCATGCCCGGCAACTCGTTGAACAGCGTGATCAACTGATGCCACAACAATGGCAGCACTACGACGATAAACAGCATCAGCGCGCCCATGAACAGCGCAAACACCAGCCCCACCGCCACCCCGCCCGGCACGCGCAGCCGCTCGAGCGTCACCACCAGGCCCTGCATCAGATACGCCAGCACCATCCCGGCCAACACCGGCGCAAGCATGCCGCCGAGGGTGAGCACGGCGGTGAAGGCGAGAAACAGCAGCACTGCCAGCACCACGGCTTCTTCATCGGAGAAGTAGCGCTGAATCCAGTCGCGTAACACTTTGAACATCAATAATCCCTTCGATTTTAGGCGCGGCGCTTCAGGCTTTTTTCAACCAGTAACGGTAGACGCCAGCCTCGTCTTCTTCGCGCAACAGCGCATGACCGGCGAGTTTGGCAAAGGTACGGAAGTCGCGTTGCGAGCCGGCATCGGTAGCGATCACCTTGAGCACAGCGCCACTTTGCAGTTTGTTGAGTTCCATTTTTGCCTTGAGCAACGGCAACGGACAGTTCAGGCCACTGGCGTCCAGTTCCACGTCATGGGCTACAGCGTCAGTCATTGCGTCACTCCGGTTCGGGTTGTCGAGCTGCCTAGAATATCTGGTCGCGGCTTCGGTGTCCGGCTACAGTAAGGTCTTTGTCCTCCAAGGCTTTGTGCATGACTTTTCTGCGCCCTACCCTGCTGACGCTCGCTTGCCTGCTCGCCTCACCAGGCTTTGCCGACGATCTGCCGTCACTCGGCGACGCCAGCTCTGCCATTGTCTCGCCGCAACAGGAATACCAGCTCGGCCGCGCCTGGCTGGCCATGCTGCGCAGTCAGGTTTCCCAGCTCAACGATCCGCAGCTCAAGGATTACGTCGAATCCAGCGTGTACAAGCTGGTCGAGACCAGCCAGGTCTCCGACAGGCGCCTGGAATTCATCCTGATCAACAGCCCACAACTCAACGCCTTCGCAGCGCCGGGCGGCGTGGTCGGGGTCAACGGCGGCCTGTTCCTCAACGCCCAGACCGAAGGTGAATACGCCTCGGTGCTCGCTCACGAACTGGCGCACTTGTCGCAACGTCACTTCGCTCGAGGCGTCGAAGCCTCACAAAGAATGCAGGTGCCGATGATGGCCGCGTTGCTGGCGGGTATCGTCATCGCGGCGGCAGGCGGCGGTGATGCCGGCATCGCCACCATCGCCGGCAGCCAGGCTGCGGCTCTGCAGGAACAACGGCGCTTCTCGCGGCAGAACGAACAGGAAGCGGACCGCATTGGCATTCTCAACCTGGAAAAGGCCGGTTACGATCCGCGCTCGATGCCGACCATGTTCGAACGCCTGATGCGCCAGTACCGCTTTGACGCCAAGCCGCCGGAATTCCTCCTGACTCACCCGGTTACCGAATCGCGTATCGCCGACACCCGCAACCGCGCCGAGCAGGCGAAACCGGGCGGCATCGAAGACAGCATGCGCTACCAGTTGATTCGCGCGCGGGTCCAGTTGATCTACGAGGAAACCCCGGGGCTGGGCGCCAAGCGTTTCCGCGCCCTGCTCGATGAGAACCCGAAAAACGATGTCGCGCGTTACGGCCTCGCCATCGCGCAGATCAAGGGCGGCCAGCTCAACGAAGCGCGAGAGAACCTCAAGCAATTGTTGGCCAAGTCGCCGAACGAGATCATCTACAACCTCGCGCAGGTCGATCTGGACATCACCAACAATCGTCTGCCTGATGCGCAGTCACGGGTCGACCGCATGCTCACGCAGTTCCCGGGCAACTACCCGCTGAATCAGGTGCGTGTCGATCTGCTGTTGAAACAGAATCGCGCCGCCGATGCCGAGAAGGCACTCGACAGTCTGCTCAAGTCGCGCCCGGATGATCCGGACGTCTGGTATCAGGTTGCTGAAACCCGCGGCTTGTCGGGCAACATCATCGGCCTGCATCAGGCGCGCGCCGAGTATTTTGCACTGGTCGGCGATTACCGCCAGGCCATTCAGCAGTTGGACTTCGCCAAGCGCAAGGCGGGCAACAACTTCCCGCTGTCCTCGCGCATCGATGCCCGCCAGCGCGAGTTGATGGAGCAGGAGCGTATGGTCAAGGACATGATGGGCTGAGTCTTTCGAGACAAGACAAAAACCAGACACAAAAAAACCGCCTCTTTCGAGGCGGTTTCTTTTTTACCTTGTTGCTGGCTTATTCAGCCAGTTTGAAGGTGATGAAGCTGGCACGGCCCTGACGCAGCACGCGCATCGACACCGAACGGTTCTTCGGCAATGCCTTGGCGATGTCGGTGAACTCCTTGGCCGAGCCGATGGCCTGATTGTTCAGGTGGGTGATCACGTCACCCGGTTGCAGACCGATCAGGGCCGCAGGACCGTCCTGCACTTCCTTGATCACCACACCACCTTTGAGGTCGTAGGTTTTCTTCTGCTCGGCGGTCAATTCACCGACCGCAACACCGAGGCGGTTGCTGCTGCTTTCAGCGCCGGATTTCGGTAGACCTGCCAGCTCCTTGTCCTCGTCCGGGATTGCGCCGACGGTCAGCTCGACGTTCTTGCGCTTGCCTTCACGAATCACTTCCAGATTGGCTTTGGCGCCAGCCTTCAGCGCGCCGACCAGATGCGGCAGATCGGCGGACATGACGATCGGCTGACCGTTCATGCTCAGGATCACGTCGCCAACCTGCAGGCCGCCCTTGGCCGCAGGGCCGTCATCCTGGATCTGCGCAACGAGAGCGCCGGCCGGCTTGTCCAGACCGAATGACTCGGCCAGATCCTTGTTCACTTCCTGGATGACTACGCCCAGCCAGCCGCGGCTGACTTTGCCACCGCTCTTGAGCTGGTTGGAAACATCCATCGCCACGTCGACCGGAATCGCGAACGACACGCCCATGAAGCCACCGGAGCGGGTGTAGATCTGCGAGTTGATGCCGACCACTTCACCGTTCAGGTTGAACAGCGGGCCACCGGAGTTGCCCGGGTTGATCGGCACGTCGGTCTGAATGAACGGCACATAGTTTTCGTTCGGCAGGCTGCGGCCGACAGCGCTGACGATGCCTTGGGTCACGGTGTGGTCAAAACCGAATGGCGAACCGATCGCCACGACCCACTGGCCGGCCTTCAGGTCCTGGGATTTGCCGAGCTTGAGCACCGGCAGATCCTTGCCTTCGATTTTCAGCAACGCCACGTCAGAACGTGGATCGGTGCCGACCAGCTTGGCTTTCATCTCACTGCGGTCAGCCAGACGGACGAGGATTTCGTCAGCATCGGCGATCACGTGGTTGTTGGTGAGGATGTAGCCATCCGGCGAAATGATGAAACCCGAACCCAGCGATTGCGCTTCACGCTGGCGGCCATCGCCACGTGGCGAGCGCTGCTGAGGCGGCATGCCGCGCTCGAAGAATTCGCGCAGCATCGGTGGCAGGCCTTCCAGATCCGGCATCTGCTGGTTGACCCGACGGTCCGGCAGTTTCTGCGTGGTACTGATGTTCACCACCGCAGGCGACGCTTGTTCGACCAATTGGGTGAAATCAGGCAGATCGGCCGCTTGCGCAGCAGGCACCGCCTGACCGAGCAACAGCACGGTGGCGAGGATGGAAAGATAAGACTTCAAACTTGGTATCGACATACAGCTCCCGTTACGACGAGCAGGGTTAAGCGATATGGAGCAAAGGAACACCGGAAACCACAGACCGGCATTTTTGTTCCGGGAACAACAAACAAGGCCAGAGCCGTGAGGCTCTGACCTATAAAAAATTTTCAGGGGTTTTGCAAATGAAAATGCTCAGCAAACATTTCGACGTCTCGACGACGAAGTGGAAATGACTGAAATCAGCTCACTGCTTGCTGGTCGCAGCGCCATCGTTGTTACGCATCGATAGAGCGATTCGTTCGGCGGTGCCAATCGGGATTTCGCCGACCACCGTGACCATCATTTCGCCTTGCGGCGTGGTCAGGCGACGGGATACCGCGACGGTCGGGCCCAACTGAGTGCGGGTGTCAGTGACCGTTGCGCCATTCAACGGTTCAAGGAACACCGAGAAACGCGCCAGACCATCGTCATACATCAAGCTGCTGACTTGGGTCTTGGTTTGCGCATCCTTGTGCGAACTGCTGCTGGTCAGCTCAAAGCCTGGCGGGAGCCAGTCCGAACGCCAGTTTTGCACGGTTTTAGCTGCAGAAGCCTTGTCGCTTGCGATATTGATCGGCTTACAATCCGGGTCCGCCAACAAGTCCTTGTCCGACGGGATTTCATCCGTGTCGAGGCTGGTGAACTGGAAACGCTCGAGCAACTGCCCTTTGTCGTTCAACAGTAACGACTTGAGCGGCAGCCCGGTTTTCTTGTCCAGATGCAGCTCGAAACCGTAACGGTGCTGATCACGAGGGGTCAGCGACACGATCACTGCATCACGACCGGCCACGCGCGACTTGCCAATGACGGCAAGGTCATACCAATTCTTCAGCTTTTTGGGATCCAGCGCACGGGCGGCAGCGTTGGGTGAATCACCCAATCCCGCAATCAGGGTGCCGCTGACGCATTGAGTACGTCCATCAATGCGCACGACTTCCTGAGCCGAGCCGTCGAGCTGTAATAACCTCTCGCGGACCTGGCCATTCTGGACGCGATGCCAGATATTGTGCGTGGAAAAACTGCCGTTGCGCTCGTAAACGAAAGTGCCGTGGAAGCTCTGCTGCTGCTCGGCCTGGCCCAGACGGGTCAACCAGTCCTGGGCCTCGTCAGCGTGGGCTGGAACTATGAACCAGCCACTGAGCAGAAGCGAAAGTAGAGGGATGGCGCGCATGATCCTCCTTAACGGTTTTCCAGGCTTGCGGCACGTGCGTATGGCAGCGCGCTTTCAGTTCCTTTGAGTGCAGCCTGCTGAGCGTGCTGACGCAGATAGCCTGGCAGACGCTGATCATGCCAGCCTGGCTGACCTTGCAGAACGCCGTTGGCCATCGGACCAGTCGCTTCCGAGCTTTCGCTATAACCAGCCAGAACTGCCGGACCCTTGACCTGTGGAGTGGCCAAAGTAGGCTGGTTCGACTGCTGGGCCAGTTCAACACCAGCAATTTCGTCTTGGTTGTACAGGCGAACACCGGCCAGTACGGCCACGGTCACCGAAGCGGCAACAGCGAGGCGACCCAGGTTGCGCCATGGGCTACGGGATACTTTGGCCGGAGCCGTTTCGTCTTCCAGCGCAGCGGACACTGCCGCAGCGATATCCAGACGCGGAAGCAGCAGATCCTTGTGCATGGCTGCCCGAGCGATCTGGTAACGAGCCCAGGTCTCACGGGTATCAACATCATCCAGTGCGCTGAGCACTCGACGCAATTCCAGTTCGTCCGCTTCGTTATCCATCACTGCGGACAGCGATTCCTGCAGGGCTTCACGACTCATGGCGTTCCTCTCTTGGCTGTCGCCGCTGTCTCAGTTTTCCTGCAACAACGGTTGCAGGGCTTTGTCGATGGCCTCCCGAGCGCGGAAAATCCGGGAGCGCACGGTACCCACCGGACACTGCATGACGCTCGCAATGTCCTCGTAACTCAGACCATCGAATTCACGTAAAGTTAAAGCCGTACGCAAATCCTCTGGCAGTTGCTGGATGGTCCGATGGACAGTGCCTTCGATCTCATCCCGCAGCAATGCACGTTCTGGTGATTCGAGATCCTTGAGGCCGTGATCGCCATCGTAGAACTCTGCATCCTCCGAACTTACATCGCTATCCGGCGGCCGACGGCCGCGGGAAACCAGGTAGTTCTTTGCCGTGTTAATGGCAATACGGTACAGCCACGTATAAAACGCACTGTCACCGCGGAAATTTCCAAGTGCCCGATACGCCTTGATAAAGGCTTCCTGAGCAACGTCCTGGGCTTCATGGGTGTCGTGCACAAAACGCACGATCAACCCGAGAATTTTGTGCTGATATTTCAGCACCAGCAGATCGAAAGCTCGCTTGTCGCCACGCTGTACGCGTTCGACCAGCTGCTGATCCTCTTCCTGGGTTAGCATGAACACTCCTCGATAAGCCCGGAGGAGACTTGCATTACTAAACGACCAGACTTGCAAACATAGACTCGGGCTTTTCGCAAAAGTTCTCCCCCTCCAAGCAAGTTTCCTGCGGGCTCTGATTTGGCACGCACGAAAAACGCAGCGCGGGATAAACCGGCTGCGCGAATAATCTTGTTATCGGTTTCGCCGGCAGGAATCCAAACGCAGATTCCGCACTGAAGCCGACACTGTCCCTGGTTTCTGGCACCGTCTATTGATCTTGGGCCTTTGGCAAAAGTTCCAATTATTTATAGCCGTACCCACCTGAGATTGCGCAACCGTGGGCGGAAAAGTCTGTTTCAGCGCCGATACAGGTGTCTTTTCCCACACCTGCGAAAAAAATCTTCCGACGAAGCACAGCGCTTTTCACCGCGCAGTAGTCTCACAATGCCATCTGGGCCCGGCTATTGTGCCGCCCAACCCCTCTATATACTAGTGGGCTGTGTGGCTGTCTTGACTCGCCGATCCAGCTGTCTTGCGCCAACCCCGACCCGGGTCGCTTTGAGCGGAATCCTGAAATGAGCCAACAGTTCCAACACGATGTCCTGGTGATTGGCAGCGGTGCTGCCGGTTTGACTCTCGCTTTGACCTTGCCCGGTCATCTGCGCATTGCCGTATTGAGCAAAGGCGATCTCGCCAACGGTTCGACCTTCTGGGCCCAGGGCGGCGTCGCTGCGGTGCTCGACGATACCGACACTGTCGAATCCCACGTCGATGACACTCTCAATGCTGGCGGCGGTCTGTGCCACGAAGACGCCGTACGCTTCACCGTCGAGCACAGCCGCGAAGCCATCCAATGGCTGATCGACCAGGGCGTGCCGTTCACCCGCGACGAACAGTCCGGCACTGAAGACGGTGGTTTCGAATTTCACCTGACCCGCGAAGGTGGCCACAGCCATCGACGGATCATCCATGCTGCCGACGCCACCGGCGCGGCGATCTTCAAGACCTTGCTGGCCCAGGCCAAAGAGCGTGAGAACATCGAATTGCTGGAACAGCGCGTCGCCGTCGATCTGATCACCGAACGCCGCTTGGGCCTGGAAGGCGACCGCTGCCTCGGCGCCTACGTGCTGAATCGCGCCACGGGCGAAGTGGACACCTACGGCGCACGTTTCGTGATTCTGGCTTCGGGCGGCGCGGCCAAGGTCTACCTTTATACCAGCAACCCCGACGGCGCCTGCGGTGACGGCATCGCCATGGCTTGGCGCTCCGGTTGCCGGGTGGCGAACCTGGAATTCAACCAGTTCCATCCGACCTGTCTGTATCACCCGCAAGCCAAAAGCTTCCTCATCACCGAGGCCCTGCGTGGCGAGGGCGCGCATTTGAAGCTGCCCAACGGCGAGCGCTTCATGTATCGCTTCGATAAACGCGCCGAGCTGGCGCCTCGTGACATTGTCGCGCGGGCCATCGACCATGAAATGAAGCGCCTGGGTGTCGACTGCGTATATCTCGACATCAGCCACAAGCCTGAATCGTTCGTAAAAACTCACTTCCCGACTGTTTATGAACGCTGCCTGGGCTTCGGCATCGACATCACCAAACAACCGATCCCCGTGGTCCCCGCCGCGCACTATACCTGTGGCGGCGTGATGGTCGATCAGCACGGTCGCACCGACGTGCCCGGCCTCTACGCCATCGGCGAAACCAGTTTCACCGGTCTGCACGGCGCCAACCGCATGGCCAGCAACTCGCTGTTGGAATGCTTCGTTTATGCCCGTTCGGCAGCGGCGGACATTCTTGCGCAACTCGATGAGGTGGCGGCGCCAAGCGCCCTGCCCGTCTGGGATGCCAGTCAGGTGACCGACTCGGATGAAGACGTGATCATCGCGCACAACTGGGACGAATTGCGCCGATTCATGTGGGACTACGTCGGCATCGTGCGCACCAACAAGCGTCTGCAACGGGCGCAGCACCGGGTGCGTCTGCTGCTGGATGAGATCGATGAGTTTTACAGCAACTATAAAGTCAGCCGTGACCTGATCGAGTTGCGCAACCTGGCACAGGTTGCCGAATTGATGATCAGCTCAGCCATGGAACGCAAGGAAAGTCGCGGGCTGCATTACACCCTCGACTATCCGGATATGCTGCCCGAAGCGCTCGACACTATTCTGGTGCCGCCCACCTACGCCGGCTGAACTTGAGCCGCACTCGCAGGCGTCGGTGCAGATCCGCCGCTTGCGAGTCACGTGGCACGCAGATTGACCTGACCCGCCACTCTCCGCGCAAACGAAAGCGCAGCACCACGATCAATGGCAGCGCCAGACTGTCCGGGCGCAGTTGCACCGCTTGCCAGCCATCAGCCTGATTCCACACCTGCCAGCCATCGCCGTCGCGCCGCAACCCGCAAAATGCTTTCGGATGACTCAGCAAAATCTGCCGTGGCAGCATCCAAAAACCGTGCAGCGCACAGGCGCAAGCGCCGAGCAGACTGGCCCAGAGCGGAATCGACAGCAGACACAGCGAACCCATGGCGAACGCCTGGGCCAACAGATACGCCGCCAGCAACTGCCGTGAGGCATGCCAGCGGCATTCGAACGTATTACTTGGGCTGGACACGATCCAGAATCATCCGGACCATGCGTTGCAGCTCGGGATCTTCCGACTCGCTGCGCTCCATGAACCAGCCGAACATGTCCTGATCCTCACAGGTCAGCAAACGCACGTACAGATCGCGATCCACTTGATTCAACGTCGCGTAAACCTCCTGCACGAACGGCACCAGCAGCACGTCAAGCTCAAGCATGCCGCGACGGCTGTGCCAAAAGAGGCGATTCAGTTCAACTTGTTCGACCATGGAGCCCTCCTCGAATTTGCCGGGCAGTATACAGCCCCGGCGCGGGCCGCACAGTCGGCTTTGGTCGGGGACCCTTGATCCTTTATCAACTACCCATTTCAACCCTGCCCCCTTATGATGTGCCCCAGTCTATTTACCCTGCGATGACCCATGGCCGATTCTGCTTTTTTCTGCACCCTGTCTCATGAAGGCGTACTCGCGGTTCGCGGTGCGGACGCCGGAAAATTCCTGCAAGGCCAGTTGACCTGCAATATCAATTACCTGAGCGACACCCGCGCCAGCCTCGGCGCCCGCTGCACGCAGAAAGGCCGGATGCAGTCGAGCTTCCGCATCCTGCTTGAGGGCGACGGCGTGGTGATGGCGATGGCCAGCGCGCTGCTCGAGCCGCAACTGGCCGACCTGAAAAAGTACGCGGTGTTCTCCAAATCGAAACTGACCGATGAAAGCGCCGCCTGGGTGCGCTTCGGTCTGGCGCATGGCGATGCAGCCCTGACCAGCCTCGGTCTGGCACTGCCCGCCGAAACCGACAGCGTTGTGCGCAATGAAGGCCTGATCGCAATTCGCGTTTCGCCCGAGCGCGCCGAACTCTGGGTGCCTGCCGCTCAGGCGCAAAGCGTGCAAAGCCAACTGTCGACCGCGCTGCCTGAGGCCGAACTGAATCAATGGCTGCTGGGCCAGATCCGCGCCGGTATCGGCCAGGTCATGCCTTCCACTCGCGAACTGTTTATCCCGCAGATGCTCAATCTGCAGGCGGTCGGCGGGGTGAGTTTCAAGAAAGGCTGCTACACCGGCCAGGAAATCGTTGCGCGCATGCAGTACCTGGGCAAGCTCAAGCGTCGGCTGTACCGCTTGCGCCTCGAAGCAGCCGAGTTGCCGGAGCCCGGCACTCAGCTGTTCGCTCCCAGCCACAACAGCTCGATCGGCGAAGTGGTGCTGGCGGCCAATGCCGTGGGAAACATTGAACTCCTGGCCGTGTTGCAGGCCGAAGCTGCCGAAGCCGGTGATTTGCGTCTGGGCGCCCTCGAAGGCCCCGCGTTGCACGTGCTCGACCTGCCTTACGAACTGGATCGCGACCGCGAAATCCAGCGTTGATCGCAGCATTGTTGCAACACCCTAGAGAGTCCAAATGAGCGAACTGGCGGAAAAGGTCCAACAGGATTTGGTTGCGGCCATCGATAACGATGACCTGGTTCTGCCAACGTTGCCGGAAGTGGCCCTGCAGATTCGCAAGGCCGCCGAGGATCCGGAAATCAGCGTCAGCGATCTGAGCAAAGTCATCGGCCGCGACACCGCGCTGTCGGCGCGCCTGATCAAAGTGGTCAACAGTCCGCTGCTGCGCGCCGCGCAGGAAGTCACCGACCTGCACACCGCCATCACCCGTTTGGGCATCAACTACAGCAGCAACCTGGCGATCGGTCTGGTGATGGAGCAGATCTTCAATGCCCGCTCCGAAGTGGTCGAACAGAAAATGCGCGAAGTCTGGCGCAGCAGTCTGGAAATCGCTGGCGTCAGCTATGCGCTGTGTCGTCGTCACACTCAGCTCAAACCCGATCAGGCGGCACTCGGCGGGTTGGTGCATCAGATTGGCGTGCTGCCGATCCTGACTTACGCCGAAGACCACAATGAACTGCTCTCAGATGCGGTCAGCCTGACCCATGTGATTGAGCAGATTCACCCATTGCTCGGCGAGAAATTGCTGCGGGTCTGGGAGTTTCCCGAGCGCCTGGTGCATTTGCCGTTGCTGTATCAAGACTTCAGCCGCGACTCGGCGCGCATCGATTACGTCGATATCGTGCAAGTGGCCAATTTGTATTGCCGCAAGGACACCGACCATCCGTTTGCGCGGATTGACCCGTTTAGCGTGCCGGCGTTCAGAAAGCTCGGGATTGATCCGGAGAACAAGCAGTTCTGCGCGGATCTGGAAGAATCGCGGTCGATGTTCTACTGACCTGTGGTGAGGGGATTTATCCCCGTTGGGTTGCGAAGCGACCCTGAACTCTGCGACCCGGTTTTTTTCCAGACAGATTGTGATCGCTGAACTGCGACTGCTGCGCAGCCGAGCGGGGATAAATCCCCTCGCCACAAAAAACCCTTGCCACAAAAGTATTACCCGGCAATAAAACTGACCCGCACCTTCAACCCTGCCTGCTCGCCATCATGCAAGGTGATCTGCGCCAGATGCGCGCGACAGATCTCGCCGACAATCGCCAAGCCCAGACCTGAACCGGCAACCTGCTGATTGCGCCGATAAAACCGTTCGAACACTCGATCACGCTCGTGCAGCGGGATGCCCGGCCCGTCGTCCTCAACCTCAAGCACTGCCGGGGCCGTGACCCGCAGAATCACATTGCCGCCCGATGGCGTATGCGCCAGCGCGTTGTCGACCAGATTGCTCAGCAGCTCATTGAGCAGCGTCGGCTCACCGCGCAGCCACACCGGCTCATCCGCTTCAAGCGCCAGCGCCACGCCGCGCTTGTGCGCCAACGGCGCCATGGCCATGCCCAGCTCTCGGGCCAATTGACTCAGATCGAGCAACTGCGCACCGCCCTCGGCAATCGCCCGCGCACCGTTTTCGACCCGGGCCAGCGACAGCAACTGATTGGCCAGATGGGTCAGGCGATCGGTGCTTTGCGCGGACGATTCAAGGGTGGTGCGCCAGGTCTCCGGCTCGTTCGAGCGCAGGCCCAGTTCCAGGCGTGCCTTGAGTGCGGCCAGCGGCGTACGCAACTCGTGAGCGGCATCGGCGATGAACTGCGCCTGCCGCTCGAACTGGCCGCGCAGGCGCTCGGTGAAATGATTGAGCGCGCGGACCAAGGGTCCCAATTCATGCTGCACTTCCACCAGCGGCAGCGGCCGCAAATCGTCGGGCTGGCGTTCCTCAACAGCGGTTCTTAACCGCTCCAGCGGGCGCAACGCCGCACTCACCGCGAACCACACCAGCAGCAATGCACCCACGGCCAGCATGCCCAAGCGCAACAGGGTGTCAGCCGCCAGACTGCGCGCCATGCTGACCCGCGCTTCGTCGGTTTCAGCCACGCGGATTTCCGCCATGCCGTTCATGTTCGGCTCGCTTACCGCTTTGAGCAGGCTGACCACACGCACGTTCTGGCCGTTGTACTTCGCGTTGTAAAAGCGCGCGAGCGCCGGATAGCTGTCGGTACGCGGCGTGCCGGGCGGTGGCCCGGGAAGATTTTCGTAGCCGGAAATCAGCTTCTGGTGAATGTCGTTGACCTGGTAATAGATTCGCCCGGCGCTGTCGTAGGCGAAGGTGTCCAGCGCCACGTAAGGCACGTCGGCGCTGAGACTGCCATCGCGCTGCGACAACCCGGCAGCGATGGTCCGTGCCGAGGCCAGCAGCGTGCGGTCATACGCGGTGTCGGCGGCTTCGCGACCGTTCCAGTAAGCGCTCAAACCACTGGCGAGCATCAGCACCACCAGCAACCATCCAAGGTTCCACAGCAACCGCCAGCGCAGGCTGCTGGGCTTATGCATCGCGGCTTTCCAGCAGATAGCCGAGGCCGCGGAAGGTGACGATGGCCACGGGCTGGCCATCGAGTTTCTTGCGCAAGCGGTGCACGTAGATTTCGATGGCGTCGGGGCTGGCTTCTTCATCGAGGCCGAACACCTGCGCGGCCAGTTGTTCCTTGCTCATCACTCGCCCCGGCCGCGCGATCAACGCTTCGAGGACAGCTTGCTCGCGTGAGGTGAGGGTCAGCAGTTCGTCGCCGAGGGTGAAGCGCCGTGTGTCGAGGTCGTAAGCCAGCACGCCACAGCGCTGCTGACGCTCGCCGCCCAGGACACTACGGCGCAGCAAGGCTTTGACCCGCGCTTCCAGTTCCGTCAGTTCGAACGGCTTGGCCAGGTAGTCGTCAGCACCGAGATTGAGGCCATGCACGCGATCCTTGACGTCACTGCGCGCGGTCAGCATTAACACCGGCAGGTTCTTGCCCCGTGCACGCAGCCGCGCCAGCACCTCGAAACCGTCCATGCGCGGCAGGCCGACGTCGAGGATCGCCACGGCGTATTCCTCACTGCCCAGCGCCAGGTCGGCGGCCACGCCATCGTGCAACACATCCACGGTCAGACCGGTGCTCTTGAGCGCCTGAGCCACGCTTTCGGCCAGTTGCAGATGGTCTTCGACGAGCAGGACACGCATGGATTTTTACCTCGTTCAGGGTTGGCCGACGCCACGCTTTGCCGCGGAGTTTACAGCCGCAACCGCCGCTGTGAAGCCCGAAAAACCGTGAAAGACAATTGAAAGGTTGTTGAAAGGTTAGCCGGTTAGAGTCGGCCCACGGACAGTTTCGACTGTCGCCGCTGCCGCCACACAGCGCAACGCAAAACGCCATGAAGCGTTTTCGACTCATAAGAACAATAACGGAGTACCCCAGCATGCCCTCCATGCGCACCGAGGCTGTAATGCCTGCTCGCCTTGCTCGATTCCACCGTTACACCGTCGGCTTCTCGCCGCAGTCCTGTATCCCCTCCGTTGGTTCAGTCGTTGCGCGCCCGCCGCGAGAAAACTGCGCCTGCCGCTAGGTTTTCGCGTTGCCCTTTGGTCATTCGGTCCATCCATAACAACAACTCCTCTGGAGACTCAAATGAACGTATCACTGCGTAAAGTCGCTCTCGCCGCTGGCGCGATGCTGTTTGCCGGCCAACTCATGGCCGAGCCGAAACGTCCGGAATGCATTGCCCCCGCCTCCCCCGGCGGTGGTTTCGACCTGACCTGCAAACTGGTGCAGAGCGCGCTGGTCAACCAGAAGCTGCTGAGCAAACCGATGCGCGTGACCTACATGCCCGGCGGTGTCGGCGCGGTGGCATACAACGCAGTAGTGGCGCAACGCCCGGCGGATGCCGGCACGCTGGTGGCGTGGTCGAGCGGTTCGCTGTTGAACCTGGCGCAGGGCAAGTTCGGCCGCTTCGATGAAACCAACGTGCGCTGGCTCGCGGCCGTCGGCACCAGCTACGGCGCCATCGCAGTGAAAAGCGATTCGCCCTACAAGACCCTCGACGATCTCGTTCAGGCGTTGAAGAAAGATCCAGGCTCGGTGGTCATCGGCTCCGGCGGCACCGTCGGCAGCCAGGACTGGATGCAGACCGCACTGATCGCCAAGGCTGCCGGGATCAACCCGCGCGAGCTGCGTTACGTGGCACTCGAAGGCGGTGGTGAAATCGCCACGGCCCTGCTCGGCGGCCACATCCAGGTCGGCAGTACCGACATCTCCGACTCCATGCCGCACATCCAGAGCGGTGACATGCGTCTGCTCGCGGTGTTCTCGGACAAGCGTCTCGACGAACCGGAAATGAAGGACATCCCGACCGCTCGCGAGCAAGGCTACGACATCGTCTGGCCAGTGGTGCGCGGCTTCTACCTCGGGCCAAAAGTCAGCGACGAAGACTACGCCTGGTGGAAAGACGCGTTCGACAAACTGCTGGCTTCCGACGAGTTCGCCAAGCTGCGCGATCAGCGTGAGCTGTTCCCGTTCGCCATGACCGGCCCGGAACTGGACACCTACGTGAAGAAGCAGGTCGCCGACTACAAAGTGCTGGCCAAAGAGTTCGGCCTGATCCAGTGATCGTCTCTGTCTAGTGGCTGCGTCTCCTACGCGGGGACGCAGCACAGGAGCTCCCATGCTTATTCAACGCATTTTCGCCTCGGTGTTGCTGCTGGTGTGTGCCGGCCTGGCACTGATGGCGTGGCCGTACCAAGCGGCTTTTTCCTATGAACCGGTCGGCCCACGCGCCTTTCCGCTGCTGATGCTCGGCCTGATGGGCCTGGCGCTGCTGTACATGGTGTTTCGCCCGGCGCCGATCAAACACAACCCGGATGAGCCGCCGCTGGATCGCGAAACCCTGACCAAGATCGGTCTGTGCGTGGTGTTGTTGCTGGTGTTTGCCGGCACCTTCGAACCCCTTGGCTTCATCGTGGCCAGCATCATTACCGGCGTACCGATGGCCCGTCTCTATGGCGGCCGCTGGCTGCCGAGCGTGGTGATCATCAGCCTGATGGCGGTTGGTCTCTATCTGCTGTTCGATCGCTTGATGGATGTTCCGCTGCCCCTCGGCCTGCTCAGCGTCCTGGAGAACTGATATGGATACCCTTGGCTATTTGGGTCAGGGCTTCGGCGTCGCGCTGAGCCCGTACAACCTGGTGACCGCCCTGTGCGGCACCCTGATCGGCACCGTCGTCGGCCTGTTGCCGGGCCTTGGTCCGATCAACGGCGTGGCGTTGCTGATTCCGATCGCGTTCGCACTCGGCCTGCCGCCGGAGTCGGCGCTGATCCTGCTCGCGGCGGTCTATCTGGGCTGCGAATACGGCGGCCGGATCAGCTCGATCCTGCTGAACATTCCGGGTGAAGCTTCCACCGTCATGACCACCCTCGACGGCTACCCGATGGCTCGTAAAGGTATGGCCGGTGTCGCGCTGTCACTGTCGGCGTGGAGTTCGTTCATCGGCGCGTTCATCGCCACCTGCGGCATGGTCCTGTTTGCGCCGCTGCTGGCGAAATGGGCGATTGCCTTCGGACCGGCGGAATACTTCGTGCTGATGGTGTTCGCAATTGTCTGTCTCGGCGGCATGGCCGGTGATCGACCGTTGAAGACCTTTATTGCGGCGCTGATCGGTCTGTTCCTTTCCACCGTCGGCATCGACGCCAATAGTGGCGTGTACCGTTTCACCGGCGACAACATTCACCTGACCGACGGCATCCAGTTCGTTGTGCTGGTGCTGGGTCTGTTCTCAATCAGCGAAATCCTTCTGCTGCTGGAAAAAACCCACCACGGCCAGGAAGCGGTGAAAGCCACCGGCCGGATGATGTTCAACTTCAAGGAAGCGGCGTCGGTATTCGTCGTCAACGTCCGCTGCGGCGTGCTCGGTTTCATCATGGGCGTGCTGCCCGGTGCTGGCGCAACGCTAGCCAGTGCCGTGGCCTACATGACCGAGAAGCGCATCGCCGGCACCAGCGGCAAATTCGGTGAAGGCGATCCCCGTGGTCTGGCCGCGCCGGAAACCGCTATCGGCGGCGCGGCGTGCGGCGCTCTCGTTCCGATGCTGACCCTCGGCGTTCCGGGTTCGGGTACCACGGCGGTGATGATCGGCGCGCTGTCGCTGTACAACATCACCCCGGGTCCACTGCTGTTCCAACAGCAACCGGACATCGTCTGGGGCCTGATCGCGTCGTTGTTCATCGCCAACGTGATGCTGGTGATCCTCAACATCCCGATGATCCGCGTATTCACCCGCATCCTCGCCGTGCCGAACTGGGCGCTGGTGCCGATCATCGCGATCATCACCGGGATCGGCGTTTACGCGGTGCACGCGACCACCTTCGATCTGTTCCTGATGATCGGTATCGGCATCTTCGGTTACATCCTGCGCAAGCTGGATTTCCCGCTGTCGCCGCTGCTGCTGGGCTTCATCCTCGGTGGCCTGATGGAGCAGAACCTGCGTCGCGCCCTGTCGATCTCCAATGGCGCGCTGGAGATTCTCTGGTCGAGTCCGATCACTTTCGGTTGCTGGATCCTCACCGCGATCATGCTGCTGATGCCGCTGATCCGCATCTGGCGCAAGCGTTCGGCGGCACGGCGCGTCATTGCCGATGTTTGATCGCTTGTCCCTGAAAGCCTGGTGGGGCACCCCGCTGGTCGGTCTGCTTGGCGGTTTCATCGCCAGCCAGATCGGCTGGCCGCTACCGTGGATGGTCGGCTCGTTGCTGGCGATCATCCTGGTGCGCTGCCTGACGCCGTGGCAACTGGCGGAAATCCCTGGCGGGCGCAAGTGCGGCCAGTGGATCGTCGGCATCGGCATCGGCCTGCACTTCACCCCGCTGGTGATGGAACAGGTGCTCAGTCATTTCGGTTTGATCTTCTTCGGTGCATTGGTCACCAGCCTTTCGGCGGTGGTCGGCGTGTGGCTGATGCGCCGCACCGGCGAGGATCGCGCCACGGCGTTTTTCTCAAGCATGCCCGGTGGTTCCGGGGAGATGGTCAACCTCGGCGCTCGTAATGGTGCACTGCTCAGCCATGTCGCGGCCGGGCAGAGTCTGCGGGTGTTGGTGGTGGTGTTGTGCGTGCCGGCGGCGTTCAAGTATCTGCTCGGTGACGGTACGCCGATTTCTCATGCAGGCAGCGTCGATTGGCGCTGGCTGGCGATTCTGTTTCCGGCGGGCGCCCTGCTCGCCTGGCTCTGGCAGCGGCTGCGGCAACCCAATCCATGGTTGTTCGGGCCGTTGCTGGTCAGTGCGGCGGTGAGCATTACGTGGGATCTGCACATCGGCTTACCCAACGGCGGCAGTCAGATCGGCCAATGGCTGATTGGCAGCGGTCTGGGCTGCCATTTCAATCGGCAGTTCTTCCGCCGCGCGCCGTCGTTCATGGGCCGGACGTTGATCGGCACGGCGCTGACCATGTTGATCGCGTCGCTGGCGGCGTTGGGCTTGAGTGCGTTGACCCATCTGGATCTGCGTTCACTGACCCTGGGCATGATGCCGGGGGGTATCGCCGAGATGAGCCTGACGGCGGAGACCCTGCAACTGTCGGTGCCGCTGGTGACGGCGATGCAGGTGATGCGGCTGTTGTTTGTGCTGTTTCTGGCGGAGCCGTTGTTCAGGTATTGGAATCGTCATCCCGCCTAAGTCTGCGAGATCGAGTTGCTCTTTTCGCGAGCAGGCTCGCTCCCACAGGGGGTTTGTGGCTTGCACACAATTCCTGTGGGAGCGAGCCTGCTCGCGAAGGGGCCAACCCGGTCGACACATCAAATCGGTGGCAAGCGCCAGTCGATCGGCGTTTCGCCATTCTGTTCGAGAAACTTGTTGGTCCGGCTGAAATGCCCACAGCCCAAAAACCCGCGATACGCCGACAACGGCGACGGATGCACCGAGGTCAGCACCAGGTGCTTGGTCGCGTCGATCAGCTTCTGCTTGCTCTGCGCATGGGCGCCCCAAAGCATGAACACCAGATGCGGCTGCCGTTCGCTGACCACCTCAATGATGCGGTCGGTGAAATGTTGCCAGCCCTTGTCCTTGTGCGCGTTGGCGTTGGCGCGCTCAACCGTCATGGTGGTGTTGAGCAGCAGCACGCCCTGTTCGGCCCAGCTCTGCAGGTAGCCGTGGTTGGGAATGTCGATATTGAGGTCGCGCTTCAGCTCTTTATAGATGTTGACCAGCGACGGCGGCGCCGGCACGCCCGGTTGCACCGAGAAGCACAGACCGTGGGCCTGGCCCGGGCCGTGGTACGGGTCCTGGCCGAGAATTACCACTTTCACCTTGTCCAGGGGCGTTGAGTTCAGTGCGTTGAAAATCATCGGTCCCGGCGGATAGATCTCCTTGCCGGCTGCCCGCTCCTGCTGCAGAAAGCTGCGCAACTCTGCCATGTAAGGCTGGTCGAACTCAGCACGCAGTGCCTCCTTCCAGCTCGGTTCGAGTTTGATACGGTCGTCAGCAGTCATGGTCATTTCCGGCAAAAACAATGGGGCGAACCCTAGGAAAGCCGACCACGCTTGTCAATTGATCTGACGCAGATCCGGCACTTTCCCCCATAGCGATCATACTGTTCGCTCAAATTCCCGATCGAGGTCACGATGAATCTGCACTTCGAAGAACTTACCGGCACCGACGGCGCCCGCATCGGCATCGCCAGCCTGGATGCCGAAAAATCGTTGAACGCGCTGTCCCTGCCGATGATCAACGCGCTCAGCGACAAATTGAACGCCTGGGCCAATGACCCGCAAATCGTCTGCGTACTGCTGCGCGGTAACGGCGCCAAAGCCTTCTGCGCCGGTGGCGAAGTGCGCAGCCTGGTCGAAGCCTGCCGCGCTCACCCCGGCGAAGTCCCTCCGTTGGCCGCGCAGTTTTTCAGCGCGGAATATCGCCTCGATTACAGCCTGCATACGTATCCGAAGCCGCTGATCTGCTGGGGTCACGGTTATGTGCTCGGTGGCGGCATGGGTCTGCTGCAGGGCGCGAGCACGCGGATCGTCACGCCGAGCAGCCGTCTGGCGATGCCGGAAATCACCATTGGTCTATATCCGGACGTTGGCGCCAGTTGGTTTCTCGCACGATTGCCGGGCAAGCTCGGCTTGTTTCTCGGTCTGACCGGCGCGCACATCAACGGCCGTGATGCGCTGGATCTGGATCTGGCCGACCGCTTCCTGCTCGACGAACAGCAACCGCAATTGATCGAAGGCTTGCTGCAATTGAACTGGCAGGAACAGACCGCCATGCAGCTCAACAGCCTGCTCAAGGCTCTGCAGCAGGAGGCACTTGAGCAAATGCCCGAAGCGCAGTGGCTGCCGCGTCGTCCGCAGATCGACGAACTGCTCGATGTCAGCGACGTTGCCTGTGCGTGGAAAGCCATCAGCCTGCACCGCGACAGCAGCGATCCGTTGATTGCCCGCGCGGCGAAAACCATGACCGAGGGTTCACCGCTGACCGCGCATCTGGTCTGGGAACAGATCAACCGTGCGCGGCACATGTCGCTGGCCGAAGTATTCCAGATGGAATACACCCTGAGCCTCAATTGCTGCCGTCATCCGGAGTTCAGCGAAGGCGTGCGCGCGCGTTTGATCGACAAGGATCAGAAGCCGCACTGGCACTGGCCGGACATCAATAACGTGCCGGATGCGGTGGTCGAGGCGCACTTTCATAAAGTCTGGGAGGGGCGGCATCCGTTAGCGGATCTGACCCAGTATTGAGGTGACGCGAGGCCCGCGGCGGCGACTGGATTGCCATCGCGGGCCGGCTCAATCGGTCGTCTTGTCAGACATTCAGTTCGTAGAACTCAATGATTTCCTTCATGGCCCGCTGCGCTTCATCGTCGCCCTTTATCAAAATATCCTCGACATCCCTTAATGGCGGAAAAGGATGCAGACGCTCGGCAATCTGCGTCGCGCTGTAGTCTTGAATCGCTGTTCCTTCGCTCACTCTTATGAAGCCAATAGCGCTTTCACCTGCGGCAAAGTGCCTGGAAACCCGGATTTTCGGCGCCATGCCGTAATCGACCACGATCACCAGATCATCGCGCTCACGGTGAAATTTCAGGTTGTCGATCGTCAGCCTGCGCTCGGAAAAATCGATCCCGTCCAGGCCGCCTCCGTTGTTGATGATCACGTCTCTGCCGAGGCCATCGTATCGGTAGAGATCATTGCCAGCGCCGCCCGCCAGCGTGTCATTTCCCGGCCCACCCAGCAGCAGATCATCCCCGGGGCTGCCCGTGAGCACGTCATCCCCGTGCATGCCTCGGATCTCCCCCGCGCCGCTTATGGTGTCGTTGCCGCGACCGCCCACGAGTGGCAGCGCTCGTCCGTCTCGCAAGGAAGTTGAACGGGTGGGGTGGTTGACGATGACACCCGTATGAAAAGTCTCGGGCGCAGGGCCGAGCTGACTTGATTCCAGGAGCTGCTTCAAACTTGCGACCGAGCCATCGGCGAACTTGACGAGCTCAATACCGGCGCCCTCAAGTTCACCGTTGTGGGGCAAGACGATGCGGACTTTTTGCGTCCCGCCCCATTGGATATCGAGCGTCGGATGGAGCATTTTTGCTCGCGGCGGGTTGCGGTAAGCCGCGCGAGCCGGGTTGGGCTCGAGCTCGACATGGGTGGTCTCTATCAGCGCAGCACCCCAGCTCAATTGCAGTGCATCGCGCTGCGCGCCTGCTGGAAGAACGACCGTGTCCTGATCGATCAATCCGTACTCGTCTTTCCACCCCGCTACGCCAACTTCTGCTCGGTGGAAAACAGGGTTGAGCACGTCCGCAATCGTGGTTGTCGCCCCGGCATGCGCTTGCACGATGTAGGTGTCGGCGCCGTCTTCGCCGTAGAGCCAGTCATCACCCGAGCCGCTGAGCAGATAGTCGGCGCCCTCGGAGCCGAGCAAGGTATCGTCACCTGCACCTGCGGATAAAAACGCGCCCGGTGTTCTGTCGCCGACAGTGCCGTAGTCAAGTGGGGAGCCTGCATAAGCGACGATCAGATCGTCTCCCGCGCCGCCGTGGAAAACGTTTTCCACTTCAACGTTGACTCGCCCGCCGGCATCGTTGCCATGGACGATTTTGCGTTTGATCGTTTCAGTTGTGACATCCCAGCGAAACGCCTTGGGCACTGTTACGCCCGAACTGAAGCTTGCCGCCGGGTAGACGTACCAGCCTTCAAGCGCGCCGGATTGCTTTCGGTCTTCAACCAATACGTCGCCCGTATTGAATGAAAACCCGTTGGCCGAGCCGGATCGATAATAGCGAGGCGCCTGATTTGAGGAGGCGATTGCTCCCTCGGCTTTCACCGGTTTATGTTCGACACGGGTTGTGGTTGTCGACTGCCTTTCACTGACTACGGCTTGCCCTGCATCCGCCTTCATCCATGGCGGCGTTTCAGACAGTGTCCCCGCTTCGACGCTGCCATCGATCAGCTCGGTGTGAGTGGTGTAACCGGTGTCGCTGGTGGTGACATGACTGCGCACCCAGACGCCTTGCTCATTCAAGGTAAAACCTGTGGCGTGTCTGCGGGCGGAGCGTTTTGACTTGATTTGCGCGAGGAACTCATCGGTCCAGTTGACCGTTTGAACAGATGCCACTGAGCCTCGCGCCGCAGCGGTGACATCGTCTGGCTTAACCGGATCCTCAACTTTGCTTTCAGGGGTTGCCGAGGCGGTGACAGGTTCCGGTACGGGTGGCTCGGACATCTCTATCGGTGGCAATGTTTTGCGCAGGACATCTGCGTAATCCAGTACCCCGCCGTCGCTGAAACTGAATGTGGAATCCTTCCACTTCTCGTGATTCTTGATGAGTATCGCGTCGCCTGTGCCATTGGCCAGTCGCAACACCGTACCGACGGAAACTTCGATAACGTCGGCCTTCAGACTTTGCGCGCAAAACCCTGCACCGAACCTGATGATGTTGCGGCCGCCGGCATCGGTGACGATATCCAGGCCGTCGCCAGCGCCGAAATAGTAGATGTCGGCGCCATCCATGCCATCCAGCACGTCAGCACCGGGACCGCCATCAAACACGTTGTCGCCAGAATCGCCGCGAAGGTAGTCCGTCCCTTCCCCGCCCAGCAAGGTGTCGTTGCCAGCGCCTCCGAGCAGCGTGTCGTTACCTGGGCCACCGTGCAGATAATCGGCATTCTGCTCGGCCTCAGCGCTGTTCTCGTAATCGCCGGCAAGAATGTCGTCACCCGCGCCGCCGTACAGGGTGTCGGCACCGAAACCACCCTGTAACGTATCGTTTCCTTCACCGCCCTGAAGCACGTCATTGTTGCTTCCGCCCGGTTCCAGGTCAGACACATCGCCATCGAGAAAATCAGCCCCTGCGCCACCCGTCAGCGTGTCCGCGCCGCCCATGCCGCGCAGGGTGTCATTCCCCGCGCCGCCATCGAGAAAGTCGTTGCCGTGATAGCGAACCGGATGCTCAGGGCTATCGCCAATCAGATCATCATGGCCTTCGCCGCCGAAGAGCAAATCATCGCCACCGCCGCCCCAGAGCGTGTCATCGCCGGAGCCACCGTCCAACAGATCATCGCCAAAAAAATGCGCGGCATCGCCTTCGACCCCGTCCAGTACGCCGTCATCACCCTGCAAAATGTCGTTGCCAGGGCCACCATACAAAGCGTCGCTGCCACCGTTACCGCCGAGTGAATCATCACCACTGCCGCCGTCCAGCACATCGTTGCCATGGTGTCTGCTGGGCAGGCCACCGCCCCAATCGAGGTTGTCACCAAGCATCACGTCGTTGCCGCTGCCACCGGCCAGGGTGTCGTTACCTTGATCGCCTTTGAGAAAATCGTCGTCAGCTCCGCCGTCAAGCAGGTCCTCCCCCCAGCCGCCGTTGATAATGTCCTTGCCGCCCTGCCCGTACAGCACGTCGTCAGCGCCCTCGGGCGCGCTGTTTATCGAGGCCTTTGAATAGACCGCTCGGTGACTGGTCACACCGCTAGCTATAGAGACGTCAGCGCGTTTGACCGCCCAACCTTGTTCCAGTGCACCGGTGGTTTCGTCTCCGGATAACACATCGGCGCCAGCACCGCCGATCAAAGTATCCCGGTCATTACCACCGAGCAGAACATCTCGGGATGCCGTACCGATAAGCAAATCGTCACCTTGCCCGCGGTCGAGCCAGTCTCCGCGACTTGCCTTGCCCTTGGCGTCACCGTCGGCCATAGCTTTTTCGAGCGTCGTCTGCTTGTCGCCGAATAACCGATCGTCTCCAGCCTTGCCGAACAATCGATCAGAACCACCCAAGCCGAGAATGACGTCGTCTGCGGCGGAACCGTAAAGTACGTCGGCCTTGTTGCGCTGTTTTACCTGGGGCAGCAGCACCACGTTGCCCAGTTCATCAAAGGAGGGCTGATCGCCGGGGACACTCGGATCTGTGTCTTTGGCTTTCCAGTCGCCCTGAAGCGTCAAAGCCGCAGCGGTGACCGGTTGCCCTTCGTATTCAGGGAGACGGAGGCCAAGCATCCCGGGCTGGAAGTTCTTGATGACCACCAGATCGCTCTGGCCATATTTGATGTTGAGGGTGTGTTCAACAAGCGTCAGGGTGATGGACCGATCCTCGGTAGACCAGATATTGCTCAGAGGCGCGCAGCGTTTGAGTTGGGAAATCGGCGCGCCGTTGACCCACAGTTGCCCATCGGCGTTGGCATCAAGAATCTCGTCGATGCCATCGCCGCTGGCGAATTCATAACGGTCGTTGCCTTCGCCCCCGATCAAAGAATCGTTCCCCTTTCCTCCGAGCAGAACATCGTCACCGGCCATCCCGTACAACTCATCATTGCCGTCACCTCCGGTTAGCGAGTCGTTACCGCGACCACCTTCAATGACATCGTGACCGGCCATCCCATGGATCGAGTCATTGCCCACGCCGCCATACAGATGATCGGCATTTGCGCCGCCGGCGAAAGATCGCCCACCGTCATCACCGAACATGGCCAGCGGGTTCAGCACTCCGGTGGTCATCGGCGCCTGTTTGCCTGAGGCGAGATCGGAGTAGGAAAACTGCTGCAGCGAGTGTTCGCCAAACGAGCCTTGGGTTCGGGCAATCAACCGCGCCAGCATTTGCGCTCGATCCGCCAGCCACTGCGCGGTGATAAAGCCTTCGCCAGTGTGCGGATCGTAAAGCTCGAGGTTGCGATCGGGATAACCGTCGGCTCGTTCTATGACGACTTCACTGAGTTGCTGCAAAGAGTTGCGCAACGCCAGACCGAGCGGCGTCGCCTCGCCTGCCAGTTTTGCCCATGCATTGGTATTACCGAACTCGCTTATTGTCCGGGTGACGATGCTTTGCGACTGCTCTGGGGAAAATGCCGAGAAGAATGCGTAAGCGTTGCTGGCGAAGGTTTCGTTGGTGGTGGGTGTGGCAGCAGAATCGCCAGCGTAAGTGCGCGTGAACATGTCGAGAAATTCGTTCTGGCCGTAGCGCAAGATCAAGTCGACCACGGCGGCAGCAGGCGTGCCTTTGACTACATGCTGAATCAGCGGATTCACACTGCCACTGGCCAGCGCGATATTGATTTGCTCCGGCACCACTGAAAGCAGACTTTGCAGTGGATTGACGCCGAAATTATTGATCGCCGTTCGCAGGCCTACGCTGTAGGAATCGATGGCGAAGAGAATGTTTTTATAGTCGTCGAGCCGATTGGCTTTTGCCTGAGTGGGTGGGCCGTCATCTTCCGCATCCGGATCGCCCGCAGAGATCAGTCTCCACGTTTCATAGGGAGGTTTACCGCCCAACAGGCTGAATCCGACTGTTCCAGACCAACCAGAGTTACGTTTCACGGCGGTGTCGTCCTCCCCGCAAACCTCCTTGAACAGGGCCTCGCCAATCGCGCTGGCGTCGATTTCTGCGATCTGGCTGATTGACGGAACAGTCCAGGGTGCCAGTTGACCGGCAAGGGATCCGTTGATCAGGGTATTGATGAAGTTGACGGCAACCTGGTTGGATGAAAGCTGCATCAGGTCTTCACTGAAAATTGTATTCAGTCTGAGTTCACCCTGGCGTGAGGTGTAACCACGAATCAGGGCAGAGTAGGCACCGTTTCCACCGTTGGCATCAATGGCCACGGCGAGCCAGAGTCTGGCGCTTTTCAGTACGTCTCGAGCCTCTTTATCGGCGGCTGCAACGTCAGAAACTTTTTCACCAATAATGTCGAACAGCTTTTGGTACAGGGGGGCGCAGCTTGCCCCTGCTAATTCCAATGCAATGTACTCCACACCCTCAGAATTTAATGTCATGCCTTTGCAATTATTTGCCGCATTGAAAATTTCCGATTTTTCCATATCGTTAAAAACATAACTCATTGTTACTTCCTTGTAATAACAGAGCGTGAAAGATAATCACTGAGATACTTGAGCATCTCAGGTGCTTCGCGTAATGACGACAGACCAAGACCTACACTACCGTGCCCTCCAGCGAAGTCGAAGTTATCCAGATTGACCGTGCAGAAGAAATTCAGCTTGCCGAAATCCAGATCCTCCAATTCAGCCCTACCAAAACCTGCCAGCTTTTTGTCAGTCAGTTGCTCTTCGGAAGCCGGGCGAATCAAGCCGTCACACTTGATCAGCCGAGGGGTTCCGTCTCGCCGCGGCCAACCTGCAATGACAAAATTTCGTACGGATGACACATTCTTGAAATGCGGTGGCGGAGCATTCAGCCAAACTTCCAGCCCCGGATAATTCTTTAGTTTCACAATCAACTCATCCGGCCAGTTGACGTGCCGATAACCCCGTTCATGGGGCTCGGTAGTTTCCTTCCTGGTAAAAAGCCCGGCATTCAATTTATAGAGCCGCCAGCTTTCGGGGATCGGTTCCAGGCGCTGATTCTGGTGCCGATGCAGCCCCGTCCCGGTCCACCAGAAAAGCCCCTTCAGAGCAATCGCCAGACACGCTTTCTTGTTCACCATCTCAGGCATGCCAACGTAAAACTCAGGAACCAGCGTCTTATCTATATAGGCGCCGCCTAATATCGGCACTTGCTGCATGCTCGCCAGCTTGTTCTGGCAAGCTTTCTCGTTTGCCTGGTGAATAGCCGCCGACTCGGCAGATTGTTCTTTGCGAATATAAAATTCCGCTACGCAATAACAGACATAAAAGAACAATCCATACTTCAATAACCTTTTAAACCACTTGATCGCCTGCTTACGCGACTTCCTGGACATTCAAACCTCCCGATCGAACGACGGAACGGTTGGTATGTCGTTATGCCCGGATATCGCGCTTGCAAAAACCTCAAAGTATTGGCTCACGCCCGATTCCACACTGAACCGACCTGCCGTCAACTTCGCGGCGCTGGCAAGACCCTCGTACTCACCTGCCGACTTCAAAACCTTGCTTACACTTCTGGCAATTCCTTGATGGTCGAAGAAATCCACCAACACGCCATTAGCCCCATCGACAATGACTTCCCTTACCGGAGCCGTATCCGACGCAACAACCACACAACCAGACGCCATCGCCTCCAGTAACGACCACGACAAGACAAACGGATACGTCAAATAAACATGGACTTTGGAACATGTCAGAACCGCGCGGTAAGTCTGGTAAGGAAGTTTCCCTGTGAAATGCACTCTGGAGTGATCGAAACTGACCTCCGCCTCCATCCTGCTGCGCCAATCCGGGTACCCGACCGGCTTACTCCCATAACTGACACCGTCACCGCCAACCACGATGATCTGCGCATCGGGGCACTCGGCCTGAATAAGCGGGATCGCTCGCATGAAACTGTGAAAGCCGCGATAAGGCTCAAGGTTTCTGGCGACATAGGTAACGATCGGCTGTCCGGCTTTGAGCTCGATTCCATTGGGCAATCTGACTGCCCCGACTTTCGCCAGGTCAGAACTTTGAATCACACCTTCGTGAATGACCCGAATCGCCGACAGGTAAGCGGCCGGAAACAGGCTGCGCTGCCACTGGGTCGGCGCGATTGCGATATCACATTGTTGAAGATTCAACAGATGCAGCGAGTTGAGCACGCGCAGCCGTGACGACTCTCTTGTAGCTCGGCGGAATTCGGGGTCGAACCCGCAATCGGCGCCCTGCGCTCGATAGTAATACTCGCAATAGTGAATCAGTGGCGTATCGGGATAGATGTCCTTGGCGAACAGCGTCTCTCCCCATCCGGGATGAGCAAGAATGACATCTGGCTGATAACCCGAACGTTTCAGCCTGCCCAGAATTTCAAAAACCTTCTGCCCGTCGATCACCGCTTGTTCGTAGCGGATCAGATAGGGGTGAATATTGCCGGGCGCTCGGCTGGTCGCTCGATATCGATGGATTTGCACACCGGCGACGCCCGGTGCCGTGTCCCGGCCGATCGCCACAACCTCATCTCCGCGCTCCAGCGCTGCCAGTACCACATGACGGAACTGACCGGGAAAATTTTGATGAATAACCAGTAGCTTCATAGCGCTGAACGTCCATTTTTCGCCGCTATCGAGCTGAGGATTGCTCGCCTCGTTCGGCATCCACGAACGCTAACAAACACCACGAAATGAAACTGTAGGACGCTTCCGGGATTGTCCTAGGAGATGGCCAACGGAAGGACTTTTCGACGGGCAAAAAAAAAGCGGCACATCATGCGCCGCTTTTTTATTTACGGTCAGTTACCAGCGGTTACCACGGCCGTTGTAGTCACGGCGACCGCTGTGACGATCATAGTTGCCGCGACCCCGGTGGTCATTGTCCCAACCGCCGCGACGGTGGCCGTCCCAGCGTCCGCGATCGTTGCCGTGCCAGCGACGGCTTTCGTAATAACGCGGGGCCGGTTGATAGTGCCGCGGCGCCTGGTAATACCGCGGTTGCTGGTAGTAGCGCGGCTGAGTGTAATAAGTGCCGCCGCTGCGGTAATAGGAGCCGCCACCGCTGTAATAGGCCGGTGCGGGTGATGTGTAGACCTCTGACCTGTAGTAGCTGTCTCCATAGGAATAAGGAACGCATCCGCCAAGGGAAAAAAGCATCACGGCAAGCAGTACGATTCGGCGATACATGGCGGCCTCCTGGACCGCGGGTTGGCCACACCAGCGACGCTGGCAGGCGACCGTCAGCAATTGAGTGACTGTCGAAGAATCAGACAGCGGTTTCGGAATCTGGTGCGTTCCTGCAACAAGTTGAAACAAGTGATCATGAAATCTTGTTTATCCGCAAAATCAGCGACCAGTTATGCGTAAACGCGCTGCATGACGGTGCAACCACGCACCACCACGATGCGCCGTCGCTCGCCCCGCTCACCTCGGCAATCCAGCAGATCCCCGCCGCAGAGGCCTCGGCGCGACTTGGCACGCCTCTCGCTTTAGCAAACCCGTGCAGGAGTCATCACAGGTTCGCGGCACCACAATTTGCAATGGCTGACTAGGGTTCCGGCTCGCAATCGCGAGTGGCTGGTCCGAGAGTTGGCGACCTCCAGTTGAGGTTACACGGCGGGACAAAAGCCCGGGAGACAAGCCACCGTTCGCGGTGCCGCGTTGCCTTCCTGTCCGCCCTCGATCAACTGGAGAATCCGCAATGATCCGACTACGTTTCCCCGCCCTGCTCGCCGCCGCCTTCGCCGCGCTCATCAGTACGCAATCTTCCGCCGCCCAGAAAGACCACTTCAGTGTGTGCTGGACGATCTACGCCGGCTGGATGCCATGGGAATACGCCGGCAGCCAGGGCATCGTCGACAAATGGGCGAAGAAATACGGGATCAAGATCGACGTCGTGCAGCTCAACGACTACGTCGAATCAATCAACCAGTACACCGCCAGCCAGTTCGACGGCTGCACCATGACCAACATGGATGCGCTGACCATTCCCGCTGCCGGCGGCGTTGACAGCACCGCGTTGATCGTCAGTGATTTCTCCAATGGCAACGACGGCATCGTGCTCAAGGGTGAAGGCAAGAAAGTCGCCGACCTCAAGGGCATGGACGTCAATCTGGTCGAGCTGTCGGTCTCCCATTACCTGCTGGCCCGGGCGCTGGACTCGGTGGACCTCACCGAGAAAGACCTGAAAGTGGTCAACACCTCCGACGCCGACATTGCCGCCGCATTCAACACCGACGACGTCAACGCCGTGACCACCTGGAACCCGATGCTCTCGGATATCAAGGCCAAACCCGGCGTCACCGAAGTGTTCAATTCCAGCCAGATCCCCGGCGAGATCATGGACATGATGGTGGTCAACAGCGCCACCCTCAAAGACAACCCGGCACTGGGCAAAGCGCTGACCGGCGCGTGGTTCGAAGTGGTCGCTTTGATGAACGCAAAAAATGCTGCGAGCAAAGCTGCGCTGGAGCACATGGCCAAGGCCTCGGGTACTGATCTCGCCGGCTTCCAGGCGCAACTGGACACCACAAAACTGTTCGCCACGCCGAGCGAAGCGCTGAATTTCGCCACCAGCAAACAACTGCCGGACACCATGCGCAAGGTCGCCGAATTCTCCTTCGAGCACGGCCTGCTCGGCGAAGGCGCGAAGGACCCGAGCGCGGTCGGCATGTCTTTCGCCAACGGCGTGACCAGCGGCGACACCGCCAACCTCAAGCTGCGTTTCGATCCGACCTACGTGCAGATGGCCGCCGACGCCAAGCTGTAAGCCACGGAGGATTTGGCCATGCGCCTGATCAATCGCCACCCTGATCGCCCGAGTCGCCTGTTGCTGGTGATCCTGCCGTTCGCGCTGGTGCTGTTCGCCTACTTCACAGGCTCAGCCGAGCGCCTGGCGGACAACCCCAACGACAAACTGCTGCCCAGCGCCGTGCAGATGAGCGACGCGGTAAAACGCCTGGCCTTCAACGCCGACAGCCGCACCGGTGAATACCTGCTGTGGCAAGACACTGCGTCCAGTCTGCGCCGTTTGGCCATCGGCCTCGGCATCGCGGCGCTGGCGGGTCTTTGCCTCGGTATAGCGGCGGGCACGCTGCCGCTGTTCGGCGCGCCGTTGTCGCCGTTGCTGACCGTGCTGTCGATGGTGCCGCCGCTGGCGATCCTGCCGATTCTGTTCATCGTTTTCGGCCTGGGCGAGTTGTCGAAAGTCATGCTGATCGTGATTGGCATCACCCCGGCGCTGGCCCGGGATCTGGAACAGCGGGCCCGTGACATTCCGGTCGAACTGCTGATCAAGGCGCAGACCCTCGGCGCCTCGACCTGGACGCTGATGCTGCGCGTGGTCTTGCCGCAGCTGTTGCCGCGCTTGCTGATCTCGCTGCGCTTGATGCTCGGTTCGGCGTGGCTGTTCCTGATTGCCGCCGAAGCGATCGCCTCCACCGATGGCCTCGGCTACCGGATCTTTCTGGTGCGGCGCTACCTGGCGATGGATGTGATCCTGCCCTACGTGGTGTGGATCACCCTGCTCGCCTGGCTGATGGACTGGGGCTTGAAACAGCTGACCCAGCGCGCTTTCCCTTGGTACGAGGGAGCACCGAAATGAGCTTCATCACGGTAAAAAACGTCTGGCAGCAGTACGCCGATCAAGTGGTTCTGGAAGGCTTGAACCTGAACGTCAACGAAGGCGAGTTCTGCACCTTGGTCGGCGCCTCCGGTTGCGGCAAATCGACCTTCCTGCGCCTGCTGCTCGGCCAGGAAAGCGCCAGTCGCGGGGAGATTCTGCTCGACGGCCAGCCCTTGGCCAGCGAGCCGGATGCCAGCCGTGGCGTGGTCTTTCAGCGCTACTCGGTGTTCCCGCACCTGAGCGTGCTCGACAACGTCGCCCTCGGTCTCGAATTGCCGCGCGCGCCCTTGCTTGGCCGGCTGTTCGGCAACGCCAAACGCGAGGCGCGCGAACAGGCTGCAGCCCTGCTGACAAAAGTCGGCCTCGGCCATGCGCTGGACAAGTACCCGGCACAGCTGTCCGGCGGCATGCAGCAACGCTTGGCCATCGCTCAGGCGCTGATCATGAAGCCGCGCGTGTTGTTGCTCGACGAGCCGTTCGGCGCGCTCGATCCGGGCATTCGCAAAGACATGCACGCGCTGCTGCTGGAGCTGTGGCGCGAGACGCAACTGACGGTGTTCATGGTCACCCACGACCTGTCCGAGGGCTTCAGCCTCGGCACGCGTCTGCTGGTGTTCGACAAGGTGCGCCTCGACCCGCACGCCCCAGGTGCCTATGGCGCCCGCATCACCTACGACATCCCGTTGAACAGCGACCGCCACGCCCAGCGCGCCGCCGTCGAGGCCCTGCCGCTGCCGCTGGCGGGCACCCTTCGCACTGCTTGAGAGGACTGCTCCAATGACTGATTCAATCCAACTATTCCCACCCTTCGCTGAAGAAATGCTGCCGGGCGGCGGCCACCGTTCCTTCGTGCTCAAGCGCGGCCAATTGCTGCGCCTGACCGACCTGCGCGGTGGCGCTAACGTCAGCCTGACCTTGCTCAATGCCAATGAAAAAACCGAGCGATTGAACCTGCCCGACAGCCTCAAATGCCAACACACCGCCAAGCTCACTGCCGGCCACTGCCTGTACTCGGACATGGGCCGCGTACTCGCCGCGATCACCGCCGACACCTGCGGTTGGAGCGACAGCCTCGGCGGTGTGCTTTGCGCACAGGAAGTCGCCGAAAAGTACGGTCAGGGCCGCTACCAGGAACTGCGCAACGGCTTCTTTCGCAACGGCACCGATAACCTGCTGGTGGAACTCGGCAAGTGGGGCCTGGGCCTGTCCGACCTGCTGATGACCCTGAATCTGTTCAGCCGCGTGAACGTCGATGAGGCCGGGCGTTTCCACTTCGTCGAAGGCAACTCGAAGGCCGGTGACTACATCGAGTTGTACGCGCCGATGGACACCCTGATGGTGCTCACCGCCCTGCAACATCCGATGGACCCGTCCCCCGAATACGCTCCGAAACCCTTGAAGCTGAGCTGGATGAACGCCGACGCCAGCGTCGCCGAACACTGCCGCACTTCGCGCCCGGAAAACGAGCGCGGCTTCATCAACACCGACCGTTTGTTCGCCTGAGGATCGCAGCCATGTCACTCGCAATCGCCACTTCGCACAAGCAAGCCGACAGCGCGATCTACCGCGCGACCATTCCCGCCGGTGAACCCTGGCTGATGGAAGTCAAGGCCGGGCAGACCCTGCGCATCCTCGATCTGGAAGGCAATCAGGCCGTCGACACCTTGTTCTATAGCCTCGCCAACCCCAAGGAACGCTACGACGTGCAACGCACCTTGCGCCGACAGAACAGCGTCTACCTGAGCACCGGCAGCGTGCTGTATTCCAACCTCGGCCAGCCGATGCTGACCATCGTTGCCGACACCTGCGGGCGCCACGACACCCTCGGCGGCGCCTGCGCGCAAGAGAGCAACACCGTGCGCTACGCCCTGGAAAAACGCTACATGCACAGCTGCCGCGACAACTACCTGCGCGCCTGCGCCCACGACGGCCGATTGAGCAAGAGCGACATCGGGCCGAACATCAATTTCTTCATGAACGTGCCAGTGACGGCGGATGGCGGGCTGACCTTCGAGGACGGTATTTCCGCGCCGGGCAAGTACGTTGATTTGCGCGCGGAGATGGACGTCATCGTGCTGATTTCCAACTGCCCGCAGTTGAACAACCCGTGCAATGCCTACAACCCGACCCCGGCGGAGTTGCTCGTATGGAACTGACCATCAGCCGTTTACGCCGTTGGCTTTTTGCCCTGTGCCAGGCGCGTTCCGGGCAGTGCCTGAAAGCTTCAAGGCACTGATAGTCCTGTGGGAGCTGGCTTGCCAGCGATTGCGGTGTTTCAGTCACCAACAATGTTGGATGTGCCGACCTCATAGCTGGCAAGCCAGCTCCCACAGGAGTTTGCGGTGAGTTTGAGTGATGTTTTTTCCATCCGGGACGGCCCGGATGTCTGTCGAAAAACAGCGGGACGGCCCGCTCCCCCTTCAGGGGTTATGCCATGTTCGAAAAAATCCTGATCGCCAACCGTGGCGCGATTGCCTGTCGCATCCTGCGCACGATCAATGTGCTGAAGGCCAAAGGCATCGCGGTGTACTCCGAAGCCGACGCGGCCAGCCTGCATATTTCCCAGGCCGCTGAAGCGCACAGCCTCGGCGAAGGCGCGGCGTCCGCGACCTATCTGGCGGTCGACAAAATCCTCACGATCGCCAAACAAAGCGGCGCCACCGCCATTCATCCCGGCTACGGATTTCTTTCCGAGAACGCAGCGTTCGCCGAAGCCTGCGAAGCGCAGGGCATCGCCTTCATCGGGCCGACGCCGGAGCAATTGCGGGTATTCGGCCTCAAGCACACTGCTCGCGCGTTGGCCAAACAGCACGGCGTACCCATGCTCGAAGGCACCGACCTGCTCGACAGCCTCGATTGCGCGCTGAGTGCCGCCGAACAGGTCGGCTACCCGGTGATGCTGAAAAGCACCGCTGGCGGCGGTGGCATCGGCATGCGCGTGTGCCGCAGCGCCAGTGAATTGAGCGAATCATTCGAAGCGGTGAAACGCCTCGGTCAGAACAACTTCAGCGACGCCGGGGTGTTCATCGAGAAGTACATCGTACGCGCGCGGCATCTGGAAGTGCAGGTGTTCGGCGACGGCTGCGGTGAAGTCATCGCTCTCGGCGTGCGCGACTGTTCGGTGCAGCGGCGCAACCAGAAAGTCCTCGAAGAAACCCCGGCGCCGAACCTGCCAGAAGGCATGGCCGATGAGCTGTGCGCAGCGGCGATCAAACTGGCGCAAGCGGTGAATTACCGCAGCGCCGGCACCGTCGAATTCGTCTTCGACAGCGAGGCCCAGCGCTTCTATTTTCTCGAAGTGAACACGCGGTTGCAGGTCGAGCACGGCGTCACCGAACAGGTGTGGGACGTGGATCTGGTGCGCTGGATGATCGAGCTGGCCGCTGGTGATCTGCCGCCGCTGAACGAGTTGTATCAAGGCCTGGAACCGCAGGGCCATGCGATTCAGGCACGTCTGTACGCGGAAGATCCGGGGCGTGATTTCCAGCCGAGCCCGGGCCTGCTGACCGCTGTGCAATTTCCGCCCGCCAACGGCGTTGAGTTGCGTATCGACACCTGGGTCGAGGCCGGCGTGGACATTCCGCCGTATTTCGATCCGATGATTGCCAAGCTCATCGCGTGGGCGCCCAGCCGCGAACAGGCTCGCGCCGAACTCCATCAGGCATTGGGCGATAGCCTGTTGTACGGCGTGGAAACCAACCGCGACTATCTGCGGCAGATTCTGCTCGATACTCCATTCGCCAGCGGTCAGCCGTGGACCCGTTGTCTGGAAAATCTGCTCTATCACGCCAACACCTTCGAAGTGCTCAGCGCCGGCACGCAGACCAGCGTGCAGGACTACCCCGGCCGCCTCGGTTATTGGGCCGTCGGCGTGCCGCCCTCGGGACCGATGGACAGCCGAGCGCTGCGTTTGGGCAATCGTCTGCTCGGCAATGAACAAGGCGCCGCCGCACTGGAAATCACCATGAGCGGGCCGATCCTGCGTTTCAATTGTGATGCCGTGGTCGCAGTCACTGGCGCGCCGATTGCCCTTACGCTTGACGCTGAACCGGTGCCGATGAACACCGCGCTGCTCATCCCGGCCGGCGCGACATTGCAACTGGGCAGCATCAGCGGCGCCGGCGCGCGCAGTTATCTGTGCCTGCGCGGCGGCGTGCAGGTGCCGGATTATCTGGGCAGCAAAAGTACCTTCACCCTCGGCCAGTTCGGCGGGCATGGCGGACGGGCGTTAAGGGCCGGTGACGTGTTGCATGTGCCGGCATTGGCCGACCACAGCGCCGGCCAGCAACTGGCCGAACAGCACATCACTGCGCTGCAGAGCGTGCGCCAGATCCGGGTGATCTACGGCCCGCACGGCGCGCCGGAATACTTCAGCGAAAACTACATCGCCACGTTCTTCGCGACCCAGTGGGAAGTGCACTTCAACTCCAGCCGCACCGGCGTGCGCCTGATCGGACCGAAGCCTGAGTGGGTGCGTGAGGATGGCGGTGAAGCGGGTCTGCACCCGTCGAACATCCATGACAATCCGTATGCGATTGGCGCGGTGGATTTCACCGGGGACATGCCGGTGATCCTCGGCCCGGATGGCCCGAGTCTGGGTGGGTTTGTCTGCCCGGTGACGGTGATCGAGGCGGATCTGTGGCAGCTGGGGCAGCTCAAGGCGGGCGATAAAATTCAGTTCATCCCCGTCGACCTCAAAACCGCCCGCGATCTCGCCCTGAAATGGGATGCCCCCTGTGGGAGCGAGCCTGCTCGCGAAAGCGTCGGCAAAGACAAATCGATATTGACTGACACGGCCTCTTCGCGAGCAGGCTCGCTCCCACAGGGTTTGATGTCGCCTGTGGTGTTGGAGTTGGGTCAAGGCGATCAGCGACTGGTTGCACGGGTTTCTGGCGACACTCATTTACTGCTGGAAATCGGCGCGCCGGAGCTCGATCTGGTCCTGCGCTTTCGCGCCCACGCGCTGATGCAGGCGCTGGAAAGCCAAGCCCTGCATGGGGTGATCGACCTCACCCCGGGCATTCGCTCGCTGCAAGTGCACTACCAGCCCGAGCAACTGCCGCTGGCCGATCTGCTCGGCATCATCGCCGGCGAATGGGACGCGGTGTGCGCCGCCAAGGACTTGCAAGTGCCATCGCGCATCGTGCATCTGCCGCTGTCGTGGGACGACCCGGCCTGCCAGTTGGCGATCGACAAATACATGACCACGGTGCGCAAGGACGCGCCGTGGTGCCCGAGCAATCTGGAGTTCATCCGGCGCATCAACGACCTGCCGAATCTCGAAGAAGTACAGCGCACGGTGTTCGATGCGAGTTATCTGGTGATGGGCCTTGGCGATGTTTACCTCGGCGCGCCGGTGGCCACCCCGCTCGACCCGCGTCATCGTCTGGTGACCACCAAGTACAACCCTGCACGCACCTGGACCGCCGAAAATTCGGTCGGCATCGGCGGCGCCTACATGTGCGTGTACGGCATGGAAGGCCCGGGCGGTTATCAGTTTGTCGGGCGCACTCTGCAGATGTGGAATCGCTATCGCGAAGTCGCCGCGTTCGATGGCAAACCGTGGCTGCTGCGCTTCTTCGATCAGATCCGCTTCTACCCGGTCAGCGCCGAAGAACTGCTGCGCATCCGCCGCGATTTTCCCCTGGGGCGCTTCGATCTGAACATCGAACACAGCCAGCTCAACCTCGCCGACTATCAGGCATTTCTCAGTCAGGAAGCCGCGGGCATCAGCGCTTTCCGCGCGCAGCAACAGGGCGCGTTCAAGGCTGAACGCGAGCGCTGGATCGCCAGCGGCCAGGCGCATTTCGACAGCGAAGAAGCCGTGCCTGACGCCAGCGAAGAAGCTCCACTGCAAAGCGGTGAACACAGCGTCGACAGCCACATCGCCGGCAATCTCTGGCAGGTGCAGGTCGAGGCCGGCCAGCGCGTCGCGGCGGGCGATGTGCTGGTGATTCTCGAGTCGATGAAGATGGAAATCCCTGTGCTCGCGCCGCTGGCCGGTGTGGTGCGAGAGATCCGCGTGCAACCCGGTTCGGCGGTGCGTGCCGGACAACGGGTGGTGGTGCTGGAACTCGACTGAAGCCATTTTTTATGAGGATCAACCGATGAATCTGCAACTCGATGCACTGCGCCAGGCCTATCGCGATGGCGATACCACACCGCGCCAACTGCTGCTGCAATTGCGCGAAAAAGCCGCTGCGCTGAACCCTGACTATCACCTGTTCATCCACCTGCTCAGCGTCGATGAACTGGAGCCGTATCTGGCCGCCCTCGACGGTCGTGACCTCGACAGTCTGCCGCTGTACGGCGTGCCGTTCGCGATCAAGGACAACATCGATCTGGCCGGCATTCCCACTACCGCCGCGTGCCCGGCGTTCGCCTATGTGCCGCAGCAGTCGGCGACCATCGTCGAGCAACTGTTGGCGCTGGGGGCGATCCCGCTGGGCAAGACCAATCTCGATCAGTTCGCCACCGGCCTCAATGGCAGCCGCTCGCCATACGGCGCGTGCCCGAACAGTGTGCTGGCGGAGTATCCGTCCGGCGGCTCCAGCGCCGGCTCGTCGCTGGCGGTAGCGTTGGGCGTGGCGAGTTTTGCCTTGGGCACCGACACCGCTGGTTCCGGGCGAGTGCCGGCGGCGCTGAATAATCTGGTGGGATTGAAGGCGAGCAAAGGCCTGATCTCCACCGCCGGCGTGCTGCCGGCGTGCCGCACGCTGGACTGCGTAACCACTTTCACCGCCACCGCCCGCGAGGCCAGTCAGTTGCTGGCGTTGACGGCCAGACACGATCCTCGCGATGAGTACAGCCGACGCAATCCGGCCTGGAATGACGGCTCGGCATTTGGCGCGCCACGGCCGTTTCGCTTCGGCGTGCCACGGGCACAGGATCTGGAGTTTTTCGGTTGCAGCGAGGGGCCGCAACTGTTCGCAGCGGCCATCGAACGGCTCAAGGCCTTGGGTGGCGAAGCCGTCGAGCTGGACTTGTCACCGTTTCTGGAAGCGGCGCGGTTGCTTTACGACGGGCCGTGGGTGGCCGAGCGTTACAGCGTCGCCGGTGAGCTGATGGAGCAGAATCCCGAAGCGGTGCTGCCGGTGATCCGAGCGGTGCTGGCCAAGGCACCGGCAGTGAACGGCGTGCAGACCTTCCGCGCGCAATATCGATTACAGGCGCTGAAGGCCCTCTGCGACGAGGCCCTGGAAAATCTCGACTGCATGTTGACACCGACCATCGGCCGTCCAGTGACCCTGGCCGAGCTTGAGGCCGAGCCGGTGCTGCGCAATTCTGAACTCGGCTATTACACCAACTTCATGAACCTGCTCGACTACGCCGCCGTCGCCGTGCCGACCGCGTTCATGAGCAACGGTTTGCCGTGGGGTGTGACGTTGTTCGGGCGGGTGTTTACCGATCAGTATCTGTTGAGCGTGGCCGATGCCTTGCAGCGCCAGCAGGACAGTGCCCTGCCAACTCCGACGAACCCTGCGCGCAATGACCGCGCTCGATTGGTGGTATGTGGCGCGCACCTGCAAGGGCTGGCGTTGAACTGGCAACTGACCCAGCGTGGCGGGCGCTTGCTGGAAACCACGTTCAGTTCGCCGGACTATCGACTGCACGCCCTCGCCGGCGGCCCGCCATTGCGGCCGGGGATGGTGCGGGTCAAGGATGGCGGCGAGGCGATTGCCGTGGAGGTTTGGGAGTTGCCGAGCAGCGAATTGGGCTCGTTTCTCACCGGGATTCCGGCGCCGCTGGGGCTGGGTAAGGTGCAACTGGCGGATGGGCGCTGGGAGAGCGGGTTTATCTGTGAGCCGTATGGGTTGGAGGGTGCGGTGGATATCAGTCATTTGGGGGGATGGCGGGCATACCTCAAAACCCTGGCCTGAATCTGTCGCCCTGTGGGAGCGAGCCTGCTCGCGAATGCGGTATGTCATTCAACATTGATGTGGCTGACCCACCGCCTTCGCGAGCAGGCTCGCTCCCACAGGTTCTGGCCCCCCCCCCGAATAAAGGAACGACCATTCACGCCGCACAGGGAGCAGTTATTTGCGCGCAGTGCCACTAGAATGCATCCCATCGGGCCACTGCCAACGGATCTGCCATGCCGCTTCGTTCTCCCTTGTACTCGCAACGTTCACTGGTGCTCACCCTGGTTGCCCTGCTCGGCGCCGGCTTTCTCGCTACGTCACTGTTGAGCTATTTCGCCTCCCGCGAGTCGATCCGCGACAACATCGTCAACACCGAACTGCCGCTGACCTCCGACACGGTCTATTCGGAAATCCAGAAAGACCTGGTCCGGCCGATCCTGATTTCCTCGATGATGTCCCGCGATACGTTCATGCGCGACTGGGTGGTCAATGGCGAGCAGAGTCCCGAGCAGATGACCCGCTATCTCGACGAGGTCATGACCCATTACGGCGCCTACACGGCGTTCTTCGTTTCCAATGCCACGCTCACCTACTATCACGCCAAAGGCGTGCTCAAGCAGGTCAAAGTCGACGAGCCGCGCGACACCTGGTACTTCCGCGTGCGCGACATGCAGGACCCGTACGAGATCAACGTCGACCCGGATCTGGCCAACAAGGACAACCTGACGTTCTTCATCAACTACAAGGTCTACGACTACCACAACCGCTTCATCGGTGCCGCGGGCGTGGGCCTGACGGTGGACGCGGTGATCAAGCTGATCGACAAGTATCAACAGCGCTATCAACGCAGCGTGTACTTCGTCGACACCTTCGGCCGTCTTGTCCTGACCGGTGCCGAGGGTGGTCCGGAAGGTGCGCACATCGGCCAGAGTCTTGGCGAACTGGAAAGCATGAAAAGTCTGGTCAGCCAGTTGCCCAAGCCGCACAGCGGCAGCTACGAATATTCCACTCAGGGCCAGGGGCATTTTCTCAACGTGCGGTTTATCCCCGAGTTGAACTGGTACCTGTTCGTCGATAAACGCGAGGACGGCGCGCTGAGCGAGATCCGCCAGTCGCTGTATCTCAATCTGCTGATCTGCCTGCTGGTGACGTTGATCGTGCTGGCGCTGCTCAATCGGGTCATCAAGCGCTTTCAGGCGAAGATTCAGGCGCACGCCACCCTCGACAGTCTCACTGAACTGCCGAACCGACGCGGCTTCGACATCCTCGCCGCGCAAGCGCTGCACGAGGCCCAACGGGAAACCAAGCCGCTGACCGCGTTGTTGCTCGACCTCGACCACTTCAAAGCCTTGAACGACACCTACGGCCACATGGCTGGCGATCAGGTGTTGATCGGTTTCGCCCGCGACCTGCAAAGTTGCCTGCGTCACGCCGATATCGTCTGCCGCTGGGGCGGTGAAGAGTTCATCGTTTTGTTGAAAGACACCGACGGTGAGACCGGGCAGAAAATTGCCGAGAAGATCCGCCAGCACGTCGAACAACACGAATATGCCTACGATGGCCACAGCCTGCATCTGACCGTGAGCATCGGCGCTACCACCGTGCAACGCGATGACAACTTGCACACTCTGCTGTCGCGGGCCGATCATGCGATGTACCGCGCCAAGCAAACCGGGCGCAACCGCACCTGCATGGAAATGCCGCACTCGACCTATGCCTGATAACGACGTCAAACCCGACCACTGCCCGGCCTGCGGTGCGCGCAACGATTGCAGCCTCGCCGACCCGCGCACCGCCGACCGCGAATGCTGGTGCTATGGCGTGACCATCGACCCGGCGGTGCTCGAAGCGCTGCCGGCCGCGCTGCGCAATCAAGCCTGCCTGTGCCCGCGCTGCGCACAGGTCGAAGCGCAACTGCAAGCAGGCCGGCGGCCGATCCCGTAAGATGCGCGGCCCTTCGTCCGTTGAATCCTGACCATGCGCGTCGACCGCTTCCTCAGCAATCTGCCCCGCTACAACCGTCAGCAGGTACGCCTGTTGCTGGTGGAAAAGCGCGTGCGGATTGACGGAAAAGTCGTCAGCGACCCGCACAGTGAGGTGCTGGAATTCAGTCGGGTCGAAGTCGATGATGAGGTGCTGCAAAGCGGTAAACCGGCGCGCTATTTCATGCTGCACAAACCGCCGGGTTGCGTCAGCGCCACCCGCGATCCGCAGCATGCGACCGTGCTCGACCTGCTCGATGAACCGCACAAGGACGATCTGCACATCGCCGGGCGTCTGGATTTCAATACCACCGGGCTGATGCTGATCACCAATGACGGCGCCTGGTCGCGGCGCCTGACGCAGCCGCAAACCAAACTGGCGAAGGTTTATTACGTCGAAACCGAACAGGACATCGAACCGAGCTACGCGCTGAAATTTGCCGAGGGCATCTACTTCGCCTTCGAAGATCTGACCACGCAACCGGCGCAGCTTGAGCTGCTCGGCCCACGCTCGGCGCGGCTGAGCATCGTTGAGGGCCGCTACCATCAGGTCAAGCGCATGTTTGGTTTCTTCAACAACAAAGTCCTGCGCCTGCACCGCGAATCCATCGGCGAACTGACCCTCGATCACGCGCTAAAACCGGGCGAATACCGCGCTTTGCGCACCGAAGAGATTCATTTGTTCTAAGCCGGCGACCGCTCAGCCGAAGTTGTCGAACAATTCGCCGACGGCACTTGCGTGATCCTGAGTCCCCTGCTTGAATCAGGACGTCGGCCGAAATGTGACCGATGAGTCACCACATACTTCCAAGAAACTTTTTGTCGGTCGTCTGCCCTCAAGGGCTGCGCCTCAGCCGGCAATCTGCCCGCCAATAACAACACCCGTCGACCTGCCGTACCGGATCGACATGGGCCAGCAAATTTCAGGCGTATGCCTACCTGTCACAAAGCTCGTGCAATCTCGATTGCGCGCATACCCGCTTGCTTGCCAGGAGTCTTATGACATGAGGCCAGAAATCGCTGTGCTGGATATACAGGGTCAGTATCGGGTTTACACGGAGTTCTATCGCGCAGACGCCGCAGAAAAGACCATCATTCTGGTCAACGGCTCGATGGCCACGACTGCGTCGTTTGCACAGACCGTGAAAAACCTGCACCCGCAATTCAACGTGGTCTGCTATGACCAGCCCTACGCGGGACGGTCAAAAGCCCACAACCGGCATGAGAAACATCTGACAAAGGAAGTCGAAGGGCAGATTCTGCTGGAGCTGATCGATCACTTCGCCGCCGAACACGTGCTGTCGTTCTCCTGGGGCGGCGCCGCCACTCTGGTCGCCCTCGCCCAGCAGCCCCGGCGCATCGAAAAAGCCGTGATCAGCTCGTTCTCCCCGTTGATCAACGCGCACATGCTCGATTACCTTGAGCGCGGCGTCGACTACCTCGGCAGCCGCGACGGCGACCGGGTCGGCCATCTGGTCAACAACACCATCGGCAAACACCTGCCGTCGCTGTTCAAGCGCTTCAACTATCGCCATGTCAGCAGCCTCGCCGAGCATGAGTACGGGCAGATGCACTTTCACATCAACGACGTGCTGCACAGCGATCGCCAGTGCTATCTGAATGCGGCGAAAAAGATCAACGTGCCGGTACTGTTCCTGAATGGCGAATGGGATGAATACACCGCCGCTGAAGACGCACGCCTGTTTGGCAATCACGTAGCACACAGCAGCTTCACCACCCTGCAAGCCACCGGGCACTTCCTCGACATGGAGCACAAAGCCGCCTGCCGCGACAGCCAGAACGCTCTGCTCGGCTTTCTGAAACCTGCGCCGCAAGCCAGCCGAACGCGCTACTCGTTTGTGCAGGATCACCATGCCCTGGCCATTTGAAACAGCGTCATCGCGGGCAAGGCTGCAAGCTTGAAGTGCCTGTTGCACCGGCGCAGACCTTGCTCGCGATCGACCGATTTCTGCGCGGCAAAGCCCTCGCAGAGAAAAGAAAACTTCAAATCCGTGGCCGAGTCTGGTACAAAGTCAGCCGCTCTGAGCGGGTATAGTTTAGTGGTAGAACGAAAGCTTCCCAAGCTTTAGATGAGGGTTCGATTCCCTCTACCCGCTCCACCGAATATTGATCTCGCGTTGTGTTGTCTGACGGGGGATGCAGAAATGAAAAACCGGCCTTGATGGCCGGTTTTTTTGTGTCTGGAAGTTGAATAGTGCTGGCGGTGAAGACTTGCAGAAGATCGCTGAGCCCTTTCTCCCCGGATTACTTCTCGAAATCCAGATGCAGCCTCGCCAGTACATTGAAGATCGGCTCCCCGGCTTTGTGCGGGACATTCAATCGAGTGAATACTTTCCTCCAGTTGGCGAGCGCAGCGAGAGTCTGCTCGATATATTCCTCGGCCTTGAGGTATTTGTATTCCTTGCAGATCTCCATGATTCGCTTGCGCGTAGGCGTGCCGGGAGTGCGGCCACCGAAGTCAGCGGCCCGCGACTTTGATCAGCTCACCAACCTTGGCGCCCTCTTTCAAAACATTCAGCGCTTCTGTGTGTTTGAAAGGCTTGATCATCAGCGCATCCCTCTCTTGCGCCTGGCATTCTTCAGCTCATCCAGCGAGCTCGGTTGCTCTGGTTTGAACAGCTTGGTCACAGCGTTGACTTCATCAAGCGCAGTGGCTATCAGGATCAAAGCCTCCAACGTCACGAGCCCGGCCGCTTCGAATCGCTTGATGGTGGATTCGGAAACCCCCGCCTTTTCTGCGAGCGTCTTGCGGGAAAGGTTTTTGGAGAGCCGCAGGATTTTGGCGTTTTCTCCGACATTTCTAGCGATCTCAGCCGGCGAGTGAAGCAAATGCATGAATGACATGGCAAACCCTTCAAGGCTTAATTGGTCTTTATGGAGCCATTGTGGATCGTTATGCTGAATTACGGATCTTTTATGAACCATTGCAAGAAAATTCATATGACCCATACATGCTTTGCAATTCAATGTTGAACGCCCGTTCACAAAGCACATTCAAGATTGCCCCTCCACTGAGTAACGACTAGTATCTCCCATATCGGGAGGAGGCATGGATGCGGATAATTGCAAGAGCGACGCTAAGACAATTTTGGGAAAGCACACCAGCTCATGCTGATGCCCAGACACCTCTCGTTGAATGGTACCGCCATATGGAGAAGGCGATTTATCGAACTCCGCAAGAGGTTAAAGCTGAGCTGCGAACGGCTAGTGTCCTCAAGGGAGCCAGGGTGGTATTCAATATCGGCGGGAATAAATATCGAGTGATTCTGGCGATCGACTACCAACGGCAACTTGGTTTTATCCGCTTCGTTGGGACCCACGCTCAATACGACCAGATCAACGCGGAGACCGTTTAATGAACATCAAACCCATTCGTAGCCCGGAAGACCTGAGCGCAGCATTGCTGCGCATGGAACAGCTGTGGGGTGCAGAAATCGACTCGCCAGAGGGCGATGAGTTGGAAATTCTCGCTCTGCTGATTGAAAAGTATGAGGAGCAGCATTTTCCGATGCCGCCCTCTGATCCCATTGAAGCCATCAAATTCCGTATGGATCAGCAAGGCTTGACGCCGCGGGATCTCGAGCCCTTTATTGGCACCAGTGGGCGTGTTTCGGAAGTATTGAACCGCAAGCGCAAGCTGAGTCTGGCAATGATCAAACGTCTGCACGATGGCTTGCGTATTCCTTATGAATGCCTGCTCGCCAGTGTCTGAAGAAAACTATCGCATGCAAAACCGGTCGCAACGACCGGTTTTTTTTTGCCCGGAAATCAGCGCCGGCTAACCCACCGGCACCACATGATCCAGCACCTGATTCACCGCCAGCTCGCCCAGCATGACGACCTGGGCTATACCGAGCAGGGTTTTGCGCTGGCTGCCGTCGAGCAAGGCGGCGAAGTCGCCGAGCATGACGCTGGCCGAGCCGAGGGACTCGCTGGCGTTGACCAATAGCGACTCGGTGTCGGTGCTCGGGTTGACCTGGAACATGCTGCTGGTCTGGTACGGCGGTGAGCTGGTTTTTGGTGGGATGAGATAGTGGTCGAGGGCGCGTTCGGCGGCTTCGTGGAGTTTTTTCGAATCGAGGGACTCGTACGGAGAGGCCGGATCGGTTTCCGGTGGGTTTGGCGTTACCTTGAACATGGAATCTTCCTGTAGTGGTAACTGCAACCATCCCGCTGCTATACGAAAGGGTGGCAGCTGTACGCAAGTTAGCAGACCGGTAGGAAGTCCAAAACCCGGCGCACCCGAGGGTGCCATGCGCACAGCCACCATCAAGTGCAGGCGAAGCCTGACTGGAAGGTACATGTGCAACCGTTGGTCAATCCTGGCCGGGCTGCTAAACCCGATCACTGGAAATCAGTGACGCGAGCCAAGTTACCGACCGCCCTCCAGGCGCACAAGCCGGCGGATTCTGGCGTACCGGTAGGCAGCGGCGCAAGGTTTTGTAGGCAGCTGGACGTAACGCAATTCAACTTTAAACAGCCATGGCGCACCACGTGTAAAAGCCTGGAAAACAGAAGGAAATTTCCGACGAGTTCAGCGTGAACGAGTTGAAAGGATGCCAGAGGACGATGATGGTGGCGGTGCAGCGGTGATCGGATTTGCATGCGCCAAGAGGCCCCTCACCCTAGCCCTCTCCCGAGGGAGAGGGAACCGACCGGATTGCTTTCAAGGGATGCGCCGACCTGAGATAACGTGGCGAACTCAAGAAAGTTAGAGGCGTGATTCAGCGAGTCGCAACAATAAACAAACGTGGAAACGGCAGCAGCACAGAGCCGTCAGCCAAGGCCGGATAAGCCTCGGCAACTTCCGTCAGATACCGCTGCAGATACTGCGCCCGTTCCTCCTCGGTCAACGGGTTCAGAAACGGAATCAAACCACTGCCCTTGAACCACTCCACCACCCCCGCCGCCCCGTCCCGAAGCTGATGGTGATAGGTGGTGCGCCACACATCGACCCGCGCGCAGTGCGGCCGCAGCATTGAAAAATACTCACTGGCACTGGCCATGTCGGTACGCTGCCCGGCAGCGTCTGCGAGCTTGCTCGCCCACGGCCCATTGGCGGCGACTTCACGCATCAAGCGGTGGGACGGTTCGTTGAGGTTGTCCGGCATCTGGATCGCCAGGCTGCCACCATCTGAAAGCTTGCTCGCCAGGGCTGGCAGCAACGAAGCGTGATCAGGCACCCATTGCAACACCGCGTTGGCGAAGATCACATCGAACGGGCCTTCGTCGGCCCATTTGTCGACCTCGGCCACCTGAAACCGCACCTCAGGCAAGCGCTTGCGCGCGGCGGCAATCATGTCCGCCGAACTGTCGAGGCCACTGACGCTCGCATCGGGAAAACGCTGCACCAGCAACTCGGTGGAATTGCCCGGTCCGCAACCAATGTCCACCACCGCCCGGGCGTGCGCCGTGGGTATCGCCGCCAACAGATCACGGGCCGGACGGGTGCGTTCATCTTCGAAAGCGACGTACTGCTTGGCAGACCAACTCATTGCGTTCTCCTGTCGGGGTTTCCTGTCGACTGCCGACACGATACAGCGACTTGCGCGGTACGCCTTCACTACCAAAGTCCTGCACCGAAACTTGTAAACAGAATTTTCAGCGCAACGCCGATGTCTGAATTTCAAGCTCCCAAAACAAGGACTCCCATCATGAAATTCGCAAAAATTGCCCAAAAACTTGCCCTGTGGGCCGGTAGCCCGAAGACATTCATGGGGGCGTTGATTCTGATCGGGTTGTGGGGTTTGAGCGGGCCGATTTTTGGTTACAACGACACTTGGCAACTGATCATCAATACTTCGACGACGATCATCACGTTTCTGATGGTGTTCCTGATTCAGAACACGCAAAACCGCGACACCGACATTCTGCACTTGAAACTCGATGAGCTGCTGCGGGTGAACAAGGAAGCGCAGAACGCGATGCTCGGGCTGGAGGCGCTGGATCTGAAGCAGCTTGAAGCGCTGCGCCGGCATTACCGCGCGCTGGGTGAGAATCAGGTGTTTGATCTTGAGGGGCTTGGCGACAAGAGCAAGCCAAAACAGGATTTGAATGAGTGCTGAAAAGACTTCGGCCGCACCTGCATCACTTCATGCAGGGCGGCCGATTTCTGATGACTGCTGAATTTTAGCGACTGGCCTGCAACGCTCGAGCTTTCTCCAGATGGCTTTGCAGTTTCGGCAAGGTCTCATCGGCAAACGCTTTGATTTCCGGCACATCGGTGGTCTGTGCCTGTTGCTCGATCTGGGTAATGGCCTCTTCGGTCGCCTTGACCTGACTGGCAGCGTAGGCCTGATCGAATGTGGTGCCGTCCTTCACTTCCGGCATCAGCTCTTTTGCCTTGTCAGCGAGTTCTTCGCGGGGGGCAACCGGCAGGTCGAGCTTCTTGGCGATTTTCGCCAAATGCTGGTTGGCCGTGGTGCGGTCGTTGATGACAACAATGGTGTAATCCTTGACCTCTTTGGATTCGGTTTTGCCGTGGGCCTGACGGCTGGCTTCGATGTCAGCCATGCCTTTGGCGGAGGCATCGTTGATGAATTCGGCAGGCGACTGGGCGAACGCAGTGCTGGCGCACAGGCCCAGCAGAGTCGCAAAACTGGCATTACGTAAACGGGTGGCCATCCGGCTCATGGTCGCGCCCTCCTTCGTTGAAAATTCAAGCGGGCCGTGATTCGCCCGCTGCTCAAATAGTCGCGGCGGACAATGGTCCGCCTCAGTTAAGAAGGCTTTGGCGTTCAAAGGTTTAGAAAATCCGCCGAGGCCGCGACGAACGGTGCGCTCGCTTTAGATGCCCAAGGCCCGATGATTCAGGCGTTTGGCCGCATACATGGCTTGATCGGCATGCCGGAACAGTTGCTGTTCTTCTTCACCGTGTTCAGGAAAGCGCGCCACGCCGATGCTCGGTTCGATACGCAGGTCATGGCCGTCGAGGCGCATGGGCTGCGCCAGCACCTGACGGATTTTTCCGGCGACACTGTCGGCATCTTCGGCGGCATGCACGCTATGCAACAGCACGACAAACTCATCGCCACCGATACGCGCCACAGTGTCGGTTTCACGCACGCAGCCTTTCAGCCGATTGGCCACGGTTTGCAGGAGCATGTCACCGACGGCATGGCCATGGGTGTCGTTGACCTGTTTGAAGCGATCCAGATCGACATACAGCAGCGCCATGTGTCCGTGCACGGTTCGCGCATGGGCCAGCGCAGCCCTGAGCCGATCACGCAGCAGTTCGCGGTTGGGCAGTTGCGTCAGTTGATCGTATTGCGCCATGCGCTTGAGCCGCGCATGCAGTTGCTGGCGTTCGATGGCCGTGGCGACTTGTGCGCAGACGTATTGCAGCAGTTCCTTGTCCTGCTCGGTGTAGCGTTCGCCGCCAGCGAGGCTTTTGACAATCAAGGCGCCGATGGTGCCGTTTTTTGAGCTCAGCGGTACGCCGAGCCAGCAAGGCGCGTTTTGTTCCGCGACCAGCGCAGCGAAGTCGGGCGTGGCATCGGCGCTGTCCGGGGTCAGCAACATTGGCTGGCCGCTGCGGATCACTTGCGCGCAAAGCCGTCCGATGACCGTGCCGGGCTGCTCGGGCTGCAATTCGTGATCGTCGACGTGATAGGGAAAATTCAGCTGCGCGCAGTGTTCGTCGTACAGCGCCACAGAAAAATTCAGCGCCGGCAGCCACTCGCCAATGAGCAAATGGACGCGTTTGAACAGCGCCAGCAAATCTTCCGCCGCATGCGCCGCCTCGGAAATTGCGTACAACGCCGCTTGCCGCGATTCGGCCTGCTTGCGCTCGGTGATATCGCGGGCGACGGCGATGCGCAGTTGGTCGACCTCCGACCAGCGCGCCGACCAGGAAATATGCGCGACGCTGCCGTCCTTGCGCAGGTAGCGGTTCTCGAAATTGTGCTTCGGGTCGCCGCCCATGATTTCGCCTGCGGCCGCGAGGGTGCGCTGGCGATCGGCCGGGTGCACCAGCTCGATCATCGAGCGGCCGATCAGTTCGTCAGGCGTGTAGCCGAAAATCCGCTCGCAGGCAGCGCTGACAAAAACGAAACGGCCCTGTTTGTCGACCGCGCAAACGGCGTCCAGCAACAGGTCCATGTAGCTCGCCAGCGGCGCAGGGTTAGGGCTTTCCATGGTTCTACGGGATGTCCGCACAGTGCAGCGATTTCAATCGTCCGTGATCGTGGTTGCGCGTCCCTGCCATTTCATCAAGTCTTGTTCGGCAGCAGCCCCGGCAGCGCGTGCATCAACGCATTGATGGCGAAGCCAATAAACATCACGCCGCATAAACGGGTGATGAGCAGTTCATGACGCTGATACACCGTGCGCACCCGCTGCGCGCCGACCACGCCGATGAGGATAGCGTAAGCCAGCGCACCGCCGATAAAGCTCAGGGCGATCAGCGCCGGCAGCATCGACCAATTGAGCAGTTCGGCGCGGCTCGACAGCAGCGCCGTGAAGGTCGCCACCGCCACCGGGTAGGCCTTGGGATTGGTCAGGCCGAAGACGATACCGTGCCAGAACGGCTGCCGCGCCGCCCCTTGCGCCTCGTCGCCATTGCGGCGTTGGGCACGCACCGCACGCCAGCCGAGCCAGAACAGGTACAACGCGCTGAGCACGCCGAGCACATCGAACGCGGTGCTGCCGATTTCCCGCGCACCGACAATCGCCACCAGCGCGGTGCTGCACCAGATCACATCGCCGAGCAGATGCCCGCAGAGAAAACCCGCCCCGGCGCGCCGGCCATGGGCCGCGCCAATCCCGAACACCGCCAGCACGCCCGGCCCGGGGGTGATCCCGTAGATGAAACCCGAAGCCAGAACGGCCAACAGCAATGATGGAGTCATGAGAAACCTGCAAGCGCCAGAACACGTGGCGCAGAGTCTATATCAACAAGATTGAAGCGGATCAGGGTTCGTCGCGGAAACGCATGCCGGGGTACGGTTTCTGCCGACACGCAGCCAGCCGCGACTGCAAATCGCCGACATGGGCTTCCAGCTTGTGGCCGTCGGGGTCGAGAAAGTAGAACGACGCGCCCTCGCTACGGTTGTCTCGCCACTGCGGCACCTGAGCCGATTTCAACGTCTCAACCAGTGAAGTGAAGTCTGCCGCGCTCACGCTCAAAGCGTAATGGGTATAGTCCGCGCCCGGCTCCCCACTGCGCTGAGGATCTTCTGACAAGCACAACCACAGTCCGGGCAGTGACAAATAGGCGCCGTTATCCCACGTCGCTTCGACGTCCAATTGCAGCACATCGCGATAGAACGCCAGACTGCGCTGCAGATCGCGGACGGCCAGGGTCAGGTGGTTAAGACCGGTAAGCATCGAATCAGTAACCTCTGAGGTCTTCGGGAACGACATATTGCTGGCCGTCGTAGATCAGGGTGACCTGGGTGTTCTTCAGGTTGGTGGTTTTCGAAGCGCATTGTTTGCCCGAAGTGAAAGACTTCATCAACGAACCGCTGGAACTGACGATCAGATCCGCAAACCCGTTGTGGCTGGATGAGCCGATTTCGACAGTCCTGCGAATGCGTGTGTCTCGCGTATCGCACTCCCCGGTACCCTCACCGAAATCCTTGCGCACCACCAAGCCTTCCAGCACTGGGCGTAAGCGATTGCCTTCGCGAACATACAAAGCCAGGTCGGTTTTGGAGTACGGATTCGCTCTGGAACCGTGGCTCATGAACGTCGATCGCAGCCCGAACGCACGGACATCCGCCGTTAAGCGGTAACGCGCCGTATCGATGATCAGATCATCGAAGCTGATCGCATCGGAGTTGTAAGCGCCGGGTTTGGCATAACTGGCGACTGTGTTGCCCGTCGTGGCGTTGATTACTGACAGTGCCAGATCGAACACGCCGTCTTGAGCACCCGCGGAATCGGGAACGAAGGTGGCCTTCGCTGCAATTGATTGAGTGTTGAACGCAGGCCAGATTTTGCAGCGCGAGAGAGTATGGCCGTCGAATTTTTTTACTTCGCAAGCGGCATGGACCTGGGCCGTAAGCGCGAACAAGCCGAGGGCGATATAGATTCGGAGATGCAGATTCATGATTCTTCCTTGAACTATTCGTATCAGTAACACCAGTCACATGCCCTTGAAACCTTGCGGCAAAACGTAGGTTTTGCCGTCATAGCGCAACGTGGTCAGCACCGGCTTTTCGTGGGTAGTTTTCGATTCGCAGGTGTCGGGTGGCCCCTCACCGACCAGCCCCGTGGTGACCGAGCGGACAATGATATCGGCGTAACCATGGGAACTGGTTTTGCCCATCTCAAGCGTACGCACCGTCTCCGAGCGCTCTCCTGCGCAATTGCCATCCCATTCGCCACTGAAGCTGTAGACGACCAAGCGATCCAGCACCGAGCGCAGTTTGTCGCCCTCTTTCACGTAGAGCGACAGCAGGGTTTCATCCAGCGGATTGACGCGCGACGAGCCTTTGAAATGGGCGCGGACGCCGAATGCACGAAGGTCGGGCGTGAGTTTATAACGCGCCGTGTCGAGTTCCAGACTCTCCAGCGCGATGGCATCGGAGAGAAACGCCGACCGCTGATGATAGGTCGCCAGCGGCTTGGGGCTGCCAGCGGTAGTGACGGCCAGAGCCAGATCGTATGAACCCACCCTGCCGTCCTGGTCATAGACGGGATCGGGCACAAACGTCGATAGCGCGGTAATCGTCAGCTGCGGATAAGCCGGCCAGTTCTTGCACAAAGAAAAGTCCGCTTCCCCACTGAGCGCAGGCGGTGTGCAATCGGCCCACGCCTGCCCAGCCATCAACCACCCGCAAAGCGCTACTGCGCTGATCCAAATGGACTTCATTGTCACTTCCCGCTCCTTGAAGATATTTCCAGGCGCGCACTATCCCTTTCTGCATCGGAGGATTCAACAGATCTGGCCAGCGAATCTTCTCATGTGTCTGAAGTCGGAATTCGCGAGCAGGCTCGCTCCCACAGGAAAGCCGCATTACAACGTGGGAGCGAGCCTGCTCGCGAAGGCGTCATCGCCGACGCCGCCGATCTCAATACTTGTCCAGCGTACGCAACTTCTGCGGCAAGCCCCACAGCAGCAACGCTGCGGCGATCAGCGCGGCGACGCCGATGACGTACAGCGCCGGGGTGGTGCTGCCGGTGAGGTCCTTGATGCGTCCGACCATGACCGGGCTGACGATCCCGCCAAATTGCCCCAGGGTATTGATCACCGCGATTCCGCCTGCCGCGCCAGCACCGGCGCCCGCCAGCAGTTTCGGTGGCAGGGTCCAGAAGCTCGGAATCGAAGCGATGATGCCGGCGCCAAGCAGGCCGAGCGCGACGATCAGAAAGGTCGTGTGGCTGGCGAAGATTCCTGCGCTGAAAAAACCGATCGCGCCGACGATCACCAGCCCGGCGACAAACTTGCGCCGCTCACCAGTGGCGTCTGACAAGCGCCCGATCACCACCATGCTGATCGCCCCGCAGATGTACGGAATGGCGGTCAGCAGGCCGATCATCACCGGGCTTTCAGTGCCGGCGCTGCGGATCAATTGCGGTGCCCAGAAATTCAACCCGTAGGACGCGACCTGAATCAGGAAGTAGATCAAACCCAACGTCAGGAACCCGGGAATTTTCAGCGCCGCGAGCAATGAGCCGCCGCTCTTGTGTGGCTCGTGATGGGCGATGCGGCTGGAGAGCAATTTCTTCTCGTCAGCGGTCAGCCAGTGCGCATCCTCGATGCGGTCCTTGAGCTGGGTCAGCACCAAGAAACCGAGGGCGATGCACGGCACGCCTCCGAGCAGGAACAACCAGTGCCAGCCACGCATCTGCAACACGCCGTCGAGGTGTTGCAACACCAACCCCGAAAACGGCGCGCCGACCAGCCCGGCGAATGCCGAGGCAAGAAACAGCATCGAGGTGATGCGGCCACGGAAGTGCTGCGGAAACCACAGGGTCAGGTAATACAGCACGCCCGGAGCAAACCCGGCTTCCATCGCGCCGATGACGAAGCGCAGCGCATAGAACTGCCATTCGCTGTTGACGAAGACCATCGCCGCCGTCGCCACGCCCCACGACATCATGATCCGCGCTATCCAACGTCGTGCGCCGACCTTGTACAGCATCATGTTGCTCGGCACTTCGAACAGCACGTAACCGACCACGAACAGCCCGGCGCCCAAGCCGTACGCGGTGTCGCTCAGGCTCAGGTCGGTCTGCAGCTGGAATTTGGCGAAGCTGATGTTGATGCGGTCGAAAAACGCGAACAGGTAGCAGACCATGATCAGCGGCATCAACCGCCAGGCGACTTTGCTGACCAGGGCTTTTTCGGCGTCGTGATCGACGGACGGATTCACGCCCGCGTCCATTACGTTGAGGCTCATAGATTTTCTCCAGGCGGACTGCCGATGGGCGTCCGATTGTTTTTGTTGTCTGGTGGTGCTGCTGAATGCTTTTGAACTGTGGGAGCGAGCCTGCTCGCGAATGCGCCAGATCAGTCGATACCGATGTTGAATGACACACCGCGTTCGCGAGCAGGCTCGCTCCCACAAGGATTTTGTATCTTCAGGTCGGGGTCGGATGCAGATCGCAATTGCGCCCGGCCTTGGCCAGTTGGCCGGGGACATCGTGGCCCAACAGCGCCGGCAAGCCGCGCGAAAGCTTCAGCAGCAGCGGCAAGTCGATCCCGGTGGGAATGCCGACTTCATCGCACAGGTTCACCAGGTCTTCGGTGCAGATATTGCCCGACGCACCCGGCGCAAACGGACAGCCACCGAGGCCACCCAGCGCCGCATCGAAGCGCCGCGCGCCGGCCTCGTAAGCGGCCAGCACATTGCACAGGCCGAGGCCGCGGGTGTTGTGGAAATGCAGGGTCAGATCGGCCGGCGAAACCCGTTGCAAAACGCGCCGCACCAAGCGATCCACCTGACGCGGGTTGGCCATGCCGGTGGTGTCGGCGAGGCTGATGCCCTGAATGCCGAACTCTTGATAAGCGTCGACGATCTGCAGTACGCGATCCTCATCGATCCGGCCTTCGAACGGACAACCGAAGGTAGTGGCGATGCTGCCGTTGAGGCGCACACCTGAGCCGCTGACAAACGCAACGATGTCAGCGAACGCCGTCAGCGACTCTTCGCAACGCATGCGCATATTGGCCAGGTTGTGGGTCTGGCTGGCGGACATCACCAGATTCAACTCATCGGCATTCGCCGCCAGTGCCCGTTGCGCACCTTTCAGATTGGGGATCAACGCCACGTAAATCACCCCTGGCTGACGCTGGATGCCCGTGAACACCTGCTCGCCGTCACGCAGCGCCGGAATGGCTTTGGGCGAGACGAACGAGCCGGCTTCGATGCGGCTGAATCCGGCCTGCGACAATTGATTGATCAGGGCGATCTTGTCAGCGGTTTCCACCCATGTCGGCTCGATCTGCAAACCGTCGCGGGGCGAGACTTCCTGGACGATCAGGGTTTGCGAATAGTCAGTGATCATTGCACCACCCCCTGGCCTTTCAGACGTTCGATGTCGAGTTCAGTCAGGCCAAGATTGGCGAGAATAGCGTCGGTGTGCTGGCCCAGTTTCGGCCCCGACCAGTTCACCCCGCCGGGGGTCTCCGAGAGTTTGGGGACAATGCCGGGCATCTTCACCGTTGCGCCACCGGGCAACTCGGCATCGAGCAGCATGTCCCGCGCCTGATAGTGCGGATCGGCGACGATGTCAGCCACCGAGTAGATGCGCCCGGCCGGCACTTCAGCGGCTTCGAGGGCGGCCAGTACCTCGTCGATCGGCAGGCTACTGGTCCAGTGTGTGATGGCCGCATCGAGCAAACCGCTCTGCGCCGCGCGGCCGTCGTTGTGGGCGAACTCTTCTGCGCCGGCCAGGTCTGCGCGGCCGATGGTATGCATCAGGCGCTTGTAGATCGGGTCGCTGTTGCCGGCAATCACCACGTAGGCGCCGTCGGCGGTGAGGTAGGTATTGGAGGGCGCGATACCCGGCAGGGCACCGCCGCTGCGTTCGCGGACATAGCCAAGCATGTCGTATTCCGGCACCAGACTTTCCATGACGTTGAACACGCTTTCGGCCAGCGACACATCGACGATCTGCCCACCGCCCTGCCCGGTCTTGACCCGCAACAGCGACATCAGCGCACCAATAACCGCGTGCAACGAGGCCAGCGAATCGCCGAGGCTGACGCCGACTCGCGCCGGTGGCGAATCGGGATTGCCGGTGGTGTAGCGGATGCCGCCCATGGCCTCGCCAATCGCACCGAAACCGGGCCGGTCACGGTAAGGGCCGGTCTGGCCGTAGCCGGAGATACGCACCAGGGTCAGGTTCGGATTCAGCGCATGCAGCACGTCCCAACCCAGACCGAGTTTTTCCAGCGCACCGGGGCGCAGGTTTTCGATGATCACGTCGGCGTCGCCGGCCAGTTGCTTGACCAGTTCGATGCCTTCAGCGGATTTGAGATTGAGTGCCAGGGATTTCTTGTTGCGCGATTGCAGGTACCACCACAGCGACGTGCCTTGGTGCAGCTTGCGCCATTTGCGCAGCGGGTCGCCCTGACCCATGGCTTCGATCTTGATCACCTCGGCGCCGAACTCGGCAAGCATGCGCGCGGCAAACGGCGCGGCGATCAGGGTGCCGATCTCGATCACTTTGATCGCACTCAAAGGGGCAGTCATCGCGGGGTACCTCTTGTTCTTGGAATATGTCGCCAAGGCTAGAGGAACGATGTCTGGACAATCCAGCCGTCTCTCGGCAATGAGCGTTCGCGAAATGCGAATGCTCCGCTGTGATTGCGTGGTGAATTCAGGGCCGCCTTCGCGAGCAGGCTCGCTCCCACAAGGTTCTGTAGTGGTTTCAGATTCTGTGTTCACACAAGTTCAAGGTGGGAGCGAGCCTGCTCGCGAAGAGGCCATCAGCCGCAATAAAGATCTACCGCCCACGCAAATGCTCAAACAACATCCGGCTCACCGGCGACAACCCTGCCTCATCGCGCACCACCACAATCAGCGCGCGATCGGACCAGACATCAGTCAGCGGCACCGCGCGCAAGCCCAGTGCCTGACCAAACAACTCATAGGCTCGCTGCGGCAGAATGCCGATGCCCATGTTCGCCTGGACCATCCGGCACACCGCATCGAACCCCGGCACATGAATGCGAATGCGCAGGACTTTACCGGCCTGCCGCGCGGCCGCATGGGTACGCATGTTGATCGAACTGGCTGCGTGCAAGCCGACGTAATCGCTGTCGAGCGTTTCATCGAAGGCCACCGATTCACGCGCAGCCAACGGATGCTCCGGCAGCATCACCACTACCAGTTTGTCCTGGCGATACAGCGCGCTGTGCAGACCTTTGATGTCGCTGTCGTCGGAGCAGATGCCGAGGTCCGCAACGCCGTCGAGCACGCCCTGAATCACCCCGGCGCTGGGCCGTTCTTCAAGGTCGGTCTTGACCTGCGGATGCTGCGCGGAGAAGTCGCGCAAGTCTTCGGGCAGGAATTGAATGATCGCCGAAAGATTGGCCAGCATGCGCACGTAACCACGCACACCGTGGCTGTGCTCGCCTAGCTCCAGGCCCATCTTTTCCACATTGAAGAGCATCTGCCGGGCGTGGTGCAGCAGGGTTTCACCGGCCGGCGTAAGGATCATCCCTTTGGCCTGACGCACGAACAAAGCGATGCCCAGCGCCTCCTCCAACTCCATCAGACGCTTGCTCGCCGCCGAAACCGCAATGGCTTCGCGCGCAGCCGCACGGGTCAACGTACCTTCCTCGTGGACGGCGACGAACAGTTGCAGAGTGATCAGGTCGAGACGGCGGATCAGGCTTTTTTGCAGCATGGTGGGCTCGAAGGCAGGGTTCATCCGAGCCGGCAGGATAGCCCGGTTTTACCGCTGACTGCTCAGTTGCCCATGCTGGCGCGCTGTTTTGTGACAGGCGCGGTCAGCAAGCGAACCAGCTGCGCGCTGTCGTCCCTGCGACCCAACACCAGGATCGAAGAGCCTTGCAGGCAGGCATCGATGGCTGGCCATGAAATGTCCTTCGCGCCCTCGACATCAAACGAATCATCCACTGCGCCATCGACCAGAAAGCCTCCCGTCAGCAAGCCTCGTGCGCTGCCCGAGGTCTGTCCGACCGCAACGATCCGTTTGCCGGCGATGTCGTCCAGCGCAAACCCTGCTTGCCAACCTCTCAGGTCGAGTTCATGCGCCGTCGGGCTGAGGACAGGATTTTTGAACGCGTCATCCATTTGGCCGGCGTAGGTAATACCACTGATCAACGCGTATTGCAGTCTCGTGCCGTCCGTTGACTCGACCGCCGAACCGAGCAGAAGCAGGCGCTGCGCAGTTTGCACAACGATGTCGGTCACGTGGCTTTCGAGCGGCTTGCCATTACGCTGAAGGTTCAGTAGCAGTACGCCCTTTTCGCCGAAGCCTTCTGCAACTTTCCCGTTGTGGTCGAACGCCATGACCAGTCCCTGGTTGGTTATTTCAGTTTTGCCATGCACGAGAATCAGCCCACCGTCGAGCTGGATGATCCCGGACAGCGAAATGGCCACGCCTGGCAGCGACAGGGGCAGCCAACCGTTGCTGGCGAACGATAAATCGTCCGAGCCGTCGAGATTGAACCTCGTCAACAGGCCACTGCCCTTTTGCGCTGTCACAAACAGCAGCCTGTCCGGCTGCGCAAGCTGCGGATCGGATTTGGCCAGCAGCAGTTGCCCATGGGTGGCCCCAAAGAGTGCCGGAATCCGCATGGGCACAATCCGGTAGCCATTCCTGTCGCCGCCGAACTCGATATCCGGCGAACCGTCGGGCAGAAACCGCGCGATGACTTGCTGGTATTCAAGCGTCTGGTCTTTGACCACGCCAATCACACCGCACATCCAGATCCGTCCGAGCGCATCAACGATCAATGGCCCGCCTTGGGTGAGCGAGCCTGTGCCGAACCGGCCGCTGAGATATCCGTCGGTGCCGAAATCCGGGTCCGGATTGCCATCGGCATCCAGGCGCGCAAGGCCGTAGTACGAATGGCCCGATTGCTCGACGGTAACGCTGACCATGATCTGCCCCGAAGGCGTGATAGACACGCCTTCGGCAATGGTCTTGGCCGCTCCGGGAAATTTCAGCGTTCGCAGACCAAACAGAGCGTCCAGCTCCCCGGCTGACTGCGCGGTTGGGGGCAATGGCGCGGTGGATTCCGGCATGTTCGTATTCTCCTGCGGGATCGACATCGATCCCCTCGCTGAAAGCATTCGACCCGAAGAAGCCACGCCGGACAACTGACACAAATGACAGTTTTTTAGAAGAAAACGAAATTGATCACCGTGCAAAAAAGACTGGAGGACTGGTAGTTCTTACAGGTTCGAATTCAGGCACGTCATGCCAACCTCAGCGTTCAAATCAGCCATGGACGAGAAGAACGATGAGCACTCGCGACGAGCAAATGTCACAACCTGCCCCGGCCCCGACCATCACCTACCCCGAGGAGGCCAGCACGACGGGACCTGCGACATTGTTGCTCGGCAGCGGCATGCCCGATGCGCTTGTACAGGTCTGGAACATTGAAAACACCCATTCGCTCGGTGCAGGGCTGGTCAGCGCAAAGGGACGATGGGCGTTCAGCATCAGCGGCGCCCAGGCTCCAGGCCAGCAGAAGATTCACGCCCACCAGACGTATGCAGGCATCACGTCTGAATGGAGTGACGAGCGCGGATATGAGGTGCGACTGCGGCCCGAAATCGACGTCCCGGGCGTCTTCGTACCGCTTGAGGGAGCGGAGGTAAATGCGCCTGTGATGTTGTCGGGAGATGTCACACGGGCCGAGGGTTTCGTCAGTATTTTCGATCTGGACACTGGCCTGGAGATTGCCAGTGCAGCGGTCGAAAGCGACCGGAAATGGCAAACACCGGCTGCACACTCATTGGCAGTCGGGCAGTACCGTATATCCGCCGTTCACAACATCGCCGGCCAGGTTTCAGATTGGGGCCGTGTGCGGACATTTGCCGTGGTCGCAGAAGCAAGCGAAGGACTGTTCGACTTCGCTCGCCTGCGCGCCTTCATTCAAAACGCGTTGCGGAAAATTTCCTCGATCTGGCGCTGATCTGCCGCCCGTGGATTGGTCACTCCGCACGCATCCTTCAAAGCATTGGCGGCGAGCACCGGGATGTCGCTAAGTTTCGCGCCCAGCTCACGCAGTCCGCCGGGAATCTCGACGTCTTTGGCAAGGTTGCGAATGGCATTGATCGCCGCCTGCGCGCCCTCCTCTGCGCTGAAACCACGAATATCCGCGCCCATGGCGTGGGCGACGTCCCTGAGTCGGTCAGCGCAGACCAGCGCATTGAAGCTCTGCACATGCGGCAACAGCACGGCGTTACAGACGCCGTGGGGCAAGTCGTAGTAGCCGCCCAGCTGATGCGCCATGGCGTGGACAAATCCGAGCGAGGCGTTGTTGAACGCCATGCCGGCGAGAAACTGCGCGTAAGCCATGTTCTCCCGCGCCGCCAGGTCGCTGCCGTCGCGCACAGCCAGACGCAGGTTGCTGCTGATCAGGCTCATGGCCTTCAGCGCACAGGCGTCGGTGATCGGATTGGCGGCGGTCGAGACGTAGGCTTCGATAGCGTGGGTCAGCGCGTCCATGCCAGTGGCGGCGGTCAGCCCTTTGGGCATCGCGACCATTAACTCCGGGTCGTTGACCGACAGCAGTGGCGTGACGTTGCGGTCGACGATGGCCATTTTCACGTGGCGCGATTCGTCGGTGATGATGCAGAAGCGGGTCATTTCGCTGGCAGTGCCGGCGGTGGTGTTGATGGCGATCAGCGGCAATTGCGGCTTGCTCGAGCGGTCGACGCCTTCGTAATCGCCGATCTGCCCGCCATTGGTTGCGCACAGCGCGATGCCCTTGGCGCAATCGTGTGGCGAGCCGCCACCCAGCGACACGACGAAATCGCATTTGCTTTCCTTCAGCAGCCCCAGACCCGATTCGACATTGGCCGTGGTCGGGTTCGGTCTGGCGCCATCGAAGATCACCGAATCGATGTCCTGCATCGCCAGTTTCTCGGCGATCATCGCGGCGACGCCAGCCTTGGCCAGCCCGGCATCGGTGACAATCAGCGCCTTGCGAAAGCCATAATTGCGAATCGCGACCATGGCTTCGTCGAGGCAGCCGCTGCCCATGATGTTGACCGCCGGAATGAAGAAGGTGCTGCTCATCGTGTGTCTCCTGACTGAAGCCGGATCGACTGCCTCGATTCGGCGGGTGCACACAGCATCGACCGATCGGTCACGAGCAATGTTGATCTGGCTCAATGTCCGCTCGTGATAAAGTCGCCGTCCATCTGCCCTTTGTTTTGAGATCGCCCACGCAATGACCGATTTTCTCGATGTCGACGCCACCCTCGAAGACTGGAACGCCTTGCGCGCCGCGAACGATTTCCAGGGTTTGCTGGTGGGCAATGGCGCCAGCCGCGCGGTGTGGGATGACTTCGGCTACGACTCGCTGTTCGAAAACGCCCGTACGGTCGAAGAGAAACCGCTGAGCCCATCGGAACTGGCGGTGTTCGACGCGCTGCAAACCCGCAGCTTCGAGCAAGTGCTGGGCGCCCTGAAAACCACCAGCCGGGTCAACAAGGCGCTGGCGGTCAGCTCGGCGGCGCCGCGCAATCGCTATTACGCAATCAAGGAAGCGCTGATCAACACGGTGCACGCGGTGCACATCCCGTGGCGGCTGGTGCAGCCTTCGACACTGACGGCGCTCAATGCAGAACTGGCGCGCTATCGCACGGTGTTCACCACCAACTACGACCTGCTCAATTACTGGGCGCTGCAACACCCGGGCGAGGCCATCGACGACCTGTTCAACGGCGCAGACGCAAGTTTCGATCTGAGCCAGAGCGCCACCGACAAACCGCGTCTGCTGTACCTGCACGGTGGTCTGCATCTGGTGCGCAATCAGGACGGCACCGCACGCAAACTGACCTCGACCGAGGGCACCCTGCTCGGCAGCTTCGCCATCAACAATACGATCAAGACCCTGGATGACGTGCCGCTGTTCGTCACCGAAGGGCCGAGCACTGACAAGCTCAAGACCATTCGCAGCTCGGATTATCTGTCGTTCTGCTACGAGCAGTTACTGGCCCATGGCGACAGCCTGTGCATCTTCGGCCACGCGCTGGGCGAGCCGGATGCGCATCTGGTGCGCGCGTTGCGCCTGGCCCGACCGAAGTGCGTGGCGGTCTCGATTTATCCGCGCAGCGCCGCGTTCATCCAGCATCAAAAGCGTCACTACGCCAAGGTGTTCGACGGTACCGGGGTTGAGTTGCGGTTCTTTGATGCCAAGAGCCATGCCCTGGGCGATCCGAAATTGTCGGTACCGGTTGAGGTATGAAGCAAGATCAAAAGATCGCAGCCTTCGGCAGCTCCTACATGGAAATGCATTCCAGGTGTAGGAGCTGCCGAAGGCTGCGATCTTTTGATTTCAAAGGCTCATGCCCTGAGCTCAGAGGACAGGCAGGGTCTTGTCCTTGATGACTTTGGTCGGGCCGTTGGCCTTCACGCTGGCGATGCCCTTGTCGCACGCGCCATCTGATGAATACGACTCGCTGCTGCCGATGACCTGGTGATTGGCCGCCTTGAGGTTGAAGTACGGGTGGCCGTCCTTGGTCGATTTTTTCTCGTAACGCTCGTCCAGCGGGCTGTTGGCCTGCACCGAGGCGATGCCGCCGTCGGCGCCGGCGCGGGTGCTGTAGAGCTCGCTGGTCAGAATCGTTTCGGCGTTCGCCGCTTTCAACACGAACCTGAATTGGCCGTTGCTGCTTTTGCTCACTTCGTACCATCCGGACATGTCTGTTTCTCCTGGGGGCGATTGAGAGATTTCGCGCTTCAGAGTAAAGACCAGCAGCCGCGGTCTGTCGCCTGCCTCGACTACAAGGTGATTTTCGTACCGAGCAGACCGAGGAAACCGGCCAGCCATTTAGGATGCGCCGGCCACGCCGGAGCGCTGGCCAGATTGCCCTGAACATGACCATCGGTCACCGGAATGTCGATGTAGGTGCCGCCCGCCAGACGTACTTCCGGGGCGCAGGCCGGATACGCGCTACACTCACGCCCCTCGAGCACACCCGCCGCCGCGAGCAGTTGCGCGCCATGGCAGACCGCTGCGATGGGCTTGCCGGCGTTGTCGAACGCGCGCACCAGTTCGAGGACTTTGTCGTTCAGCCGCAGGTACTCGGGAGCACGACCGCCGGGAATCAGCAGCGCGTCGTAATCGGCTTCGCTGGCCTTGGCGAAATCGAAATTGAGCGCGAACAAGTGACCGGGTTTTTCGCTGTAGGTCTGATCACCTTCAAAATCATGAATCGCAGTGCGCACGGTGCTGCCGGCGGACTTGTCCGGGCACACGGCGTGCACCGTGTGGCCGACCATCTGCAGGGCCTGGAACGGCACCATCACTTCGTAGTCTTCGACGTAATCGCCGACCAGCATCAGAATCTTTTTCGCGGCCATGGGAAAACTCCTCGGGGAAAGGTCTGGGAGTATTCAAGGTAGACCCAAATTGAGCTGCAAGCTGCAAGCTGCAAGCTTCAAGAAAAAGCAGGATCACCCATATCAGGCACACCAGCGTCATGCTTCAACTTGCAGCTTGCCGCTTGAAGCTTGCAGCTGCCTGTTAAGGCATATAGCCGTCAGCGCGCAGCAGTGTTTCCAGGCAGTGTTCGCTGATGTGGTAGAACGCCTTGAGCTCTGCGATCTTCGCCAACAACTGCGTCGGATCGACCGGTTCGGCGCGTTTCACCGCGAGAATCATCTTGTTCTTGTTGGTGTGTTCCAGCGAGATGAACTCGAACACCTTGGTCTCGTAACCACAGGCTTCGAGGAACAACGCGCGCAAGCTGTCGGTGACCATTTCCGCCTGCTGGCCGAGGTGCAAGCCGTATTGCAGCATCGGCTTGAGCAGCGCCGGGCTCTGGATCTGCAGGCGGATCTGTTTGTGACAGCACGGCGAGCACATTATGATCGACGCACCCGAGCGGATGCCGGTGTGAATCGCGTAGTCGGTGGCGATGTCGCAGGCATGCAGGGCGATCATCACGTCCAGTTCGCTCGGCGCCACCGTGCGCACGTCACCGCACTTGAACACCAGCCCCGGATGCTCAAGCTTGGCCGCTGCAGCGTTGCACAGGTTGACCATTTCTTCGCGCAGCTCGACGCCGGTGACTTCGCCCTCGGCCTTCAGCGTGTTGCGCAGGTAGTCGTGAATGGCGAACGTCAGGTAGCCCTTGCCCGAACCGAAATCGGCGACCCGCACCGGTTTGTCCAGCGCCAGCGGCGACGAGGTCAGGGCATGGCTGAACACTTCAATGAACTTGTTGATCTGCTTCCACTTGCGCGACATCGCCGGGATCAGCTCGTGTTGCGCATTGGTCACGCCCAAGTCCTTGAGGAACGGGCGGCTCAACTCAAGAAAGCGGTTTTTCTCGCGGTTGTGCTCGGCGGACGGCGCTTCACGCAATTGCTGAGGTTTGCTCTTGAACAGCGAACTCTTGCCCTTTTTGCTGTATTCCAGCTGCGCTTCGTCGGTCAGCGCCAGTAAATGCGCATTTTTGAACGAGGTCGGCAGCAGACCGGCAATCAGCGCCACGCCCTCGTCAAGCGGCAGGTTCTTGGTGATGTCGCGGGTCTTGTAGCGATAAACAAAAGACAGACACGGCTGCGCCTTGACCGTAACCGGTTTGATGATGACCCGTTGCAGATCCGCTTCTTCACCGACGTACTTGGCCAGCACCAGCTTGATGAAACCGCTGTCGTCGAGGCTGGTTTGCAGCAGCTCGATGAACTGGGCGTGGTGATCGGCGGCCGGTTTGGCGGACGGCGCGGAAGAAGCGGAAACGGACATGGACAAGCGGCCTCGGACGGGCGGAATCGGGAATGGCGGGTATTTTAGGGGGGATGAGGGTTGGGGACACCCTCTTATTTACCCAACGGCAAAATCCATGACACCGACCTTTGTGGCGAGGGGATTTATCCCCGATGGCGCGCGAAGCGGCCCTCTGTGTTCGGCCTTTCAAATCATGTGCGCAGGTTTCGCGACTGCTACGCAGCCGATCGGGGATAAATCCCCTCGCCACAGAGGCCAAATATGCGGGACTGCTTCAGCCCAACACCACCAACCGATTCGGCAACTCGTTCCGCACCTGCGTCATTGGCACGTGCACCTTCAACAACTCACCACACGCCTCCACGCACGTGACGAACCCTTCCAGCGTGCGGCCCTGGCGGACCTGTTCGGTGAACGCTGCGACAATCGCGTCCCAGTTGCTGTTATCCAGCCGTTTGGAAATCCCCTCGTCCACCAGAATTTCCACATAGCGCTCAGCCTCGCAGACAAAAATCAGCATGCCGGTGCTGCCCACGGTGTGGTGGAGGTTCTGTTCGAGAAACTGTCGCCGCGCTAGGTTGGAGGCGCGCCAGTGGCGCACGCGGCGCGGCACTAGATGGGTGGTGATTTTCGGCAGGCGGAACAACAGGCACAGGACGATGAACATGCCCCATTGCACCAACAGCAGGCTGCGCAGGGTCAGCCAGCCCGTGAGGTAGTGGACGATGCCCGGCAACACCAGCGCCAGCAGACTGGCCCAGAGCAGCGGGATGTACGCGTAATCATCGGCGCGGGCAGCGAGCACCGTGACCAGTTCGGCGTCGGTGTCGCGTTCGACCCGGGCGATGGCCTCGGCGACTTTGCGTTGTTCGTGTTCAGTCAGTAATGCCATGTCGAAAAGTGCCTGCTCATTATTCTTTTGATCTCACCAGCCGCCGGACGAACCGCCGCCGCCGAAACTGCCCCCGCCACCGCTGAAGCCGCCACCGCCTCCGCCGCCGAATCCGCCGCCTCCGCCAAAGCCGCCCCCTCCTCCGGAGCCGCCCCGGCCGGCAGGCAGGATACCGAGCATCTGGCAGACAAACACCGTCACGATGAACAACATCACCAGAAACATGAACAGCGCCGGGTGCCGCGAGATGAAATCATCCGCCGGGTCGCCGCTGGATTCGTACACGGTCGACGGTTCGTCCAGCGGATTGCCACCAAGCACCACCAGCATCGCCGCAACGCCATCGCTGATGCCTTTGCTGAAGTTACCGGCCTTGAACGCCGGCGTGATGACCTGATGAATGATCACCGACGCCTGCGCATCGGTCAGGCGATCCTCCAGGCCATAGCCGACTTCGATGCGCAGTTTGCGCTCGTCACGGGCGACGATCAGCAATGCGCCGTTGTTCTTGTCCTTCTGGCCGATGCCCCAGTGCCGACCGAGCTGAACGCCGAAATCCTCGATGGTGGTGCCCTGCAGATCCGGCAGCGTGACCACCACCAATTGCTCGCCGGTGGCCTGCTCGTGCGCCTGCAATTGCTGGCTCAGTTGCGCGCGAATCGATGGCTCGAGCATCTGCGCCTGATCGACCACGCGCCCGCTCAGCGGCGGAAAGGTCAATTCGGCCCGGGCGCTGACGGCGAACAGCCACAGCATCAGCACCAGGCCCAGTTTCAACACACGCATGGGCGACCTCGAATCAGAATTTCACTTCCGGGGCTTTTTCCGCGCCGGGCGTGGTGGCTTCGAAGGTCTCGCGCATTGGCAGATCGCTGTACATCACGCTGTGCCACAGGCGACCGGGGAAGGTGCGGATCTCGGTGTTGTACTTCTGCACCGCCAGAATGAAATCGCGACGCGCCACGGCGATGCGGTTTTCCGTGCCTTCGAGTTGCGATTGCAAAGCGAGGAAATTCTGGTTGGCCTTCAGATCGGGATAGCGCTCGGAGACCACCATCAAACGGCTCAATGCGCCGGTCAGTTGATCCTGTGCCTGCTGGAACTGCTTGAGCTTCTCGGGATTGTCGAGGGTGCTGGCATCGACCTGAATCGACGTCGCCTTGGCTCGCGCTTCAATCACTGCGGTCAGGGTTTCCTGCTCATGGGCGGCATAGCCCTTCACGGTTTCCACCAGATTGGGGATCAGGTCGGCACGGCGCTGGTACTGGTTCTGCACCTGACCCCAGGCGGCTTTGGCTTGTTCGTCGAGGGTCGGGATATTGTTGATGCCGCACGCGGTCAACAGCGTGGCGAACACCAGCAACGTGGCGATCTGTAACCGTGAACGGGAGGTTGAGCTGATATTCATTGCAGTGATGCTCCATGACACATTTGATTTAAAAACCGAGCGCTGGGCATTCCCGGCCAGCGGTTGGGGCATAATCGGCGCCGCCACTGGCATGCGACGGGTTAATCGGCTAAAAAGTGCCCTTCGCGTTCACGTTGCCGCTGTCGGCTGCGGTTTTCCGGCTCAGGATTTTGCGCCGGCACCCGAACAACAATAGTCGCTCCCTACATTTTGGCTGGCCGGTGTTGCATCACCGTTTGGGCTCTAGAGAAAAAATTCATGAAGAAGCTGTGTTTGCTGGGTCTGTTCGTCAGCCTGGCCAGTCATCAGGTACTGGCCGCCACGACCCCGGTACCTTTGGAAAACAAGGACGCTTTCATCAGCAACCTGATGAAACAAATGACCCTCGACGAGAAGATCGGCCAGTTGCGCCTGATCAGCATCGGCCCGGAAATGCCCCGCGAGCTGATCCGCAAGGAAATCGCCGGCGGCAACATCGGCGGCACATTCAACTCGATCACCCGCGCGGAAAACCGTCCGATGCAGGACGCTGCCATGCGCAGTCGCCTGAAGATTCCGATGTTTTTTGCGTACGACGTGATCCACGGTCACCGTACGATTTTCCCGATTCCGCTGGCCCTCGCGTCGAGCTGGGACATGGACGCCATCGGCCAGTCCGGTCGCGTTGCGGCTAAAGAAGCCGCCGCCGACAGCCTCGACATCACCTTCGCGCCGATGGTGGATATCTCCCGCGATCCACGCTGGGGCCGCAGTTCCGAAGGTTTCGGCGAAGACACCTACCTGACCTCGCGCATCGCCGGCGTCATGGTTCGCGCCTATCAGGGGGCCACGCCGAGCGCTGCCGACAGCATCATGGCCAGTGTCAAGCACTTCGCCCTGTACGGCGCGGTCGAGGGCGGTCGCGACTACAACACCGTCGACATGAGCCCGGTGAAGATGTACCAGGATTACCTGCCGCCCTACCGCGCCGCGATCGATGCCGGAGCCGGTGGTGTGATGGTGGCGTTGAACTCGATCAACGGCATTCCAGCCACGGCCAACACCTGGCTGATGAACGATCTGCTGCGCAAGGACTGGGGCTTCAAAGGCCTGGCAGTCAGCGATCACGGCGCGATTTTCGAACTGATCAAGCACGGTGTCGCTCGCGACGGTCGCGAAGCGGCGAAGCTGGCGATCAAGGCCGGCATCGACATGAGCATGAACGACACCCTCTACGGCAAAGAACTGCCGGGGTTGCTCAAGTCCGGCGAGATCGAACAGAAAGACATCGACAACGCTGTGCGCGAAGTGCTCGCGGCCAAGTACGACATGGGCCTGTTCAAGGACCCGTACCTGCGCATCGGCAAGGCCGAGGATGATCCGGCCGACACCTACGCCGAGAGCCGCCTGCACCGCGCCGAGGCCCGCGAAGTGGCGCGGCGCAGTCTGGTGCTGCTGAAGAACCACAACGAAACTCTGCCGCTGAAGAAAGACGCGAAAATCGCGCTGGTCGGTCCATTGGCAAAAGCGCCGATCGACATGATGGGCAGCTGGGCCGCCGCCGGGCGCCCGGCGCAATCGGTCACGCTGTTCGATGGCATGAGTGCGGTGATCGGCGACAAAGCCAACCTGATCTACGCCCGTGGCGCCAACATCACGGGCGACAAGAAGGTCCTCGACTACCTGAACTTCCTCAACTTCGATGCCCCGGAAGTGGTCGATGACCCGCGCCCGGCCAGCGTGCTGATCGACGAAGCGGTGAAAGCGGCGAAGGATGCTGACGTGATCGTCGCCGCTGTCGGCGAGTCCCGTGGCATGTCCCATGAATCCTCGAGTCGCACTGACCTGAACATCCCGCAAACCCAGCGCGAATTGATCCGTGCGCTGAAAGCCACCGGCAAGCCGTTGGTGCTGGTGTTGATGAACGGCCGTCCGCTGACGATTCTCGAAGAAAACCAGTCGGCCGATGCGATTCTGGAAACCTGGTTCAGCGGCACCGAGGGCGGCAACGCCATCGCCGACGTGCTGTTCGGCGACTACAACCCGTCGGGCAAACTGCCGGTGACCTTCCCGCGTTCCGTGGGCCAGATCCCGACCTACTACAACCACCTGAGCATCGGCCGGCCGTTCACGCCGGGCAAACCGGGCAACTACACCTCGCAGTATTTCGATGACACCACCGGCCCGCTGTTTCCATTCGGTTATGGCCTGAGCTACACCACCTTCGCCCTGAGCGATATGGCGCTGTCATCGACCACCCTGAACGCCAGCGGCAAGCTCGACGCCAGCGTCATGGTCAAGAACACCGGCAAGCGTGACGGCGAAACCGTGGTGCAGTTGTACATCCAGGACGTCACCGGTTCAATGATCCGCCCGGTGAAAGAACTGAAGAACTTCCAGAAGATCATGCTCAAGGCCGGCGAACAGAAAGTCGTGCACTTCACCATCACCGAGGAAGACCTGAAGTTCTACAACGCCCAGCTCAAATACGCAGCCGAGCCTGGCAAGTTCAACGTGCAGATCGGCCTGGATTCGCAGGCGGTGACGCAGCAGAGCTTTGAATTGCTGTAACAGCAAGCACACCGCCCCCCTGCACTGATCGTTCCCACGCTCTGCGTGGGAATGCAGCCCGTGACGCTCCGCGTCACTGGACGCGGAGCGTCCCTAGAGGCATTCCCACGCAGAGCGTGGGAACGATCAAATGACACACCGCTTTCGCGAGCAGGCTCGCTACCAGATTGGATTCAGGGTGTATTCAAAATCGTGGTTATCCGCGACGGTCGAGAATATTCACCACCAACCGATCCACCCAGCCCCACACCCGCTGCTTGACCCGCCGCCACAACGGTCGGCGCTGCCACTCCTCCAGACTCACCAGCTGACTCAAGCCGAAGTCCTTCACAAAGCTCGCCTCCACCGCTGCCGTCAACGCCGGGTCCAGCGCCTCCAGGTTCGCCTCCAGATTGAAACGCAGATTCCAGTGATCGAAGTTGCACGAACCGATGCTTACCCATTCGTCGACCAGAACCATTTTCAGGTGCAGGAAGCACGGCTGGTATTCGAAGATCTGCACCCCGGCCTTGAGCAGGCGCGGGTAATAGCGGTGCCCGGCGTAGCGCACTGACGGGTGATCGGTGCGCGGCCCGGTCAGCAGCAAGCGCACATCGACGCCGCGCGCGGCAGCCTTGCGCAGGGAGCGGCGGATTTTCCAGGTCGGCAGGAAGTACGGCGTGGCCATCCAGATGCGTTTTTGCCCGCTGTTCAACGCACGGAACAACGACTGCAAAATGTCGCGGTGCTGGCGGGCGTCGGCGTAGGCTACGCGGCCCATGCCTTCGCCCTTGTCCGGCACGCGCGGCAGGCGCGGCAAGCCGAAATGCGCGGCCGGGCGCCAGGCGCGGCGGTAACGGTTGGCGATCCACTGGCGATCAAACAACAATTGCCAATCGATCACCAATGGACCGCTGATCTCGACCATCACTTCGTGCCACTCGCTGACATCATGGCCCGGCGTCCAGAATTCATCGGTCACGCCGGTGCCGCCGACCACGGCCAGGCATTGGTCGACCAGCAGCAATTTGCGGTGGTCACGATAGAAGTTGCCGACCCAGCGCCGCCAGCTCAGGCGATTGTAGAAACGCAGCTCGACCCCGGCCTGAGTCAGGCGCTGGCGCAGGTGCAGCGTGAACGCGAGGCTGCCGTAATCATCGAACAGGCAACGCACGCGCACGCCGCGCTCGGCCGCCGCGACCAGCGCCTGGACGATGGCTTCGGCGCAGGCGCCTGCCTCGACCAGGTACAGCTCCAGTTCGACCTGTTCTGTAGCTCCAGCGATGTGCTCGAGCATGCGCGGAAAGAACTGCGGGCCGTCGATCAACAGTTCGAAACGGTTGCCGTCACGCCAGGGAAACACCGCACCGCGCATGTCAGCGCGCCGTGAAAATCAGCACCGCACCCACCGGCACCGACAGACTGATGGCCGACAGATCGGCGAGTTTGCGCAGGTTTTCCAGGCCCGGCGCCAGATCGAAATCCTCGGCGTTGATCACCAGCGGCTCTAGGGTCACCACCTGAAAGCGCCGATCATCCAGACGCGTGGCGAGCAACTCGGCCGGGTATTCGTGCTGCTTGCCGTGCAGGCTGACGGTCAGCGGCAGGCGCAACTCCAGCTGCGCGCCGGGGGCCAGATCGTTGATCGGGCGCAGGTCGATCTGCGTGGTGATAGTGGCTGCGGGAAATTGCTCGATCTGGAACAGCTCCTTGCGCATGCGCTCATCGCGCAGCGGAATGCCGCTGTTGATCGATTCGAGTTCGACTTCGACCTCGGCGCGACCGTTGGGGTCGACCTTGCCGTGCAGCACCAGAAAGCGCTGCACTTCCGACACGCTGGCATTTTTGGTGCTGACGAACGACAGCCGCGACGACTCGCCGTCCAGGTACCAATTGGCCTGGGCCGGCATCGCAGCGGCGGTCAACAGCAGACTGGCGAAGGTTGTATAGAGGGAGCGGTTGAACATTGAACACTCGTGGGGGCGATAAACCTGCACGAACCTTAACCGCCCGCCAAGTTATTGCAAACTGAAGATCACCACAGATGCATGCACTGATGAGACCCATGTGGGAGCTGGCTTGCCAGCGATAGCGTCGTCACAGGCAAGATTTTCGCTGGCTGACCCACTGCAATCGCTGGCAAGCCAGCTCCCACATGATCTCCATTCACAACGGAATCGAGTGTAGTCAGGGATTCAGGCGACAGCCCTGGCGTTCGCTCAGCCATTGCGCGCTGTTGCTGCGGCCCATGCCTCTGACGGTGACGGTTTTGCTCGACGGGTCATCGGTAAAACCGCTGGTTGGCAGCCATTGCTTCACATAGCCACGGCAATACCCCGCGTCGTTGTTCGTCACATAACGGCACGAGCAATATTCCTTGGCGGTGTAGGCGCTGATGATGTCCGGGAACGCCCAGAGATTCTCGCGTTCATACCATCCCCAGCCGAGCAGCACGATCAGCAGCAACAATAGAAAGCGCTTCATGGCCGCACCGCCTGCAACACGCGTTTGAGCAATTCGTTGTGCTGGTAGCTGCCATCACGATCATCGGCGTAACGCACGATCACCAGTTTCTCGCTGGGCATCACATACAGCGCCTGGCCCCAGTGGCCGAGGGCGGCGAAGGTGTCGGGTGGGGCGTCGGGCCATGGTGATGTGGCGCCGTCGACACGACGATTGAGCCACCAGTGGCCGCCGGGTACGGCTTCGTCCTGATGCGCCTTGTAGCCGGCAAACGGTGTGAGGTTGAACGCGAGCCAATCCTCGGGCAGCAACTGCCGATCGTTCCAGCGCCCGCCGCGCGCCATCAACAGACCGACCCGCGCCAGATCCCGCGCGGTGAGATAGGCATAGGACGAGGCGACAAAGGTGCCGCTGGCATCGCTTTCCCAAACGGCGTGACGAATGCCCAACGGCTCGAACAATGCTGTCCACGGATAGTCGGCGTAACGCTCTGGGCCGACCATGGTTTTCAGGGCAGCGGCGAGCAGATTGCTGTCACCGCTGGAATAACGGAAAGCCTGACCCGGCGCGGCGTAGGCGTCGTGGTCCGCAGTGAACGCGGCCATGTCGCGATGGCCGCGGGTGTAGAGCATCGCCACCACCGAAGATTTCAGCGGCGCGTATTCGTAGTCCTCCTGCCAATTGAGACCGGAGGCCCAGTTCAGCAGATGGCCGAGGGTGATCGCCGGGTGTTTTTCCAGCGCCGGGTAGAACTTCAGCGCTGGATCGTCGAGTTTGAACCGGCCTTCGCCGTAGGCCACGCCGAGGACGGCGGCCAGCAGGCTTTTGCTGATCGACCAGGTCAGGTGCGGGGTCTGTTCGGTGGTCGGGGCGGCGTAGCGTTCGTAGATGATCTGGCCGTCCTGGATGATCAGCAAGGCGTCGGTGCGGATGCCGTCGCGGGTGGCGTCGTTGCGGGGCGGGAAGGCGTAGTTTTCCAGCGCCTCGACGGCCGGGCCGCTGACTGGCGAGCCGATTGGCCATTGCTCATTCGGCCATTGTTCGGCTCGGACGGTGAGGCTGATCAGCAGCAGGAACAGGGACAGGCCTTTGAACATGGTTGAGGCTCTGGGATCGGTCTGTTGAGATTAGGTGCGGTTGATGACAGATGTGTGGTGTTCTTGAGGCCGCTTTCGCGAGCAGGCTCGCTCCCACGTTTCGACTGACAACACACGATCTTTCTGTGGGAGCGAGCCTGCTCGCGAAGGGGCCGCTCAGGTCACCGCCAAAGCCTTGGCCAACCGCTTGGCCCTCGCCCCCGCCGCCAACTGCATCACGCCCTTGTCCCGCTGCCACATCTGCGCCCACTCCGCTGGGCCATTGCCCAGCGCTTCATCAACCTCCCCCGCCAGCGCTTCAAACTGCGCAAACAACCCGCCCAGCACTACATGCCCCGCCGGATTGTTCGGCGCTTGCCGGCTGGCCTCGGCGCACCCGGCCAGCAGCGCCAGCAAACGCAATTGCAGGGCCTGCGGCCAGTCGCTGTCCTGGCCGACGCCGTACAACCACGCGGCGATGGCGCTGAGCACGTAGACATCTTCAAGACTGCGAAACGGTTTGACGTAGGCGTCCCAGCCGTCGCCGGCGAGCAGTTCGCACAGGGCGCCGTCGAGGTACAGGCGGCCGTGGCTGATGTCCGGCATCAACGGCAACGCCGGCAGTTTTTCCACCTTCACGCCGGGCTCGCCGGGATAAACCACCGCCAGACTCAGGCGCGGTGTTTCGCCAGGCTCCTCACTGCGCGCAGCCACCAATAACCAGTCGGCGGCGTCGCCGGCGGTGACGAAATCCTTGCGCCCGCTCAAGCGCAAATCTTTCAGCCGCGTTTGCATGTCGGCCGGACGCAGGCTGCGTTGTTCGGTCGCGCACAAGGCGCCAAGGCTCGGCGGCGCGCTCGGCCACAACATGCGCAGCGCTGCCTGATAACCGACCAGAAACGCCAGCCCCGGCGTGGCCATCCGCCGCCCGCCGGCCACCGCCAATTCGAACGGCGTGACGTTGCCTAGCGTCTGCAACAGCGTCGCAAAGCCCTCGGCCAAATCGGCAACGGCGGGCAAGCGTTCACGGCGGTGCAGCAGATCTGTCCAGGGCATGGGCGCCTCCTCGTGGGCTGTCATATAAGCATCACCGAACGTTCATGGCGATGACACCGGGGCTACATAGCCTGACTTTGCACAACACGGCTGCATAAAGAAAGTCGATCGGCTGCAACCCACGACGGGTTAAAGGCCCGTACGGAGATTCACATGACGCAAATCGCCCGCATCAGCGACACCGGCAATGAACGCCGCCTGCAAGCCGAACGCCTGATCGGCGCCGAAGCCTTGCAGCAAGCCCAGGCCCTGCGCTTCGCCGTCTTCAGCGGCGAGTTCAACGCCAAACTCAAAGGCGCCGAACTGGGTCTGGACATGGATGATTATGATGGTCACTGCAGCCACATCGGCGTGCGTGATCTGAACACCGGGCGCTTGGTCGCCACCACGCGTCTGCTCGATCACACCGCCGCCAGCAGCCTCGGCAAGTTCTATAGCGAAGAAGAATTCAGCCTGCATGGCCTGGCGCATCTGCAAGGCCCGATCCTGGAAATCGGCCGCACCTGCGTCGATCCGGCGTACCGCAACGGCGGCACCATCGCCGTGCTCTGGGGCGAGTTGGCCGAAGTGCTCAATCAGGGCGGCTACAGCTACCTGATGGGTTGCGCGAGCATCCCGATGCAGGACGGCGGCATTCAGGCCCACGCGATCATGCAGCGTCTGCGCGAGCGTTACCTGTGCACCGAACACCTGCGCGCCGAGCCGAAAAATCCGCTGCCGACGCTGGATATCCCGTCCAACGTCATCGCCGAAATGCCGCCGCTGCTCAAGGCCTACATGCGCCTCGGGGCGAAGATCTGCGGCGAGCCGTGCTGGGATGAAGATTTCCAGGTCGCCGACGTGTTCATCCTGCTCAAGCGCGACGAACTCTGCCCGCGCTACGCCAAACACTTCAAGGCGGCGGTGTGATGAGCCGGTTGCGGGTGTACGCGCGAATCGCGCGAGTGCTGCTGGTGGTGACGCTAGGGTTGACCATGGCCAGCGTCTTCGGCGTGTTCGAGCGCATTGGTCTGGCGCACTCGATGGAGCGGCGGCAGCGCTGGTCGCGTTTTTTCATGGCGCGTTTGAGCAATGCCCTGCCCTTTCGCGTGAGTGTGCATGGCGAGCTGCCAAAACAGCCGATGCTGTGGGTCAGCAATCACGTGTCGTGGACCGACATTCCGCTGCTGGGCATGCTCACGCCGCTGTCGTTTCTGTCCAAAGCCGAAGTGCGCACCTGGCCGGTGGCCGGCTGGCTCGCGGCCAAGGCCGGCAGCCTGTTCATCCGCCGTGGGTCGGGCGACAGCCAGTTGATCCGCAAGCAAATGACCCGCCATCTGCAAACCGAACATGCGCTGCTGATGTTCCCCGAAGGCACCACCACCGATGGCCGTTCGCTGCGCACTTTCCATGGTCGCCTGCTGTCGGCGGCGATCGATTCCGAGGTGATGCTGCAACCGGTGGCGATCCGTTATCTGCGTGACGGCGAAATCGACACGCTCGCACCGTTCATTGGTGACGATGACCTGCTCTCGCACCTGATGCGCCTGTTCAGCAACGACTGCGGCGATGTCGAGGTGCATCTGCTCAAGCCGATTGCCTGTCAGGGCCGCGAGCGCGCGGCGCTGGCGTTCGAAGCGCAGCAGGCGGTGCAGAAGGTGTTGTTTGGTGAGGTGGCGAAACCTGCCGAACCGCGTCGCGCAGGCGATTTGATCGCCGCCTGAAAACACAAATCCCCTGTGGGAGCGAGCCTGCTCGCGAATGCGTCGTGCCATTCAGCATCTATATTGGCTGAGACACCGCATTCGCGAGCAGGCTCGCTCCCACATTCATATCTACAGTGGATCAGTGTTTTGTGCAAAATCCTGCAATTGCGGATAGAACAGGCTGAAGTCTTCACTCAGCGGCTCATACAACCGCCGCAACTCCGCCATTGCCCCCGCCAATTCCTCGGGCCTGGTCAACCGCCGCGAGATCCCACGCAGGACCTGCTCCAGCACCTCAAACTCGCGATACGAGCCCAGCCAGTCGTTGGCGACCATGTGCGGGGCGATCTTCGCCAGCCGTTCCGGCAATTGCCGTTCGCGGGACAGCACGTGATAGACGTCTGCGGTGAACTGCTCCAGCGGTCGGTCGGCATACAGCGTCCAGTCCCGCGCCAGGCAATGATCGAAAAACACATCGAGGACGATTCCGGCATAACGCCGCCGCGTTTCGCTGAAGCGGCCCAAAGCAATATCGACCAGCGGATGGCGATCGGTAAAGACGTCGATGCGCCGATGCAGGGCGATCGCCGCCTCCACTTCCGGGTCGAACTGGCCTTGCAGCCGCCCTTTGACGAAGTCGCCATACAGGCTGCCGAGTAACTGACCGGGGCGCTGGCCGCCGAGATGCAAATGCGCGAGATAGTTCATGGGCGCAGCTTAGCACTGGGTTCGGACATTCAGCACCCTCGTATCGTTATAACCCGATATAGCGATTTATGCGCTCGTCAGACCGAATTCATATTGGTATATCGCGATCCGACGATTTAAAGTTCGTCCCATCGCGATATATCGCTACTGCCAACACGAGCCCAAGCCATGAACCTCGACCTCGACGAAATAATAAAAGCCCTGGCGCACCCAGTACGGCGAGACATCCTCAACTGGCTGAAGGACCCGAAAGGCGAATTCCCCGAGCAGTTGCACAACCACGAGTACGGCATCTGTGCCGGGCAGATCGATCAGCGTTGCGGCCTGTCGCAATCGACCGTGTCGGCACACCTGGCGACGTTGCAACGGGCCGGGCTGATCAGCAGCCAGAAGGCCGGGCAGTGGCATTTCTTCAAACGTAACGAGGACGTCATCCAGGCGTTTCTCAGCACCCTCAGTAAAGAGCTCTGACCCTTAACGTCAGCCAGCCGACAAGGAAACCTGCATGCCCCTTTCGCTTCTCATCCTCGCCCTGAGCGCCTTCGCCATCGGCACCACCGAGTTCGTCATCATGGGCCTGCTGCCCGACGTGGCGGCGGACCTCGGTGTGTCGATTCCCGGCGCCGGCTGGCTGGTCACCGGTTACGCCCTGGGCGTGGCCATCGGTGCTCCGTTCATGGCGCTGGCCACCGCGAAACTGCCGCGCAAGGCCGCGCTGGTGGCGTTGATGGGCATCTTTATTGTCGGCAACCTGCTCTGCGCCATCGCCAGCGACTACAACGTGCTGATGTTTGCCCGGGTCGTCACCGCTTTGTGCCACGGTGCATTCTTCGGCATCGGCTCGGTGGTGGCGGCCAATCTGGTCGCGCCAAACAAACGTGCCTCGGCGGTAGCATTGATGTTCACCGGTCTGACCCTGGCCAACGTACTTGGCGTGCCACTGGGCACCGCATTGGGTCAGGAAGCCGGCTGGCGTTCGACCTTCTGGGCAGTGACCGTCATCGGTGTGATCGCGCTGATCGGCCTGATCCGCTTCCTGCCGGCCAAGCGTGACGAAGAGAAACTCGACATGCGCGCCGAGCTCGCTGCCCTTAAGGGTGCCGGTATCTGGCTGTCGCTGAGCATGACCGCGCTGTTCGCCGCCTCGGTCTTCACCCTGTTCACCTACGTCGCCCCACTGCTCGGTGAAGTCACCGGTGTGTCGCCGCGTGGCGTGACCTGGACACTGATGCTGATCGGTCTGGGCCTGACGGTCGGCAACATCATCGGCGGCAAACTCGCCGACAAAGGCATGGCCGCCACGCTGATCGGCGTGTTCATCGCCATGGCAGTGGTGTCCACGGTGTTGAGCTGGACCAGCGTTGCGCTGATCCCGACTGAAATCACCCTGTTCCTCTGGGCCACCGCGTGTTTCGCCGCTGTGCCGGCGCTGCAAGTCAACGTGGTGACCTTCGGCAAGGCTGCGCCGAACCTGGTTTCGACCCTGAACATCGGCGCCTTCAACGTCGGCAACGCCCTCGGCGCCTGGGTCGGCGGCAGCGTCATCGCCCACGGCTACGGACTGACCAGCGTGCCACTGGCTGCCGCCGCGCTGGCTGTACTGGCCCTGCTGGTGACCCTGATTACCTTCCGCCAGAACGGCAATGCCGAGCTGGCGCCTGCTTCCAACTGAATCAACTTCCTTAATTAAAGCGAGGCTTTTAGACATGGCGACTATTTTCGACCCGATCAAACTCGGCGACATCGAGCTGAACAACCGCATCATCATGGCCCCGCTGACCCGTTGCCGCGCCGACGAAGGTCGTGTGCCGAACGCGCTGATGGCCGAATACTACGTACAACGCGCCTCGGCCGGCCTGATCCTCAGCGAAGCCACTTCGGTAACACCGATGGGCGTCGGCTACCCGGACACCCCGGGCATCTGGTCCAACGATCAAGTGCGTGGCTGGGCCAACGTGACCAAGGCGATTCACGGCGCCGGCGGCAAGATCTTCCTGCAACTGTGGCACGTTGGCCGCATTTCCCACCCTTCGTACCTGAACGGTGAAGCACCGGTCGCGCCAAGCGCCATTCAGCCAAAGGGCCACGTCAGCCTGGTGCGCCCACTGGCCGACTATCCAACCCCGCGCGCCCTGGAAACCGCTGAAATCGCCGACATCGTCGACGCCTACCGCACCGGCGCCGAGAACGCCAAGGCCGCCGGTTTCGACGGCGTGGAAATCCACGGCGCCAACGGTTACCTGCTCGACCAGTTCCTGCAAAGCAGCACCAACCAGCGCACCGACCAGTACGGCGGCTCGCTGGAAAACCGTGCGCGCCTGCTGCTGGAAGTGACCGACGCCGCGATTGAAGTCTGGGGCGCTGGTCGCGTTGGTGTGCACCTGGCACCGCGCGCCGATTCCCACGACATGGGCGATGACAACCTCGCCGAAACCTTCACCTACGTCGCCCGTGAACTGGGCAAGCGTGGCATCGCGTTCATCTGCTCGCGCGAAAAAGAAGGCGCCGACAGCCTCGGCCCGCAACTGAAAGAAGCGTTCGGTGGCCCGTACATCGCCAACGAAAAATTCACCAAGGAAAGTGCCAACGAGTGGCTGGCCAGCGGCAAGGCAGACGCGGTCGCTTTCGGCGTGCCGTTCATTGCCAACCCAGACCTGCCGGCACGTTTGCAGGCCGATGCGCCGTTGAACGAGCCGCATCCGGAGACTTTCTACGGTAAAGGTCCAGTGGGTTATATCGACTATCCGACCTTGTAATCAGGCTGTAGCGCAGAAATGAAAAAGCCCCGGACTTGTGAGAGTCCGGGGCTTTTCGTTGTTCGGCTTCAGACTTGTTGCGTGGCACCCGACGTAGCCCCTCACCCCAACCCTCTCCCGAGGGAGAGGGAGCCGATTTGCAGAGCCTTCAGAACCCGAGTTCGGCGGGATATTTCAGGTCAGCGTCACTCGAAAGATCAGCTCGGTCGGTCCCCTCTCCCTCTGGGAGAGGGCTAGGGTGAGGGAAACGCGGCAAAACACGGATTCACAAGAGCTACACAATTTCCCTACAAAATCTGCGACTCGCTACGTTTAAACTCCCCGCCGCGATGATCAGCCATGGCGGCTGATTGACATCCTGCCGGGCAATTGCGCATTTTGTTTCATTTGCGCAGGCTTGGGCTCAGGCGCAGCATGTCCAGCCCGGTGTCGACCCAGCGTTCAGCCTCGGCGTGCAGTTCGAAGCTGTCCGGGGCCAGCAGCCAGCCGTACAGCAGGCCGTCGATGTAGGCATGAATGCTGATCGCCGCGCGGACAGTGTCGAGATCTTCCGGCAACTGGCCGCGATTCACCGCATTACGCAGGGTCAGGCCGATGCGCACGTTGCAATCGAGACTGGCCGTCCGGCGCTGCTGGCGCAGATCGCACATTTCATCGGTGAATTCGCACTTATGAAACAGAATTTCGTTGATGCGCCGGGTTTTCGGGTCCAGTGCAACTTGATGAAACAAATGAATCAGCAACTGCCGCATGCAGCCCAGCGGGTCAGGTTCGTCCTCGCTTTCGCTGGCCTTGGCCAGTTCATCCAGCGGTTCGTGCAGGCTGTCGAGCATGGCCTGGACCAGATCGGCCTTGTTGCTGAAATGCCAGTAGATGGCGCCGCGCGTCACGCCGGCGAGGGTCGCGATGTCCGCCAGGGTGGTGCGGGCAACCCCCCTTTCATAGAAGGCTTTCTCGGCCGCTTCCAGGATCTGGCTGCGGGTTTCCTGAGCTTCCTCTTTGGTACGACGGACCATGGCAGTAAAACCTCAAACAGGATGTTTCAGGGATGGCTGAATATCCGCTGAATAAAGAGGGGGCGATCTCTCGTGAATCGGCTCCCCGGCCTACAATTTCAAACCTTGCGACGACTTTTGTATCGGGGTGGGTACGCGGCGCAGGTGTTTACAAACAACCATGAACGTAAGTATATTACTTAGCAAGCTACTTATCCACCCGGTGCCCGATTTTTACTCTTTCACACTTCTTGTGCGCTTCTTGCGCGCCTGACCCGAGGATCTTCATGCAATTCAAGCCAGCTGTTACCGCTCTGGTCACTGCCGTCGCCCTGGCATCGCTGCTCAGCGGATGTAAAAAGGAAGAAGCGGCCCCTGCCGCTCCGCCTCCTCAGGTCGGCGTCGTCACCCTGCAACCACAAGCCTTTACCCTGACCTCGGAGCTTCCGGGCCGCACCAGTGCGTTCCGCATCGCGGAAGTTCGCCCGCAGGTCAACGGCATCATCCTCAAGCGCCTGTTCAAGGAAGGTGCCGACGTCAAAGCCGGCCAGCAGCTGTATCAGATCGATCCGTCGGTCTATGAAGCTACGCTGAAAAGCGCCGAAGCCGAGCTGCGTTCGACCAAGTCGATTTCCGACCGCTACAAGCAACTGGTCGACGAACAAGCCGTGAGCCGTCAGGAATACGACACCGCACTGGCCAACCGCCTGCAATCGGAAGCATCGTTGCAGAGCGCGCAGATCAACGTGCGCTACACCAAGGTCTACGCGCCGATTTCCGGCCGTATCGGCCGCTCTTCGGTCACCGAAGGCGCACTGGTCAGCAATGGTCAGGCCGATGCGATGGCAGTGATTCAGCAGCTCGATCCGATCTACGTCGATGTGACCCAATCGTCGGTGGAACTGCTGGAACTGCGCCGCGAACTGGAAAGCGGCCGTCTGCAGAAGGCTGGCGACAACGCCGCTGCGGTCAAGCTGACCCTGGAAGACGGCAGCCAGTACAAGCTCGACGGCAAGCTGGAATTCTCCGAAGTCTCGGTTGACCAGACCACCGGCTCGGTAACCCTGCGCGCAGTGTTCCCCAACCCCGATCACACCCTGCTGCCAGGCATGTTCGTTCACGCCCAGCTGCAAGCCGGCGTCAACAGCGCAGCGATCCTCGCGCCGCAACAAGGCGTGACCCGCGACCTTAAGGGCACCCCGACCGCACTGGTCGTCGGCGCCGACAACAAGGTCGAGCTGCGTCAGCTCAAGGCCAGCCGCACTGTCGGCAGCCAGTGGCTGATCGAAGACGGCCTGAAAGCCGGCGATCGTCTGATCACCGAAGGGCTGCAGTACGTCAAACCGGGCGTCGAGGTCAAAGCGACCGAGGCGACTAACGTCGGCACCAAGAACCCGGCCCCCGCACAGGCAGCTGACAAAGCCGCCGGCGGCAAAGGGGAGTAACCCATGTCAAAATTCTTCATCGACCGTCCGATTTTCGCCTGGGTAATCGCCCTGGTGATCATGCTGGTCGGGGCACTTTCGATCCTGAAATTGCCGATCAACCAATACCCGAGCATTGCGCCACCGGCCATTGCGATTCAGGTGACCTACCCAGGCGCGTCCGCACAAACCGTGCAGGACACCGTGGTGCAGGTCATCGAGCAACAGCTCAACGGTATCGACAACCTGCGTTATGTGTCGTCGGAAAGTAACTCCGACGGCAGCATGACCATCACCGCGACCTTCGAGCAAGGCACCAACTCCGACACCGCGCAGGTTCAGGTCCAGAACAAGCTGAACCTGGCCACCCCGCTGCTGCCGCAGGAAGTGCAGCAACAGGGTATCCGCGTGACCAAGGCAGTGAAGAACTTCCTGCTGGTGATCGGCGTGGTGTCGCGTGACGGCAGCATGACCAAGGACGACCTGTCCAACTACATCGTGTCGAACATGCAGGACCCGATCTCGCGGACCGCCGGTGTCGGTGACTTCCAGGTCTTCGGTGCGCAGTACGCGATGCGCATCTGGCTCGACCCGGCCAAGTTGAACAACTTCAACCTGACCCCGGTCGACGTGAAAAACGCCATTGCTGCGCAGAACGTTCAGGTGTCATCCGGTCAGCTCGGTGGCTTGCCTGCCGTGCAGGGCCAGCAACTGAACGCGACGATCATCGGCAAGACCCGTCTGCAGACTGCTGAGCAGTTCAAGGAAATCCTGCTCAAGGTCAACAAGGACGGTTCGCAGGTTCGCCTCAAAGACGTGGCTGAAGTCGGCCTCGGCGGTGAGAACTACGCGATCAGTGCCCAGTTCAACGGCAGCCCGGCTTCCGGTCTGGCGGTGAAACTGGCCAACGGCGCCAACGCCCTCGACACGGCCAAAGCGCTGCGCAACACCATCGACAGCCTCAAGCCGTTTTTCCCCCAAGGCATGGAAGTGGTGTTCCCGTACGACACCACCCCGGTGGTGACCGAGTCGATCAAAGGCGTGGTGCACACCCTGGTCGAAGCGATCGCGCTGGTGTTCCTGGTGATGTTCCTGTTCCTGCAGAACTTCCGCGCCACCGTCATCACCACGATGACCGTGCCCGTGGTACTGCTCGGTACGTTCGGCATCCTCGCCGCCGCCGGTTTCAGCATCAACACCCTGACCATGTTCGGCATGGTGCTGGCCATCGGTCTGCTGGTGGACGACGCCATCGTCGTGGTGGAAAACGTCGAGCGGGTGATGAGCGAAGAAGGCTTGTCACCGAAGGAAGCGACGAAGAAGTCCATGGGCCAGATCCAGGGCGCACTGGTCGGTATCGCCCTCGTGCTCTCGGCGGTACTGCTGCCGATGGCATTCTTCAGCGGCTCCACCGGGGTGATCTACAAGCAGTTCTCGATCACCATCGTGTCGGCCATGGCCCTGTCGGTGCTGGTTGCCCTGATCTTTACCCCGGCGCTGTGCGCGACCATGCTCAAGCCGATTCCGAAAGGCGAGCACGGTACCCCGAAGAAAGGTTTCTTCGGCTGGTTCAACCGCAACTTCGACCGTGGTGTACGCAGCTACGAGCGCGGCGTCGGCAACATGCTGACCCGCAAGGCGCCGTACCTGCTGGCGTATCTGCTGATCGTCGTGGGCATGATCTGGCTGTTCACCCGCATCCCGACCGCGTTCCTCCCGGAAGAAGACCAGGGCGTACTGTTCGCCCAGGTGCAGACCCCGGCCGGTTCCAGTGCCCAGCGCACGCAGGTGGTCGTGGATGAAATGCGTGAGTACCTGCTGCGTCCGAACAAGGACGGCGGTGAGGCGGACGCGGTGGCTTCGGTGTTTACCGTGACCGGCTTCAACTTCGCCGGCCGTGGTCAGAGCTCGGGTATGGCGTTCATCATGCTCAAGCCGTGGGGCGAACGTAACGCCGACAACAGCGTGTTTAACCTCGCTGCGCGTGCCCAGCAACACTTCTTCAGCTTCCGCGACGCGATGGTGTTTGCCTTCGCCCCGCCAGCGGTTCTGGAATTGGGTAACGCCACCGGTTTCGACGTGTTCCTGCAAGACCGCGCCGGTATCGGTCACGAAAAACTGATGGAAGCGCGCAACCAGTTCCTCGGCATGGCGGCGCAAAGCAAGGTGCTGACCCAGGTGCGTCCGAACGGCCTGAACGATGAGCCGCAGTTCCAGCTGGAAATCGACGACGAGAAGGCCAGTGCCCTCGGCATCACCATCAGCGACATCAACAACACCCTGTCGATCGCGTTGGGCAGTAGCTACGTCAACGACTTCATCGACCGTGGTCGGGTGAAGAAGGTGTATGTGCAGGGCCAGCCGGACTCGCGCATGAGCCCCGAAGACCTGAAGAAGTGGTACGTGCGTAACGCCGAAGGCACCATGGTTCCGTTCTCGGCGTTCGCCAAGGGCGAGTGGGTCTACGGTTCGCCGAAGCTGGCGCGCTACAACGGTGTGGAAGCGGTCGAGGTCCTCGGGGCGCCGGCGCCGGGCTACTCCACCGGTGAAGCGATGGCTGAAGTCGAAGCGATTGCCAAGAAGCTGCCGTCCGGTGTCGGTATCTCCTGGACCGGTCTGTCCTACGAGGAACGTCTGTCCGGCTCGCAAGCGCCAGCGCTGTACGCCCTGTCGCTGCTGATGGTGTTCCTGTGTCTGGCGGCGCTGTATGAAAGCTGGTCGATTCCGATCGCGGTCATGCTCGTGGTACCACTGGGGATCATCGGTGCACTGATGGCCACCAGCCTGCGCGGTCTGTCCAACGACGTGTACTTCCAGGTGGGCTTGTTGACGACCATCGGTCTGGCGGCTAAAAACGCCATTCTGATCGTCGAATTCGCCAAGGAACTGCATGAACAGGGACGCACCCTGCGCGAGGCGGCAATCGAAGCCTGCCGCATGCGTCTGCGCCCGATCATCATGACCTCGCTGGCCTTCGTTCTCGGTGTTGTGCCGCTGGCGATCTCCACCGGCGCCGGTTCAGGCAGTCAGCACGCGATCGGTACCGGCGTGATTGGCGGTATGCTCACGGCCACGATCCTGGCGATCTTCTGGGTTCCACTGTTCTTCGTTACTGTGTCGTCCATCGGTCAGCGCAAAAAGACCGACGCGGATGAGACTACTGAAACTCCTAAAGAGGCTGGCCAATGAGCAAGTCGCTACTCTCCATCGCAGTCGCCGCCTTCGTGCTGAGCGGTTGCTCGCTGATACCTGACTATCAGCAGCCTGAGGCTCCGGTCGCAGGCCAGTACCCGCAGGGGCCGGCATATTCGCCGGCCCAGGCTCCGGCGCAAGCCGCTGCCGAACAGGGCTGGAAGCAGTTTTTCCATGACCCTGCCCTGCAACAGCTGATCCAGGTCGCCCTGGAAAACAACCGCGACCTGCGTGTCGCGGCGCTGAACATCGACGCTTACGCGGCGCAGTACCGCATCCAGCGCGCCGACCTGTTCCCGGCAGTGTCGGCCAATGCCGCCGGCAGCCGCCAGCGTCTGCCGGCCCGTGCCTCGCAGACCGGCGAGTCGATGATCAGCAGTTCGTATTCCGCGACCGTCGGCGTCAGCGCCTACGAACTCGACCTGTTCGGTCGGGTGCGCAGCCTGAGCGAGCAAGCGCTGCAACAGTACTTCGCTACCGAGGAAGCACGCCGCAGTACGCAGATCAGTCTGGTCGCCAACGTCGCCAACGCCTACCTGACCTGGCAGGCGGACAAGGAATTGCTCAAGCTGACGCAGGACACCCTCGGTGCCTTCGAAGAAAGCTACAAGCTGACCAGCCGCAGCAACGAAGTCGGTGTGGCTTCGGCGCTGGATCTGGCGCAGTCGCGCACTTCCGTGGAAAACGCCCGGGCACAATTGGCGCGTTATACCCGCCAGGTCGCACAGGACGAAAACAGCCTGACCCTGCTGCTCGGCACCGGTATTCCGGCCAACCTGCAAACGGCCAAACCGCTGTCTGATGACCTGCTCAGCGATGTGCCGGCCGGTCTGCCTTCGGACCTGCTGCAACGTCGTCCGGACATCCTCCAGGCCGAGTACAACCTGAAGGCGGCCAACGCCAACATCGGCGCGGCCCGTGCAGCGTTCTTCCCGAGCATCAGCCTGACCGCCAACGCGGGCAGCCTGAGCCCGGACCTGTCCGGCCTGTTCAAGGGCGGTTCGGGGACGTGGCTGTTCCAGCCGCAGATCAACCTGCCGATCTTCAACGCCGGCAGCCTGCGCGCCAGCCTCGACTACGCCAAGATCCAGAAGGACATTGGCGTGGCGAACTACGAGAAGTCCATCCAGACCGCCTTCCAGGAAGTCGCCGACGGCCTCGCCGCCCGCCAGACCTACACCGAGCAGCTGCAAGCGCAGCGTGACTTCGTTCAGGCCAACCAGGATTACTACCGCCTGGCCGAACGTCGCTACCGCATCGGCGTCGACAGCAACCTGACCTTCCTCGATGCCCAGCGTCAGTTGTTCAGCGCACAACAAGCGCTGATCACCGACCGCCTCGCGCAGCTGACCAGTGCGGTCAACCTGTACAAGGCACTGGGCGGTGGCTGGAATGCGCAGACCGCGCAGAACGAAGCGCTGAAAGAAGAAGCGCCGAAGATGAAGCTGTTCTGATCATCATCGGCTGAATACAAGGAGCCCACCGATTGGTGGGCTTTTTGTTGCCTGAGAATCAAAAGATCGCAGCCTTCGGCAGCTCCTACATTTGAAATGCGTTGCCCTGTAGGAGCTGCCGAAGGCTGCGATCTTTTGATCTTCAATGCTGTTCGATAATCGCCCAAAACCCGCTTTTCCCAATTGAATCCCAACATCCGCCCCCCGCACCATTCGCTCCACAAAACCAATAACAACAGGTTCGACACCATGCTCCCGCGCCCTGCCCCGTCCGGCTGATTGCCATCGTTTCACCCCTGAATACTTTCCAAGTCTGCACCCCGAAAACCGGCCGCAGCGCACCCGTTCGCCCTAAAAAAACAAGAGAGACCCGAGCCCATGACAACCTCCCCTGCGCCTTACGCAATTCCCGGCCTGATCGCCCTGGCCCTGGCGGGCGCCGCCCTCCCCGTCGCGGCGCAAGAAGCCGGCTTCATCGAAGGCGCCAAGGTCAACCTCAACCTGCGCAACTTCTATATCAACCGCAACTTCACCAACCCGACCAAGACTCAGGGCAAAGCTGAAGAGTGGACACAGAGTTTCATCCTCGACGCCAAATCCGGCTTCACCCAAGGCACCGTCGGTTTCGGCATGGACATACTCGGGCTGTATTCGGTCAAGCTCGATGGCGGTAAGGGCACGGGCGGTACGCAGTTGTTGCCGCTGGACCATGACGGGCGCCCGGCGAACAACTTCGGCCGCACCAACGTCGCGTTCAAGGCCAGACTTTCGCAGACCGAGGTCAAGGTCGGCGAGTGGATGCCGGTGCTGCCGATTCTGCGTTCGGACGACGGGCGTTCGCTGCCGCAAACCTTCCGTGGCGGCCAGATCACCTCGAAGGAAATCGCCGGCCTGACCCTCTATGGCGGCCAGTTCCGCGCCAACAGCCCGCGCGACGACAGCAGCATGAGCGACATGTCGATGACCGGCAAAGCCGCGTTCACCTCTGATCGTTTCAACTTCCAGGGCGGCGAATACCTGTTCAACGACAAGCGCACGCAGATCGGCCTGTGGAACGCGCAGCTCAAGGACATCTACAGCCAGCAGTACCTCAACCTGCTGCACAGCCAGCCGCTCGGCGACTGGACGCTGGGCGCCAACCTCGGCTTTTTCTATGGCAAGGAAGATGGCAGCGCGCGTGCCGGCGACCTGGACAACAAGACCTGGTACGGCATGTTTTCGGCCAAGTACGGCGGCAGCACGTTCTACCTCGGCTTGCAGAAACTGACCGGCGACAGCGCCTGGATGCGCGTCAACGGCACCAGCGGCGGCACCTTGGCCAACGACAGCTACAACGCCAGTTATGACAACGCTCAGGAACGCTCCTGGCAGCTGCGCCACGACTACAACTTCGCCGCCATGGGCATCCCCGGCCTGACCCTGATGAACCGCTACATCAGCGGCGACAACGTGCACACCGGGACGATCACCGACGGCAAGGAATGGGGTCGCGAATCGGAACTCGGTTACACGGTGCAGAGCGGCACGTTGAAGGATCTGAACGTCAGATGGCGCAACTCGACCATGCGCCGCGACTTCAGCAACAACGAGTTCGATGAGAATCGTTTGATTGTCAGCTACCCGATCAGCCTTCTCTAACCACACATGCCCCACTGTGGGAGCGAGCCTGCTCGCGAAAGCGCTGCTTCAGTCGACATCTCTGTCGAATATGAAATGGCCTTCGCGAGCAGGCTCGCTCCCACATTTGATTCCCATCACAGATGCATGCCATTGGTCAGGCCATGTAGCGCTTTTGCGGGCGACAGTTACAGTGAGCAAACCTGAAGGACTCAGGTGCGCCACCCCTTCACGCTTCCGTTTCGTAGTCGGTCTCCAGCTATGCACCAGGTTGTCATCGGAAGACACCATTTGATCACCGGAGGATCACCTCATGATCACGCGCCGCACCACTGCACCCGATTGGGACGCCAAGGCGTACCAACAGTTTTCCCGTCTCAGACAACGTCCGGTCAACGAATTGCTCGACCGTATCGAACTGCAAAATCCCCAACGTATTTACGATCTGGGCTGCGGCACCGGCATCGCTACGCAGTTGCTGGCCAAGCGTTGGCCGCGTGCGCGATTGCAGGGCATCGACAGCTCGGCGCAGATGCTCGACGAGGCCCGAGGCCTGCCGATCAAGGCTTTGTGGAAACAATCTGATCTGCTGGACTGGCAGCCTGAGCAACCGGCGGATCTGTTGTTCGCCGCCGCTGTGCTGCATTTTCTCGATCACCACGAAACCTTGCTGCCGCGCCTGCTCGGCTATTTGAATCCTGGCGGCTGCCTCGCAGCGCACATGCCGGATTGGCGCGATGCGTTGTGGTATCGGTTAATGCTGCAAACGTTGGATGACGCCGGCCCCGGGGGCGCACCATTGGGCACGCCAGAACTGCGCCGGCGCATGGCTGCGCGGCCGCTACTGGCGCTGGAGGATTACTACCGTTTGCTCGCACCAATGACCGCGTCGCTGGACATTTGGGAGACCGAACAGCTGCAAGTGGTCGACGGCAAATCGCCGGTGTATGACTGGGTCAAGGTTTCGGCGCTAAGGCCAGTGATGCAGGCGCTGGATTCGGCGCAGCAGGCGCGATTCATCTATCACTACCTGATGCGGGTGCAGGCGCATTATCCGCAGGAGGCGGATGGGCATACGTTGTTTGCATTCAAGCGAATATTTATTGTCGCCAGGGTTTGAGTGCATGTGCTGATTAACACATCACGGCGTCTGCCGCTTTCGCGAGCAAGCTCGCTCCCACATTTGTTTTGTGATCGACACAACTCCAATGTGGGAGCGAGCTTGCTCGCGAAGGCGTAATTTCGGGCGCCATCAATCCCGGGATTCGACTCCTAGCTCATCCCACACCGATTCCGCCAGATGAAACGTCGCATTCGCCGCCGGAATTCCGCAGTAGATCGCGCTCTGCATGATCACTTCCTTGATCTCGCCGCGGCTGACGCCGTTGTTGGCCGCCGCGCGCAGGTGCAGTTTCAGTTCGCCCTCGCGGTTCATACCGATCAGCATGGCGATGGTGATCAGGCTGCGGGTATGACGGGGCAGGCCCGGGCGGGTCCAGATGTCGCCCCAGGCGTGGCGGGTGATCATCTCCTGGAATTCCGAGTTGAACTCGGTCAGCGTGGTCAGGCTGCGATCGACATGGGCATCGCCCAGCACCGCGCGGCGTACTTGCATGCCTTCGTCGTAACGTTGTTTCTCGTCCACAAAATCTTCCTCACTGAGCCTGCAGAAACGCCAGCACCCGATCACTGAAATCAGCGCCGGCCTGCACGTTGGACAGATGCGCCGCATAGAACTCGGCGTACTCGGCGCCGCGCACATGGTCGCGAATGAAGTGCCCGCCGGACGGCGGCGTCACCGCATCTTCGCTGCCGGCAATCACCAGCAATGGCACATTGATCGAAGCCAGCTCTTCACGGAAATCGGCATCGCGCACGGCCGCGCAGTTGGCCGCATAGCCTTGGGGATTGGTCGCGGCGAGCATGTCGGTAATCTTCTTCGCCGCCTCGGGATGCGCCGCCGAAAAGTCCGGGGTAAACCAGCGCGCAATCGAGGCATCACGCAGTGCGACCATCGCCGCCGGGCCGTCGCGCAGTACGGTTTCGATGCGCGGATTCCACACCGACGGATCGCCGATCTTCGCTGCCGTGTTGCAGACGATCAGTTTGTGCAAGCGATGTCCGGCGTTGATGCCCAGCCACTGACCGATCAGCCCGCCCATCGACAGTCCGCAGAAATGCGCGCGCTCGATGTGCAGCGCATCGAGCAGACCGAGCACGTCACGACCGAGTTGTTCGATGCTGTACGGCCCTTCGGTAACCAACGATTGCCCATGGCCGCGCGTGTCGAAACGCAGCACGCGGAAATGCTCGGTGAACGCCGGCATTTGCGCATCCCACATGTGCAGGTCGGTGCCCAGCGAGTTGGACAGCACCAGCACCGGCGCAGCGTCCGGGCCCTCAATTTGATAGTGCAGTTCGCCATCGGCGAGTTGAACGAAAGCCACAGCCCTCTCCTTCAGACAGTCAAAGCGTTGTGTTCGGCCACCGCGCGCTCGACCCAGACTTGCGCCTGGCCAAGGTAATGCGCGGGGTTCAGAAGATCATCGAGTTCATCGCCACTGAGTTCGGCAGTGACTTGCGGCTCATCAGCGAGCACCGCACGCAGATGGCGTTGCTCGGCCACCGCGCGTTTGCAGCATTGCTCGAGCAGATGATGCGCGGTGTCGCGGCCGACGCGTTGGGCGAGGACGATGCTCACTGCTTCGGCCAGCACCAGGCCTTGGGTCAATTCGAGGTTGCGGGCCATGCGCGCCGCGTCGACTTCCAGACCGTCGGCCAGCAAGCGCGCCTGTTGCAGCGCACCCGATACCAGGCAGCAGATCTCCGGCAGGGTTTCCCATTCGGCGTGCCACAAACCAAGGCTGCGTTCATGCTCCTGCGGCATCGCGCTGAACAGCGTCGACACCAGCCCCGGCACCCGCGTGGCCGCGCCGATCAGCACCGCCGCGCCGACCGGGTTGCGTTTGTGCGGCATGGTCGACGAACCGCCCTTGCCCGGTGCCGCAGGCTCAAAAACCTCCGCCGCTTCGGTCTGCATCAACAGGCTGATGTCGCGGCCGAATTTGCCGAGGCTGCCGGCGATCAGGCCAAGCACGGCGCCGAACTCGACGATGCGATCACGCTGGGTGTGCCACGGCTGTTCCGGCAAGGTCAGTTGCAGCTCTTCGGCCAACGCTTGCGCAATCGACAAAGCTTGCTCGCCCAACGCCGCGAGGGTTCCGGAAGCGCCACCGAATTGCAGCACCAGCAGGCGCGGTTTCAGCTCTTGCAGACGCTGACGGCTGCGGGTCACGGCGCCCAACCAACCGGCGATTTTCATGCCGAGAGTCACCGGCGTAGCGTGTTGTAGCCAGGTGCGCCCGGCCAATGGTGTTGCCGCATAACGCTGCGCCTGGGCAGCAAGGGAGGCGGCCAATGTCGCCAGATCGCTTTCGATCAGCGCCAGCGCCCGACGCAATTGCAGGACCAGCCCGGAATCCATCACGTCCTGACTGGTCGCGCCCAGATGCACATAGCGCTCGGCTTCGGCATCGCTCGAGGCGATCTGTTTGCCCAGGGCCTTGACCAGTGGAATCGCCGAATTGCCAGCCGTGGCAATCGCCTCGCCCAGCGCCGCAAAGTCATACAGGCCCGCCTCGCACGCTGCAGCAATCGGCGCCACAGCGGATGAAGGAATCAGCCCGACCCGCGCCTCGGCCCGGGCCAGCGCCGCTTCGAAATCGAGCATCGCCTGCACCCGGCCCTGATCGCAGAACACTTCGCGCATATCGCGGGCGGTGAAGTAGGCATCGAACAATTGATTGCCCGGTCGCTGAGTCATAAACAGTCCTTGCCGGCGCGGGCCTCGCAGCCCGCGCACATGGGTTTACAGATCGTGGTGCAGATACTTCGCCTGCTTGGGCAAACGCAGGCTGAACAGGAAAGCCACCGCCATCATCGCCGTGACGTACCAGTAGAAGGCGTTTTCCATGCCGCCGGCCTTGAGGCTCAGGGCCACAAACTCTGCCGAGCCACCGAAGATCGCATTTGCCACCGCGTAAGCCAGGCCGACACCAAGCGCGCGCACTTCCGGCGGGAACATCTCGGCTTTTACCAGACCGCTGATCGAGGTGTAGAAACTGACAATCGCCAGCGCCAGGGTGATCAGCACAAAGGCGAGGAACGGGCTGCTGATGCTTTTCAGGCTGAGCAGAATCGGCACAGTGAACAGCGTACCGAGCGCGCCGAACCAGAGCATCGAGTTACGCCGGCCAATCTTGTCGGCGAGCATGCCGAACAACGGCTGCATGCACATATACAGGAACAGCGCGCCGGTCATGATGTAGCTGGCGGTCTTGGCGTGCATCCCGGCGGTGTTCACCAGGTATTTCTGCATGTAGGTGGTGAAGGTGTAGAAAATCAGCGAGCCGCCGGCGGTGTAGCCGAGCACGGTGATGAACGCCGCTTTGTGATCGCGAAACAGTGCAGTGATGCTGCCGGCGTCTTTATGCGCACGGGTTTCCTTATTGGTGGTTTCCTTCAGCGAACGACGCAGGAACAGCGAAATCAGCGCCGCCACCGCACCGACCACGAACGGGATCCGCCAGCCGTAGGCACGCAGGTCTTCTTCAGTGAGGAACTGTTGCAGCACCACCACCAGCGACACCGCCAGCAGTTGTCCGCCGATCAGGGTCACGTACTGGAACGAGGCGAAGAAACCGCGCTGGCCCTTGAGCGCAACTTCACTCATGTAGGTCGCAGTGGTGCCGTATTCGCCGCCCACCGACAGACCTTGCAGCAAACGCGCGAACAGCAACAGCACCGGCGCCCAGACGCCGATGTCCTTGTAGGTCGGCAGGCAGGCGATCAGCAACGAGCCGAAGCACATCATCAGAATCGAGATGAGCATCGAGTTCTTGCGCCCGTGCTTGTCAGCGACCCGGCCGAAGATCCAGCCACCAATCGGCCGCATCAGGAACCCGGCAGCGAACACGCCAGCGGTGTTGACCAGTTGCACAGTCGGGTTATCGGAGGGGAAAAACGCCGGGGCGAAATAGATCGCGCAGAAGGCGTAGACGTAGAAGTCGAACCATTCGACGAGGTTGCCGGACGAAGCGCCGACGATGGCAAAGATGCGCTTGCTGCGCTCTTCGCCGGTGTAGTGGGAGGTGGTGGTTGTCATTGTTTTTCACTCGATAGGGACAGTCACAGTCTAGACATACTTTGCAACAGTCCCGTTCCGCATCGGATCATCACCCACGTCTGGATCAGCCTTTGTGGCGAGGAGATTTATCCCCGCTCGAGTGCAAAGCACTCGCAAATCAGATACACGCGGTTCATCTGAATACCGCGCCGACTGGTTTTTGGGGCTGCTTCGCAGCCCAGCGGGGATAAATCCCCTCACCACAGGGACTCTGTCCTGCAGGGGATTTGGGGTGTTCTCTCAATAATCGAAGAACACCGTCTCGGCATCGGTGCCCTGCAGAACTACATTCCACTGGTACACACCCGACGCATCCGCCTTGGCCAGCAACGTCTGGCGACGCTCCGCCGGCACGCACTCGAGCAACGGGTCAGCAACGTTCGCCGGTTCGCCTTCAAAATAAATCCGCGTCAGCAAATGCTTGACCAGACCACGAGCAAACACCAGCACCACCAGATGCGGCGCCTGGGTCGAGCCTTTCAACCCCGGCACGGTGCCCGGTTTGATCGTGGTGAAACGAAACCGCCCTTCGGCGTCCACCGGCACCCGGCCGAAACCTTCGAAATTCGGGTCGAGTGGCTTGTCCTGCTGATCTTCCGGGTGGTCATACTTGCCGGCGGCGTTGGCCTGCCAGACCTCGAGCATGGCGTCGTTGACGACATCGCCATTGCCATCGACCACCTGGCCGGTGATCGCCACGCGCTCGCCAAGGGTCAGCTCGTTGGCCAGGGTTTCGCGGTTCAGCCAGGTCAGGCCGATGTGGTAATACGGCCCGACGGTGTGGGACGTGGTCGCATAGAGCGTCATCTTATTTCTCCATCGGCGTGGCATCACGGCCACGCAGCACGATGTCCCAGCGGTAACCGAGGGCGTAGGACGGAATGGTTTTTTCCAGATCGAAACTGGCGATCAGGCGTTCCTTGGCCGAGGTGTCCGGCACGCAGTTGTAGATCGGGTCGTAGGCCAGCAAAGGGTCGCCGGGGAAATACATCTGTGTGACCAGTCGGGTGAGGATGCTCGGCCCGAACAGGGAAAAGTGAATGTGCGCCGGGCGCCACGCGTTGTGGTGGTTGCCCCACGGGTAGGCGCCGGGCTTGATGGTCTGGAACTGATACCAGCCATCAGCATCGGTGACGGTGCGGCCGGTGCCGGTGAAGTTCGGGTCCAGCGGCGCGTCGTGCAGGTCGCGGGCGTGGTTGTAGCGGCCGGCGGCGTTGGCCTGCCAGATCTCCACCAGAATCCCCGGCACCGGCAGTCCGTCTTCGTCGAGCACGCGGCCATGAATAATGATGCGCTCGCCCAATGGCTCGCCGTCGTGCTGTGCAGTCAGGTCATTGTCTTTCTCGGCAACGTGCTCGGCGCCGATGGTCGGCCCGGTGATTTCCGAGAGTGAATGGGGCAGGTACACCAAAGGCTTGGACGGCGAGCGCAGGTTGGTGGATTGATACGTCGGGTGCAGGTAGTCAGGCTGAGTGCCTGCCTGTGGGCGACGGTAACCAGGCTTGTCAGACATTTCGCTTTCCTCAGTTCTTGTAAGTGCCGCAGCGCGTCAGACGCGTTCGATGGCCAACGCCAGACCCTGGCCGACACCGACGCACATGGTCGCCAGACCTTTCTTGCCAGCGGTCTTTTCCAAATGATGCAACGCGGTCAACACCAGCCGTGCCCCGCTCATGCCCAACGGGTGACCGAGAGCAATCGCGCCGCCATTCGGGTTGACCTGCGGCGCATCGTCGGCCAGACCCAACTCGCGCAGCACCGCCAGACCCTGGCTGGCGAACGCTTCGTTGAGTTCGATCACGTCGAAATCGCTGACCGCCACGCCAAGGCGCTCGGTCAGTTTGCGCACCGCCGGCACCGGGCCGATGCCCATCACTCGCGGTGCGACACCGGCGCTGGCCATGCCTAGCACTTTCGCGCGGGCGGTCAGGCCGTGTTTTTTCACCGCTTCGGCTGACGCCAGAATCAGCGCAGCAGCACCATCGTTTACGCCTGAGGCATTACCGGCGGTGACGGTTTTGTCCGCGCCGTTGACCGGTTTCAACTTGGTCAACGCTTCAATCGTGGTATCGGCGCGCGGATGTTCGTCCTGGCTCACCACGGTTTCGCCCTTTTTGTGGGCGATGCGCACTTCAACGATTTCTTCAGCGAAGTAGCCGGCAGCCTGCGCGGCGGCGGTACGTTGCTGACTGCGCAGGGCAAAGGCGTCCTGATCTGCGCGCGAAACCTTGTAGTCGTCGGCGACGTTGTCAGCGGTCTGCGGCATGGCATCGACACCGTACTGCGCCTTCATCAGCGGGTTGATGAAACGCCAGCCGATGGTGGTGTCTTCCAGTTTCATGTTGCGCGAAAACGCCGCGTCGGCCTTGCCCATCACGAATGGCGCGCGGGACATCGACTCGACGCCGCCGGCAATCGCCAGCTCCATCTCACCGCTGGCAATCGCACGGAATGCGGTGCCGATCGCGTCCATGCCCGAAGCGCAGAGACGATTGAGGGTCACGCCCGGCACGCTGTCCGGCAGGCCGGCGAGCAGCAGCGCCATGCGCGCGACGTTGCGGTTGTCCTCGCCAGCCTGGTTGGCGCAGCCGAGGAACACCTCATCGACGGCGTTCCAGTCCACCGATGGATTGCGCTCCATCAAGGCTTTGATCGGCACAGCGGCCAGGTCATCGGCGCGGACGGCGGACAGTGCGCCGCCGAAACGGCCGATGGGGGTGCGAATTGCGTCGCAGATATACACGTCACGCATCATGCTTCTCCTGGTGCCTGACCGTGGGCGGCGGCGGTGCGCGCTTCAAGATCACGCAGCGCGGTCAGCTCGACCTCGGTCGGCTCAGCAGTGGTTTCAACGGAGTCGGCAAAACGAATCGCCCAACCGGTGGCGGCGACCACTTGCTCGCGGGTCACGCCCGGATGCAGCGCGGTGACCACGAATTCGCGGGTACCCTCCTCCGGTTCCATGATGCACAGGTCGGTGATGATGCCCACCGGCCCGGCACCCGGCAGGCCCAGACGTTTACGCGAATCGCCACCTTCGCCGTGACCGACCGAGGTGATGAAGTCGAGCTTGTCGACAAACGAACGCGCCGACTGTTTAAGGATGATCAGCACGCTTTTCGCCGAACCGGCGATCTCCGGCGCGCCACCGGCACCCGGCAGGCGCACTTTTGGCGCGTGGTAGTCACCGACCACGGTGGTGTTGATGTTGCCGAAACGGTCGACCTGCGCGGCGCCGAGGAAACCGACGTCGATGCGCCCGCCCTGCAACCAGTAGCGAAAAATCTCACCGGTCGGCACCACCGTGTCGGCGGTCTCGGCCAGCTCACCGTCACCGATCGACAGAGGCAGTACGCTCGGCTTGGCGCCAATCGGGCCGGATTCGTAGATCAGCACCACGTCCGGCGATGAAGTCAGGCGCGCGAGGTTGGCGGCTTTCGATGGCAGGCCGATGCCGACGAAGCATACCGAGCCGTTCTTCAGGCGCCGGGCCGCCGCGACGGTCATCATTTCATTGGTGGTGTAAGTCATTATTTGGCCTCCGAAGCAGCGGCCAATTTGGCCTGGAATTCGCTGAAGTCAGCGCAGCCATGGATGTATTCGTTGATCCACGTGGTAAACGTCTCACGGTCGCGAGCGATCGGGTCCCACGCCTGATAGAAACGATTGTCACGCTCGGTGTAACCGTGGGCGTAGGACGGATGCGCGCCACCCGGCACGTGGCAGACCGCACTCAAGGCCCAGGTCGGCAGTACGCAAGCGTTCATCGGTGCGTTGAGGTCGTCGACGATTTCTTCCACGGTGACGATGCAACGCTTGGCGGCCAGCGCGGCTTCTTTCTGCACACCGAGAATGCCCCAGAGCAACACGTTGCCTTTGCGGTCGGCCTTCTGCGCGTGAATCACGGTGACGTCCGGGCGTACCGATGGCACTGCCGCCAGCACTTCGCCGGTGAACGGGCAGGTCACGGTTTTGATCAGCGGATTGACCTTCGGCAGGTCGGAGCCGGCGTAGGCACGCAGCACCGCGAACGGCAGGCCGGACGCGCCGGCGACGTAGGCGTTGGCGAGGTCGGCGTGGCTGTGCTCTTCGATTTCCAGCGCGTGCGGCCACTGCTTTTCGACCGCGTCACGCAAACGGTGCAGCGAGCCCACACCCGGGTTGCCGCCCCAGGAGAAAATCAGTTTGCGCGCGCAACCGGCGCCGATCAGTTGGTCGTAGATCAGGTCAGGCGTCATCCGCACCAGCGTCAGATCTTTCTTGCCTTGACGAATGATTTCATGACCCGCTGCCGTAGGAATCAGGTGAGTGAAGCCTTCGAGGGCGACGGTATCGCCGTCGTTGACGAATTGCTTCACCGCGTCGTGCAGCGAAAGGATCTCAGCCATGGAGCGGGCTCCTGTTCTTGTAAGGAATCGCCAGTGATAAAAAGGCGCGAGGTTCAGCGCCGGAGTCACTGAAGATTAAGCTCGGGAAATTCGCCAAACAATCCGATAATCGACTGAGTGTTCGTTTATCGAACGGATTGTTGCTTCCCTAATGATCGTTCCCACGCTTCGCGTGGGAATGCAGCCCGGGACGCTCCGCCTGCCTGTACAGCCGAACGCAGAGCGTCCGTTGAGGCATTCCCACGCGGAGCGTGGGAATGATCGTGGGTCTGCCTCAGGTCGCATCCGCATGACTGACCATGCCCTTGATCAGCACCGCCGCCGTCGCCAAACCGGCCGGGATCACCAGTGCGGTCAGCACCTGCTCGAAATTCCAGCCCAAGCCGAGCAAGGTTGCGCCCATCCACGCGCCGAGGATCGCGCCGAAGCGGCCGATGCCGAGCATCCACGACACCCCGGTCGCACGGCCCTGAGTCGGGTAGAAGCGTGCCGCCAATGACGGCATCGCCGATTGCGCGCCGTTGACGCACATGCCCGCCACCAGTACCAGCGTCGCCAGCAAGGTGATGTTGCCCAGGCTTTGTCCCACGGCGTAGGCAAACACCCCGGCCAGCAGGTAGAAAACGCCGATGACCTTGTGCGGATTGAAGCGATCCATCGCCCAGCCCACCCCGACCGCGCTCAACACGCCGCCAAACTGGAACAACGCACCGATGAACGCGGCCTGCTCCATACTCGCGCCGCTGTCGCGCATCAGCGTCGGCAGCCAACTGGTCAGCAGGTACACAATCACCAGGCCCATGAAATAGGTCAGCCACAACAGCAGCGTGCCGGTGCTGTAAGTGCCGGAGAAGATCACCGCAAAGACATTACGCGCCTTCACGGTCTTCTGTTCCGGCACGCTGAAGCTCGCAGCCTGGGCAACGGTAACCGGGTCGATCGGCGCGAGGGTCTTGCGTACTTTGTCGGTGCCACGGTTGCGCACCACCAGATAGCGCGCCGATTCCGGCAGCCAGAACACCAATACCACGGCGAGGATCAGCGGCAGGATCCCGCCGATCATCAGCAGAGCATGCCAGCCGAACGCCGGGATCAGCTTCGCGGAGATGAAACCGCCGCCGGCCATGCCGAGGTTGAAGCCGCAGAACATGCTGGTCACCAGCAGCGACTTCTTGCGCTCGGGTGTGTATTCCGAAAGCAGGGTCGTGGCGTTGGGCATGCCCGCGCCGAGACCGAGACCGGTCAGAAAGCGCAACACCAGCAGTTGTTCGACGTTGGTGCTGTAGGCCGAGGCCAGGCTGAAGCCGCCGAACAGAATCACCGCACCAACGAGTACGACTTTGCGCCCGAAGCGGTCAGCCAAAGGGCCGGAGCCGAGCGCGCCGAAGACCATGCCGATCAGCGCAGCACTCATCACCGGGCCGAGGCTGGCGCGGTCGACGCCCCAGTCTTGCGACAGCGCCGGGGCGATGAAGCCCATGGCGGCGGTGTCTAGGCCGTCGAGAAATACGATCAGGAAACACAGGATCACCACCCGCCACTGATAGCGCGAGATCGGTTGGGCGTTGATGAAGGTCTGCACATCGAGGCAGTTACCCACAGCGGACTGAGGCTGGTTCATTATTTTTATTCCACGCAAAAAACGCAGTCGAACGGCGGCCGGCCAAAGGAAGGCACGGTCACAAGAATAGAAGGTTGTAATCAGGCGTTGCGGTGAACCCGGCAACAACGGGTGGGATACAGACAGTCGGGGAGCGAGCGCATGGTGAGTTGCCTCTTGTCATTATTATGGGGTCGACAGTCCGGCGAGCTCATTCACATCAGCGCCGGATGACGCTGCCGCGACATTAATGATCCGAGGGTTTTAGCGTCAATTCGATAAACGCAACACTGTGCGTTTATCGAACAGCTTCCTCAGGCGAACAACTGCGCACTGAGGTCGCGACTGGCGCTGAGCAGGCCGGGCAGGAAGCGCTGCTCCAGCTCGGCACGGCTGACCCGGCCGGCATGGGTGCTGACATTCAGCGCGGCGACCACTTGCCCGGAGGCGTCGTACACCGGCACGGCGATCGAGCGCAGGCCCTGTTCCAGTTCCTGATCGACAATGCACCAGCCCTGTTGACGCACCTGCTGCAAACATTCGAGCAAAGCGTCGGGGGTATGAATGGTGCGGCTGGTTTTGGCCACCAGTTCGGCGTGGTCCAGGTATTCGCCCAGGGATGTATCGTCCAGCGCGGCCAACAGAATGCGCCCCATCGACGTGCAATAGGCAGGGAGACGCCCGCCGACCGAAAGGTCGACCGAGATCAATCGCTGAGTGGTCGCCGAACGCGCGATATAGAGAATGTCATCGCCCTCCAGCGTCGCCATGTTGCAGGCTTCGTGCAGTTGCTCGCTCATGCGGTCCAGATACGGTTGGGCGGAAACGGCCAGCGGTGTCGAGGACAGATAGGCATGGCCGAGGGTCAGCACTTTCGGCAGCAGCGAATAGGTGCGCCCGTCGGTGGTGGCGTAGCCGAGCTTGATCAGCGTGTGCAGGCAACGGCGCACGGCGGCGCGAGGGATTTCCGTGCGATGACTGATCTGCGCGATGGTCAGGTGGCGTTTGCGTTCCTGAAACGCTTGCACCACCGCCAGACCGCGGGCCAGGGAAGTCATGAAATCCGGATCACCGGTCAGCGCCTGAATGCGCTTGGCCGGCGAGGCGACGATGGGCGGCGCCACCGAGGTGAAGGAGTTGCGCATTTGATCGTTCATTTCTTGTCCTTGTCCGGCACGCATCGATGCCTAGTCAAACGGCTCGCCGCGCGATGCACAAGCACCGGGGCGCCAACATTGGGCGATTATCGAACCGCCGACCGATAATCGCAATCCAGCCCCCCGCCCTCCTCTCCACCCTAGAGGCAGCTTTAGCGATTCTGCCCGCAACTTAGTTGTTCCAGTTAATGGCGCCAAAAACAGAACGCCGGTTCTATAACGCTGTCTTTACACTTAACTAGCGGCAAAAGTTGCCAGCAACAAAACCATCACACATTCAGAACCGTTTTTAACTTGGCAAAGATAGTCATTCCCGAATCGGCCGCTATAATGCACCCTAGTCGCGGCGCTTTAATCAAAAGCCCGCGACTTGCTGAAACGAGGTCCTTCGTCTCAGCTCCGGCCAGCGCCCGGCGCCCATCACACATGCAACGCCAGCGCTCGCTGAAACAGGAAACTGATGCTGCGTCAGTTTTTATCTGGTGCCGTAGCCGCCTGTAACACGGAAGTCTTGATCGCCTCTCCAATGCCACCCGGCCTGATCGGGCTGTGGATAACTGGCGGGCTCGCTCAATTGACTCGTTGCAGTGTGTTTCACCGGATATTCAATTCAACTCATACAGGTAGCACCGTGACAAAAGACGAACTGCGCGCGGAACTAGAGCGCCAGGAACAACGTTACAAGGAAGTTTACGGCGGGGAAGTCACCACCTACGCCGCTCAGCCGGAACCGGAACGCAAGGCATGGCGCAAGCGCCCTACCGTCCAGGATCAGGTGTTCAAGCAGGAAATCGAAAAGATCGAAAAGGAACTCAAAGCCGAAGAGCCATGAGCCACGGCGGTTGAGCATTCGAAAGTCGACGTCCGCCTGAGCCACAGCGCGGTGGAAGACGACACCTCGCGCGCCCGCTAACCGCGGGCAGCGGCTGCATCGCTGTTCTGCGGCTTATGAACGAGCGTCCCACAGGTTTCAGAGATATTTCAGACAAGCGTTTGAGCCTTTGAGATATCAGAAAAAATTGGCTTAAAAATCTTCTTTATTCAATAAAATCAAAGAGTTGAAAAACCCTGCGTGCTGCTTGGTTTTCACGCCCTGCAACAAATTAAATCGAAGAAGGGTGTGACCAGTGAGCAGACGGGGCATCGATTTCCTGTCTTTTCTGGCATAATCGCGCCCCCTTACGACCGGGTCAGAAAACCTTCATGATCGATTTATTCAGCGGACTAGATGCTTGGGTGCTTGTGAGCCTCTTGCTCGCCCTGACGTTTGTCCTCGCCTTCGAGTTCATCAATGGATTTCATGACACCGCTAACGCGGTAGCCACTGTTATCTACACCAAAGCCATGCCGCCGCACCTGGCGGTGTTCTTTTCCGGTGTGTTCAATTTCCTCGGCGTGCTGCTGGGCGGCGTTGGCGTGGCGTATGCCATCGTCCACTTGCTGCCGGTTGAACTGCTGATCAATGTGAACACCGGCCATGGCCTGGCGATGGTGTTCTCGTTGCTCGCCGCGGCAATCGCCTGGAACCTGGGCACCTGGTACTTCGGTATCCCGGCTTCCAGCTCGCACACCCTGATCGGCTCGATCCTCGGTGTCGGCCTGGCCAACGCGCTGATCAACGACATTCCGTTGAGAGATGGCGTGAACTGGCAGAAAGCGATCGACATCGGCGCCTCGCTGGTGTTCTCGCCGATGGCCGGCTTCCTCATCGCCGCGCTGGTGCTGATCGGCCTGAAATGGTGGCGCCCGCTGTCGAAGATGCACAAGACACCGGAACAGCGTCGCAAGATCGACGACAAAAAGCACCCACCGTTCTGGAACCGTCTGGTCCTGGTGATCTCGGCCATGGCCGTGAGCTTCGTGCACGGTTCCAACGATGGCCAGAAAGGCATCGGCCTGATCATGCTGGTACTGATCGGTATCGTCCCGGCGCAGTTCGTACTCGACCTGAACAGCACCACCTACCAGATCGAACGCACCCGCGACGCGACCCTGCACCTGAGCCAGTTCTACCAGCGCAACGCCGATTCGCTGGGTGAATTCCTGGCCCTGGGCAAGAGCGTGGAAGGCGACCTGCCGGAGAAATTCCGCTGCAACCCGCAGCAGACCGAACCGACCATCACCGCCCTGCTGCACACCCTTAAAGGTGTAGCGGACTACCATTCGCTGTCGTCGGACAGCCGCATCGAAGTGCGTCGCTACCTGCTCTGCCTGGACGACACGGCGAAGAAAGTCGGCAAATTGCCTGGCCTTGAAGCCCGTGAAAAGGCTGACCTCGACAAGCTGCGCAAAGACCTGACCACCACCACTGAATACGCGCCATTCTGGGTGATTCTGGCGGTCGCCCTGGCACTGGGCCTGGGCACCATGGTCGGCTGGAAGCGTGTGGTGCTGACCATTGGCGAGAAGATCGGCAAGCAAGGCATGACCTATTCCCAGGGCATGTCGGCACAGATCACCACAGCCAGCCTGATCGGCATGGCCAACATCTTCAGCCTGCCAGTGTCGACCACTCATGTGTTGTCTTCGGGTGTTGCCGGGACCATGGTTGCCAACAAGAGCGGCCTGCAGGGTGGCACGGTGAAGACTATTCTGCTGGCGTGGGTACTGACCTTGCCAGCGACCGTGGCGCTGTCGGCCGGGTTGTTCTGGTTGGCTTCGAAGGCTTTGGGTAGTTGATCGTTAGCTGTTGATTGGAAAAGGCGTGATTCGTGAGGATCACGCCTTTTTTGTTATTGGGGATTGGGAGCGTATCCGTTGCTACCGTAACGGCTGCCTATGGTTTCGCTCTTACAGCGTTTCACTCTTCAAGACGTCGACCGATCCCGATCGCGGCCCGAGCCTTCGGCAGCTCCTACAGTTGGATCGTGGGTATCTGGAAGAAATGGGTTGGTCGACAGATTGCCTTCGCGAGCAGGCTCGCTCCCACAGAACAGCAACAGCAAGAGCAAGAGCAAGAGCAAGAGCAAAAGATCGCAGCCTTCGGCAGCTCCTACAGTTGGATCGTGGGCATCTGGGAGAAATGGGTTGCTCGGCAGGCCGCCTTCGCGAGCAGGCTCGCTCCCACAGAAAAGCAAAGCAGCGCAGCTGCCCGCGGCGAAGCCGCCCCACTCAACAATGAGCGCAAGCTCGAGTAACGCTTTTGATCTTGATCCACCGGCGACGTCGGAAGGCTGAGTGGAGGGATTGAACCGGGCGTGGGAGCGCAGCGACCGTACGACGCAGTCGTACACAGCGGAAGGAGGTGCAGCGAAGCAAACCGGAGCCGCTGCGCCCGGATCAGTCCCGGAGCGAAGGAACCCGAGCCTGCGAGGGCCGAACGTAGGAGCAAGCCTTTTTGGGTACTTTTTCGGCGTCTGGAAAAAGTGCCTCGCCGTAAGGGCGAAACCGCCAGCCGCAGCACCGCAAAAACCGGATATTCACCCAAACCAACCAGAGCCTGGTCGGCCCAGAGGCCGCCAAGGCCGCCAAGGCACAAAAAAAAGGGGCAACCGAAGTCGCCCCAAAATGCCTTGCGTGCCCATCAAATCCAGAAGAACTCACTTGCGCCGCTTATGCGCATCCTTCCAGATAAAAAATCCAAACCCTGCAAAAAACAGCACCATGAGCCCCACCGTGAGAACCCCGGCAAACACCACGTTATCGAAAAACATGACTGACCTCCCGGCCCTGCTTTGCTTTGCTTTGCTGCGATGGACTCAAACTAGCAAACACACAGGCGCACATATTGACCAGGATCAATATCCGCAACGAAGGGAAATAAAGGAGGGGAAATAACTGACCTGCATCAACGAATGCAGCGGGAGATCAACGCTTTTTCGGCTTGTTCTTTGACTTTTTCTTGGCTTTTCCCAACGGCATCGCCTGTTCGAAGGCTTGGCGCACTTCGTTCAGCCGCTTCTCGTTGAGGTCATGCACACGCTTGGCGCGTTCAGTGCTGAGGTCGATCAGTTTGTCGTCTTGGCTCATGGCGTCCGGAACATCGCAAAAGAGATCACAGCTGCCGTCACCGGCAGGATTGCGCCAATCATGCCGCTTGGCGCAGGCGCTGACCAGTCACCGCTCAAATCTCGATATCAACCCACAAACCCTGACGCGGCTGATCGTCTATCAACGGCACCACCGGTACGGTGTTATCGGCGTTCAGCTCAGTGCCCGGCACGGCCAGATGCTCTTCCGGATCCTCATCCGCCTCGCGGCGCCGACGGTCTCGTTCCTGCTGGCGGCGCTGTTCTTCGCGCGCCAGCAACCGATCCTCTTCAGGATCGCGCTTTTGCAGATCGATCGTGCTTTCGTTGGAGCTTTCCTGCACCGGCACCACCGGCGGAATGTCCGGCCGCTGGCGGATCGGATCCTGCTGGGAAGTGATCGGCACGGCGCTCAAGGGGAGCATCGGTGGCAACATATAAAGGTCTCCTGTCTGCAGGCTATCGGCTGGGGTGCAGGCGCCTTGAGCCGCCTGTCGCAATTGTGTGATGCACCTCGCACCTGTAGGAGCTGCCGCAGGCTGCGATCCTTATCAGACAGCTCAAACCTGAAGGGTTCTCAAAGATCAAAAGATCGCAGCCTTCGGCAGCTCCTACGCCAGTAATCTTTGGCCCTGAAGCCGTCATTCCGTTAAGATAGCCCGCTTTTTCAAGGTGGGAGTCAGGCAGCATGGCGCAGCAGTATCAACCGGGGCAACGCTGGATCAGTGACAGCGAAGCAGAGCTTGGTTTAGGCACCGTTCTGGCACAGGACGGCCGCTTGTTGACCGTGCTTTACCCGGCCACTGGCGAAACCCGCCAGTACGCGCTACGGAATGCGCCCCTGACCCGCGTGCGGTTTTCGCCCGGCGACTCCATCACCCACTTCGAAGGCTGGAAGATGACCGTGCAGCAGGTCGACGATGTCGACGGGCTGATGGTCTATCACGGCCTCAACGGGCAGAACGAAGTCGTCACCCTGCCGGAAACCCAGCTGTCGAACTTCATTCAGTTCCGCCTGGCCAGCGACCGCCTGTTCGCCGGGCAGATCGACCCGCTGCCGTGGTTCTCCCTGCGCTACAACACCCTTGAACACACCAGCCGTCAGTTGCAGTCCTCGCTGTGGGGTCTGGGCGGCGTGCGTGCGCAACCGATCGCGCACCAGTTGCACATCGCCCGCGAAGTCGCCGACCGTATCGCCCCGCGCGTACTGCTGGCGGACGAAGTGGGTCTGGGTAAAACCATCGAAGCCGGTCTGGTCATCCATCGCCAACTGCTTTCGGGCCGCGCCAACCGCGTGCTGATCCTGGTCCCGGAAAACCTCCAGCATCAATGGCTGGTGGAGATGCGCCGCCGCTTCAATCTGCAGGTCGCGCTGTTCGACGAAGAACGCTTTATCGAAAGCGATGCCACCAACCCGTTCGAAGACACGCAACTGGCGCTGGTCGCGCTGGAGTGGCTGGTCGACGACGAGAAGGCGCAGGATGCCTTGTTCGCTGCCGGCTGGGACCTGATGGTGGTCGACGAAGCGCATCACCTCGTCTGGCACGAAGACAAGGCCAGCGCGGAATACTCGCTGGTCGAGCAACTGGCCGAAGTGATTCCCGGCGTGCTGCTGCTCACCGCCACCCCGGAACAACTCGGTCAGGACAGCCACTTCGCCCGTCTGCGCCTGCTCGACCCGAACCGTTTCCACGACCTGGCCGCGTTCCGCGCCGAGAGCGACAACTATCGCCCGGTGGCCGAAGCGGTGCAGGAACTGCTCGACAAGGGCCGCCTCTCGGCCGAAGCGCACAAGACCATTCACGGTTTCCTCGGCAACGAAGGCGAAGCCCTGCTCACCGCCGTCAACGATGGCGATACTGAAGCCAGCGCCCGCCTCGTGCGTGAACTGCTCGATCGCCACGGCACCGGCCGCGTGCTGTTCCGCAACACCCGCGCCGCTGTGCAGGGTTTCCCGGAGCGCAAACTGCACCCGTACCCGCTGCCGTGCCCGGATGAATACCTCGAACTGCCACTGGGCGAACACGCCGAGCTATACCCGGAAGTCAGCTTCCAGGCGCAACCGGACGCCGACGAAGAACAGCGCTGGTGGAAATTCGACCCGCGCGTGGAGTGGCTGATCGATCAGCTGAAAATGCTCAAGCGCACCAAGGTACTGGTGATCTGCGCCCACGCTGAAACCGCGATGGACCTGGAAGACGCGCTGCGCGTGCGCTCCGGCATCCCGGCCACGGTGTTCCACGAAGGCATGAACATCCTCGAACGTGACCGCGCCGCCGCCTACTTCGCCGACGAAGAATTCGGCGCGCAGGTGCTGATCTGCTCGGAAATCGGCAGTGAGGGTCGCAACTTCCAGTTCGCTCACCATCTGGTGCTGTTCGATCTGCCGTCGCACCCTGACTTGCTCGAGCAGCGCATCGGCCGTCTCGACCGGATCGGCCAGAAGCACATCATCGAACTGCACGTGCCGTACCTGGAAACCAGCCCGCAACAGCGCCTGTTCCAGTGGTACCACGAGGCGCTCAACGCCTTCCTCAACACCTGCCCGACCGGCAACGCCTTGCAGCATCAGTTCGGCCCACGCCTGCTGCCGCTGCTTGAAGAAGCCGATGACGGCGAATGGCAAGCGCTGATCGACGAAGCGCGCGCTGAGCGTGAACGTCTCGAAGCCGAGCTGCACACCGGCCGCGACCGTCTGCTGGAACTCAACTCCGGCGGCGCTGGCGAAGGTGAAGCGCTGGTAGAAGCGATCCTCGAGCAGGACGACCAGTTCGCCCTGCCGATCTACATGGAAACCCTGTTCGACGCCTTCGGCATCGACAGCGAAGACCACTCGGAAAACGCCCTGATCCTCAAGCCGAGCGAGAAGATGCTCGACGCCAGCTTCCCGCTGGGCGACGACGAAGGCGTGACCATCACTTACGACCGCAATCAGGCGCTGTCGCGCGAAGACATGCAGTTCATCACCTGGGAACACCCGATGGTGCAGGGCGGCATGGACCTGGTGCTGTCCGGCTCGATGGGCAACACCGCCGTCGCGCTGATCAAGAACAAGGCGTTGAAGCCGGGCACCGTGTTGCTCGAATTGCTCTACGTCAGCGAAGTGGTCGCACCGCGCTCGCTGCAACTGGGTCGCTACCTGCCACCGGCGGCGCTGCGTTGCCTGCTGGACGCCAACGGCAACGACCTGTCGCCACGGGTGTCGTTCGAAACCCTCAACGACCAACTGGAAAGCGTGCCCCGCGCCAGCGCCAACAAGTTCATCCAGGCCCAGCGCGATCAGTTGACACCACGGATCAACGCCGGCGAAGAAAAGATCGCCCCGCGTCACGCCGAGCGTGTGGCTGAAGCGCGCCGTCGTCTGGCTGCCGACACCGACGAAGAACTGGCGCGCCTGACCGCCTTGCAAGCGGTCAACCCGACCGTGCGCGACAGCGAACTGGAGGCGTTGCGCACTCAGCGTGAGCAAGGTCTGGCGATGCTCGACAAAGCGGCGTTGCGCCTGGAAGCGATTCGGGTGCTGGTGGCGGGCTAACCGCCCCGCTCCACCGCTGAAAACCAAGAGGCCCGCAGTGATGCGGGCCGATCGTTCCCACGCTCTGCGTGGGAATGCAGCCCGGGACGCTCCGCGTCCCTACCGAAGCTGGAACGCAGAGCGTCCCTTGAGGCATTCCCACGCAGAGCGTGGGAACGATCATGTGGGAGCGAGCCTGCTCGCGAAAACGGTCAAGCAGTCGCCGCAGAAATTTCAGGCTCAACCACCGCCACCAATCCCTCCTTCATCCGCTGCGCATCCCGGACAAAACACCGCGATGCCAGAAACAGAAAGACCATCGTCAGGAACAGCGCCACCGGGATCAGGTACATCGCGTCGTGCAGGCCAACAGCCTTGAACGCTTCGGTCATCTGCTCAGCCCCCGCCGCCAGCATCGCCGTGTGCGCGAAGTGATCCGACAGCCCACCCACCACCACTGGCCCCAACCCGCCACCGAGCAGATACAGACCGGCGAAAAACAACGCCATCGCCGTGGCCCGCAGGCGTGGTTCGACGACATCCTGAATCGCCGTGTACACGCAGGTGTAGAAGTTGTAGGCGAACAGCCAGCCGACACTGAACACCGCGACGAACACACCGATCTCGATGCGCCCGGCATGCAGCGCCCACGCCGTACACAGGGTCGAAATGATCAGACTGAACGCGGCAAACAGCAGCCGCCCACTGGCGAAACGCTGATGAATCTTGTCGGCAATCCAGCCGCCGAGGGTCAGCCCGACCAGTCCGGTGACGCCGACGATCACGCCGGTGGCCACCGCCGCCTCCTGCAACGGCATGAGGAAATAGCGCTGCAGCATCGGCACCAGGAACGAGTTGCAGGCATAGGTCGCGAAGTTGAAGCACAGCCCGGCCATCACCAGCCACAGGAAGGTCGGCACGGCGAGGACGCGGCGGATCGGTTTGTCGACTTTCTCTTGCGAGACCTGCACGGTTTCAGCTGCGCCGCGTTTCGGCTCTTTGATGAAGAACATGAACACCGCGAGGATCAGCCCCGGCACGGCGGCAATGAAGAACGGCGCGCGCCAGCTGTCGAACGCCTTGACCATCGCGCCGATGGTGAAGAACGCCAGCAGCAGCCCCAGCGGCAGGCCAAGCATGAAAATACCCATCGCCCGCGCCCGACGGTGCGCCGGAAACAGATCGCCGATCAGCGAGTTGGCCGCTGGTGCGTAACTGGCTTCGCCGATGCCGATGCCCATGCGCACGATGAGGAAACTCCAGAAACTGCCGACCATACCGTTGACCGCAGTCAGCGCACTCCAGGTCGCCAGGCCCCAGCCCATCAGTTTGCTGCGTGAACCGGTGTCAGCCATGCGCCCGAGTGGCAGGCCGGCAATGGCGTAAACGATGGTGAACGCAGTGCCGATGATGCCCAGCTGAAAGTCGCTGAGGTGCCATTCCATGCGGATCGGTTCGATGATGATCGCCGGGATGGTGCGGTCGAAAAAATTGAACAGGTTGGCGAGGAACAGCAGGAACAGAATGCGCCAGGCATTCGCCGCTTGGGTCGAGTTCTGCATGGGTCCGTCTCTTTATTGTTATGAGGGCTTCACTGCCAGCGCGTTGAGCCCGGAACCTGCAATCTAGTCAGCTGCGCGGGGGCTGTCTGTCATCATTCGTCAGCCTGATATCGACCCATCGCACTGTAACGAAACGTAAGCCCTTGATAAGTCTGGAATCCCCCGCCGTACGGGGCTTTCGCGGCAAAATCCGGCGACAAAAAAATAGTTTCGCGCCCCCCTTCCCAACGCCATGGCAAAGCCTAGAATGGCCGCCGGATCCGTCCGGATCTTCCGATCAATCCCTTTGATACCCCCGCCCATGTCCGAAGCCAGTCCGTGTCTGAATTGCGGTGCCTGCTGTTCCCACTTTCGCGTGTCTTTTTTCTGGGGTGAGTGCTCATCCTCTGGCGGGACGGTGCCCGATGAACTGGTCGCGCAGATCACCCCGAGCCGGGTGGCAATGATCGGCACCGATCGCAAACCGGCGCGTTGCATGTCGCTGGCGGGTGAGGTCGGCAGCGCTGTGGCCTGCACGATCTATGACAAGCGCTCGAGCACCTGCCGCGAGTTCGAGGCGTCGTGGGAGAACGGAGAGCACAACCCGGACTGCGACAAGGCCCGCGCCGCCCACGGCCTGCCACCCTTGCCGCCACACTGGAACGATCTGCCGCTGGAGCGCATTGCCTGAGCCTTAGCGCGAATCGCTATGAGGCTAATGGCAAAATCATTACCACCAATGTGCCACTACGGCTTGCAGCCGGAAAAGCGCCTCTATACTGCTTTCATTCGCCTGCGTTGATTGACGCACGGGCCAGATGAATCCGAGACGGGGCATGCTATGGAGTGGCTTGGTTTGCAGTTTGTTGCCGAGCTGCCGGCGAGCGGGCAGATTCTCCTCGATTGCAGCCACAACCCTTTGCTGGTGATGGTGGCCTATCTGGTCGCCTGCGCGGCGAGCTTCGCCACCCTGGACATGGCAGAGCGCCTGGTGCATGCCGAAGACCCGGGGTCGCGGCGGATCTGGCGCTGGATCGGCGCGACCTGCCTGGCCGGCGGCATCTGGGCCATGCACTTCATCGGCATGCTGGCCTTCCAGACCCCCATCGATATTCAGTACGACCTCGGCATCACCCTCTTGTCGTTGCTGATCGCCCTGCTCGCCTCGTGGCTGGCCATGCATACCCTCAGTGAGGCGCAGCCGAGCGCGCTGCATTGCCTGAAGACCGCGTGTGTCATCGGTTTGGGCATCGCTGGCATGCATTACGTCGGCATGGCCGCGATGAAGTCGAGCGCCACCGCCTACTACCAGCCGGAGCTGTTCGCACTGTCGGTGCTGATTGCCATCGGCGCCAGTTTCGCCGCACTGTGGGTGGCGCGCTATCTGAGTGAAGGCAGCGGCGTGGCACATCAGTTGCTCAAGTACAGCGCGGCGCTGATTCTCGGCGCCGGCATCATCAGCATGCACTTCACCGGCATGGCTGCGCTGGATCTGGTGCTTCCCGAAGGTGCTCTGGCAGCGAGCGGCGGCGACACCGGCCATCTGCAACTGGGCCTGACCGTAGCGCTGATCATCCTGTTGATTCTCGGCAGTGCGATCAGCGCCGCCCTCGCCGACAAAAAGCTGCAGAACAAGGAAAACGACCTGCGCCGGCTCAACGCCCTGCTCAGCCAACTCGATCAGGCGCGCATGTCTTTGCAGCAAGCGGCCAATTACGACGCGCTGACCAATCTGATCAACCGCCGTGGTTTCAATCAGATGTTCGCCGAAAAACTCAGCCAGAAAACCAGCGAGGGCGGCATGCTCGCGGTGATGTTTCTCGACATCGACCACTTCAAGCGCATCAACGACAGCCTCGGCCATGACGCCGGTGACGCGCTGCTCAAAGTCATCGCCCAGCACATCAAGAGCTCGGTGCGCAGCCACGAAGACGTGGTCGCGCGATTTGGCGGCGACGAGTTCTGCATCCTCATCAGCCTGCGCGACCGCGAAGAGGCGCGCGGTATGGCGCAGCGCATCATGCACAAGATGAAAGAGCCGATTGAACTGGCCGGCCGGCGCATGGTGATGACCACCAGCATCGGCATCAGCCTGTTTCCCGAAGACGGCACCACTTGCGAAGAGCTGCTCAAACACGCCGACCTGGCCTTGTACCAATCCAAAGGCGCCGGGCGCAACGGTCTGCACTTCTTCAATTCCAGCCTGAAGACCCGCGCCAGTTTCGAGCTGCAACTGGAAGAAGAACTGCGCAGTGCGCTGCGGCAAGACAACGCGCTGATGCTCTACTACCAGCCGATCTTCGAAGTGAAAACCGGACGCGTGACCAAGCTCGAAGCGCTGATTCGCTGGCAGCATCCGGTTCACGGTTTGCTCACCCCGGATCGCTTCATCGGTATTGCCGAGAACAACGGGCTGATCGCCGAACTGGACAACTGGGTGCTGCGCCGCGCCTGCAAGGATCTCGGCGAGCTGTCGCGGCATGGTTGTGCCGAATTGAAAATCGCCTGGAACTGCTCGCCGCTGAATCTGGCGCGCGAAGAGCTGGCCGAGGAGATCGAGCACGCCTTGCACACAGCAGGCGTGGCCCCGGAACGCCTGGAACTGGAGGTCACCGAAAACGCCTTGATGGGCAACATCGCCAACACTCTGGTGCTGTTGCGGCAGATCCGCGCCCTCGGTGTGTCGCTGTCGATCGATGATTTCGGCACCGGCTATTCGTCGCTGGCCTACCTCAAGCGTCTGCCGCTGAACACCCTGAAAATCGACCGCTCGTTCATCCTCGACATTCCCACCGCTACGGCGGACATGGAGATCGTCCAGGCGATCATCGTCATGGCCCACACCCTGCATCTGCAGGTGGTCACCGAGGGCGTCGAGAGCCTGGAGCAATACGAGTTTCTCGAGCGTTCGGGCTGCGATTTCATTCAGGGTTATCTGCTCAGCCGCCCGGTGCCGCTGGACGAATTGCGCGCGGTGCTCGATGAAATCAACCAGCGCAAACCCGTCCTCGGGGTCAATCCGTTGAGTCTGGCGCGCGAAACATTTGCACCAGCGTCGCTGGATCCTTCGCTAAAAAGCCTTGCGCCCCATGCAGGCGCATCAATTGTGCGGCCAATCCGCTGATTGGCGTCGCCGAGCCCTGCTCGCGGGAAAATTTCACCGCCGTGTCGAGATCCTTGAGCAGCGTGCGCACATGCCACTTGATCGGCTCGAAACGGCTCTCGGCCATTTGCGGGGCAAGGATCTGCAACGGCTTGGAATCGGCAAACCCACCGGCCAGCGCCTCGGCGATCAGACTGGCATCGACCCCGGCGTGCTCGGCCAACGCCACCACTTCGGCGATCACCAGCGCATTGCAGGCGACGATCATCTGGTTGCAGGCCTTGGTCACTTGCCCGGCGCCAACGCCGCCCATGTGCGTGACGCGCTGGCCGAGATTGAGCAGCACCGGGCGCACGCGCTGAAGATCCGCCGCCGCACCACCGACCATGATCGCCAGGCTGCCGGCCTCGGCACCGACCACACCGCCGGACACCGGTGAGTCGAGCCAGGCCATGGCGGTTTTCTCGGCCAGCGTCGCGGCCATCTCGCGAGTCGCCGTCGGTTCAAGGCTGGAAAAATCCACCAGCAACTGTCCGCTTTTCGCCCCTTCGGCAATACCGCCAGCGCCAAACACCACTTCACGCACAACGGCGGTGTCGGCCAGGCACAGCATGACGATGTCAGCGTGTGCGCACAGTTCGGCGGGGCTCGCCACTTGCAGGGCGCCGGCCGCAACCAGTGGCGCGCACTTGTCCGGGTTGCGGTTCCACACGGTCAGCGGGTAACCCGCGGCCAGCAGACGCTGGCACATCGGCAGGCCCATCAGGCCGATTCCGGCAAACCCCAACGAAGGTAGCGTTGACATCATTTCGCCTCTTTTCGATTAAAGATCACCGGATCATGGCCGATTCATCAACGATCAGGAAAGGATTCCGCCCGGCGATCAGACCAGCCAGCACTACGACGCCCGGGCCGTATTCGCGCACACAAGACGCGAGATCTTATTCCGTGAGGTTCGCCGGCACTGTTCGGCGGGCCAACCCAGTCCAGGTAAATGGCGCACCATGACCTCTAAAAACAACCCCGCCAGTGCAACAGCCGATCTGACCCTGAGCCCCGCCGCGAACAGCGCGTCATTATCCAGGCCGACGCCGCCTTCGCGCCCGCTGTCGACCCAGCAATACCTGTACTTCACCGAGACCAACACCGACCGCATCCTCGATAACCTCGACGGCCTGCGCGATTCGGTGTTCCCGCGCCCGGCGCATCAGGAAGGCGACAACGAGCAGCACAACGACCAGGAATTCCCCTCGGTGTGCCTGATCGGCCTCGGTCGCTGCGGCTCCAACATCGCCCTCGACGTGGCGGAGCTGGTGTACAACGCGCGCAAGTTCTACCTCAACGAATTCAACAACGAAGACCGCCCGACCGACCGGCGTCTGGCCGACAAGGGCTACAGCCCGGCGCAGTGGATCAAGAACAATCTGCGCATCGGCACCAGCAAATCGACCAAACCGGTGTTTCTGGTCGAACCGCTGGTGATGCTTGGCGACCTCGACAAGGACATCGCCGGGCGCATCCGTTTCTCGCGCAAGGGCGAGAAAAGCGGCTTCCTGCGCGACTACAGCAAAATGAAGATCATGGACTTGTCCGAAGTCCACGCCGGTGGCGCCGGTAATGCGCCGATCCTCGGCCAGTACCTGGCGAAGATCATCCTCAACAAAGACACCCAGCGCTTCTCCAGCCCTGACTGGAAAATGATCCACTCGTACCTGATCGACAGCTGCGGGATCAAGGCCAACCAGTCGCGCCTGTATTTCTCGATCTTCAGTGCCGGCGGCGGTACCGGTTCGGGCATGGCCTCGGAGTTCGGTCTGGCGCAGCAGCACTCGTACATGAACAAGACCTTCGACACCAAGCCGATGGACGAGCATGACGGTAAGAGCGGTCATTCGTTTGTGTTCGAGCCGATCTTCACCAGCGGCATCTGCGTGCTGCCGAACATTTCCGACCACCGCAGCGAAATGTCCGAGGCGCTGCACATCAACGCCGGGCGCCTGCTGTGCAAATACCTGTCGGAGGAATGGGATTTCTCCTACAACTTCGCCAACGAAGACAGCAGCGAAGCCAGCGTGATGGGACGTATCCGCCCGTGGAACGCGATGATGCTGATCTCCAACGACATCATGCGTTACGCCGAAGAAAGCGATGACGGCAATATCCAGAACATTGATGTCAATGCCATGGAGAAGCACGCCAACCAGTACATCTCGCAGCAGATCTTCAACATTCTGACAGCGCAGGCAGTCACTACTGACTACGACCAGAACTACTTCCGCCGCGCCGGCATCGACATCGGCGAAACCATCCGCCTGGACGCCAACGACCTGTTCATGAGTCTGGCCGGGCCGGTGGCGATTGCCTACGCCGAATCGGTAGTCCCGGAAACCCCGCCGCCGAGCAGCGACAAGTTCAAGGTCTTCGACAAAGAGCCGCAGCGCCTGAACATCGACGACCTGTTCTTCCGTTCGATCGACCTGCCGCACTTCAACAAGGTCACTCAGGCCATCGAAGGCATCAGCCTGCTGCCGATCGAATCCAAGCGTTATCGCGCTTCGCTGGAGCAGTACAAGAATTCCGGCTACGACGCCGCCGCGCTGCACGACCTGCACTTCTTCAAGAATTGCTCGTCGGTGGTCTCGATCGTCTCGCTGCCGAAAGACTACAAGCTGTCGTACATGGATCTGAACCGGTTGAAGACCCACCTCAACAGCCTGTTCCCCAACACCACGCTCAAGCGTTACGCGCTGGTGATCGGCGCTTCGGCCAACCTGTCGCTGACCACCCTGATCGCCAAGAGCCCGTGCCTGTCGGACGACTTCCTCACGCTGATCGTGGCGTTCATCAAGCGCTGCTTTGCGAAGAATCCGTACCGTTTCGACGAGACGCTGGATAACTCGATTCTCGACTTCATCATTCAGGAAGACTTCGACGAAGAGCGGATCGACGACCTGCTCAACGAATTCGAAAACCCGGCGAAGATCCTCGATACCAACTGGTACGCGATCAAACCGATGTACGAAAAGAAATACCGTGAGTTGATCAACGATAAGGACAAGTTCGTCTCGATCAATGACATTCGCCTGTCACGCGATTGCGTGAAGAAGTCGATCAAGTACCTGCGCGAGATCTACCGCCACCGGATTGGCAAGACCAAGGTGATTTCGCTGAATAACCATACCGGGAAGACTTACTCGGTCTGATCTGGCACCGAGTCGCCCCATTCGCGAGCAGGCTCGCTCCCACAGGAAAGTGCATTCCGGTGTGGGAGCGAGCCTGCTCGCGAAGGCGCCCTCAACCTCACCGACAAATTCAGCTTACGAACATCCAGAAACAATTAAGCGGCCCTCAGGCCGCTCTAGAAACTGTTCCCGTTACGTTTACGTCACCGTGAGGCGTGGCATTTCTCCACGGCAAGGTGCCATCACGCTACTCCGCTACACACTTGCGGCGCGGCAATCGAGGCACCAAAAGAGTGCGAGCAATTAAACGGCCGCCCTTTCCTGGATCAGAATCCACGGCGAAACCACCACGGCCCACAGCTGCGGATCACGTTCGAAAATATCCAGTGCCCGCGTTTCAGACAGCTTGGCGACCTTGTCGTCGGCCAGCCAGGCCGCGACTTTCTCGCCTTCATCCGATGCCACGGCCTCGGCGGCGGCGATCAAATCCAGGTCAGGGTCGACCCACAATAGGGCACCCTTGGCGAAGAACGGCTCCAGCTCTTTCCAGGTAATAGATGCCGTTTCACCAAGCAGCTTGGCATAGAGGGTGCTAGGTTCTTGATTCATGGGAGCTGTCCGGAAAAGAAATCGACGCGAATGATAACGTCGGTGGTCCGTCAGAAAAACCCGGTTGCAAATCGCTGCACCGAACGAAAAGAGCAGGAACGCCAGGGAATGCTGCCTTTTGGGATATATGCCCCCGATTGCCCCGCCGCAATTCTGTCTCTTTCATTCAAAAATGCGACACCCCCAAGTTTTGCCCCGTGGCGCCCGCTTCCCAGTTGATCAAGCGGCGCTCTACACTGTACCGGTACAGTTGCCGGGGCATTTTCCGGAGGGTATCGCAAAGATATCTGACCCGGTTCTGCTGCTACGGCGCCAGAACTCTAAAAAATACAACAGTAAGAGTGGAGCACTATGACTAAGGCTACTAAGCAGATTTCCAAACTGTTTGCCGCTATGGTTCTGGCCGGGGTTGCCAGCCATTCGTTCGCAGCTGACACCATCAAAATCGGTATCGCCGGTCCTAAAACCGGTCCAGTAGCCCAGTACGGCGACATGCAGTTCAGTGGCGCGAAGATGGCCATCGAGCAGATCAACGCCAAAGGCGGCGTCGACGGCAAGAAACTCGAAGCCGTTGAATACGACGATGCCTGCGATCCGAAACAAGCGGTAGCGGTAGCGAACAAGGTCGTCAACGACGGCGTCAAGTTCGTGGTCGGTCACCTGTGCTCCAGCTCCACCCAGCCTGCTTCGGACATCTACGAAGACGAAGGCGTGATCATGATCACCCCGGCTGCCACCAGCCCGGACATCACCGCCCGTGGCTACAAAATGATCTTCCGCACCATAGGTCTCGACAGCGCCCAAGGCCCTGCCGCCGGCAACTACATCGCCGATCACGTGAAACCGAAAGTGGTTGGCGTGCTGCACGACAAACAGCAGTACGGTGAAGGCATCGCCACCGCCGTGAAATCGACCCTCGAGAAGAAAGGCACCAAGGTTGCCGTCTTCGAAGGCGTCAACGCCGGCGACAAGGACTTCTCCGCCATCATCGCCAAGCTCAAGCAAGCCGGCGTCGACTTCGTCTACTACGGCGGCTACCACCCGGAGCTGGGCCTGATCCTGCGCCAGGCTCAGGAAAAAGGCCTGAAAGCCCGCTTCATGGGTCCGGAAGGCGTGGGTAACGACTCGATCACCCAGATCGCCAAGGATGCGTCCGAAGGCCTGCTGGTGACCCTGCCGAAATCCTTCGACCAGGATCCGGCCAACGTTGCCCTGGCTGACGCTTTCAAAGCCAAGAAGGAAGATCCGAGCGGTCCGTTCGTGTTCCCGTCCTACTCGGCGGTGACCGTGATTGCCGAAGGCATCAAGGCGGCCAAGTCCGAAGACGCGACCAAAGTGGCTGAAGCCATCCACGCCGGTTCGTTCAAGACCCCGACCGGCGACCTGAGCTTCGACGACAAGGGCGACCTGAAGGACTTCAAATTTGTCGTGTACGAGTGGCACAACGGCAAACCTAAAACCGAAGTTTCGCCTCAGTAAGGCCTTGCCCGACTGACTGCCAATAAAGCCCACGGCGTGCCGTGGGCTTTGTTTTGCGAATGTATGGGCCGCGCTGGCGTGATCCGCCAGTCGACCCACCTGAAAATCTCAAAACCGTCATCAGCGGTTCGCTGGCAAAACTCGGATTCGAAGTGGATAGAGATCCACGGGGCCGGGCGGGAAAATGACTCCACCAGTGAAATGCGTACAGGTTTTTAGGAGCGCTGTAATGCCTGACCTCTATCACTTCTTCCAACAGCTGGTTAACGGCCTCAACGTTGGCAGCATGTATGCCCTGATCGCCATCGGCTACACGATGGTCTACGGCATCATTGGAATGATCAACTTCGCCCACGGCGAGGTGTACATGATCGGTTCCTACGTGGCCTTCATCGCTATCGCCGGGCTGACCATGATGGGACTCGACAGTGTCCCGCTGTTGATGACCGCGGCGTTCATCGCCAGCATCGTCGTCACCAGTTCCTACGGTTACAGCATCGAACGGATCGCCTACCGCCCCCTGCGCGGCAGCAACCGTCTGATCCCGCTGATTTCTGCCATCGGTATGTCGATCTTCCTGCAGAACACCGTTCTGCTGGCGCAAGACTCCAAGGACAAAGCTATCCCCAACCTGATCCCGGGCAACTTCGCCTTCGGTCCGGGTGGTGCACAAGAAGTGCTGATTTCCTACATGCAGATCGTGGTGTTCGTGGTTACCCTGATCGCCATGCTCGGCCTGACCCTGTTCATCTCCCGTTCCCGCCTGGGCCGCGCCTGCCGCGCCTGTGCCGAGGACATCAAGATGGCCAACCTGCTCGGCATCAACACCAACAACATCATCGCCCTGACCTTCGTCATCGGTGCTGCGCTGGCGGCGGTCGCTGCGGTGCTGCTGAGCATGCAATACGGCGTGATCAACCCGAACGCCGGTTTCCTCGTCGGCCTCAAGGCCTTCACCGCTGCGGTACTGGGCGGCATCGGCAGCATCCCCGGGGCAATGCTCGGCGGCCTGGTGCTCGGTGTAGCGGAAGCGTTCGGTGCCGATATCTTCGGCGACCAGTACAAGGACGTCGTTGCGTTCGGCCTGCTGGTTCTCGTGCTGTTGTTCCGTCCGACCGGCATTCTGGGCCGTCCGGAGGTTGAGAAAGTATGACTAGGAATCTTAAACAGGCACTGTTCAGTGCCTTGCTGGTGTGGGCGGTGGCCTACCCGGTACTGGGTCTGAAACTGACCATCGTCGGCATCAATCTGGAAGTGCACAACACCAGCCCTGCGGTACTCGCAACCATCGCGATCTGCTCGGTGCTGATGTTCCTGCGCGTGCTGTTCAACCAGCAGATCAGCAAGGCCTGGCGCTCCTCGCCGGGCATGCCGCTGATCCCGGCCAAGGCCAGCAACTTCCTGACCCTGCCGACCACCCAGCGCTATTTCATCATTGCGCTGATTCTGATCGCCCTGGTCTGGCCGTTCTTCGGCTCCCGTGGCGCGGTGGATATCGCAACGCTGATCCTGATCTACGTGATGCTCGGCCTGGGCCTGAACATCGTTGTCGGTCTGGCCGGTCTGCTTGATCTGGGGTACGTCGGTTTCTACGCCGTCGGCGCCTACAGCTACGCGCTGCTGTCGCATTACTACGGCTTGAGCTTCTGGATCTGCCTGCCGATTGCCGGCCTGATGGCGGCGACGTTCGGCTTCCTGCTGGGCTTCCCGGTGTTGCGTCTGCGCGGCGACTATCTGGCGATCGTGACCTTGGGTTTCGGCGAGATCATCCGTCTGTTCCTGCGTAACCTGACCGACATCACCGGTGGCCCGAACGGCATCAGCAACATCGAAAAACCGACGTTCTTCGGCCTGACCTTCGAGCGCAAAGCCGCCGAAGGCCTGCAGACGTTCCACGAGTATTTCGGCCTGCAATACAACTCGATCAACAAGGTGATCTTCCTTTACCTGGTTGCGCTGTTGCTCGCACTGGCCGCGCTGTTCGTGATCAACCGTCTGCTGCGCATGCCGATCGGCCGTGCGTGGGAAGCACTGCGTGAAGACGAAATCGCCTGCCGCGCGTTGGGCCTGAACCCGACCGTGATCAAGCTCTCCGCGTTCACCCTGGGTGCTGCGTTCGCCGGTTTCGCCGGCAGCTTCTTCGCCGCGCGCCAGGGTCTGGTGACCCCGGAGTCGTTCACCTTCATCGAGTCGGCGATCATCCTCGCCATCGTCGTATTGGGTGGCATGGGCTCGCAACTGGGTGTGATTCTGGCGGCGATCGTGATGATCCTGTTGCCGGAAATGATGCGTGAGTTCAGCGAATACCGCATGTTGATGTTCGGTGCGCTGATGGTGCTGATGATGATCTGGCGTCCACAAGGTCTGCTGCCGATGCAACGCCCACACATGGAGTTGCGCAAATGAGCCGCGAGATCCTTAAAGTCGAAAATCTGAGCATGCGCTTCGGCGGCTTGCTCGCGGTCAACGGCGTGGCGCTGACCGTCAAGGAAAAACAGGTGGTTGCCCTGATCGGCCCGAACGGCGCCGGCAAGACCACCGTGTTCAACTGCCTGACCGGCTTCTATCAGCCTACCGGCGGCAGCATCCTGCTCGACGGCGAGCCGATCCAGGGCCTGCCGGGCCACAAGATCGCCCTCAAAGGCGTGGTGCGGACCTTCCAGAACGTGCGTTTGTTCAAGGACATGACTGCGGTCGAGAACCTGTTGATCGCCCAGCACCGTCACTTGAACACCAACTTCCTGTCCGGCCTGTTCAAGACCCCGGCGTTCCGCAAAAGCGAGCGCGAGGCCATGGAATTTGCCGAGTACTGGCTGGAAAAGGTCAACCTCAAAGAGTTCGCCAACCGTACCGCCGGCACCCTGGCCTACGGTCAGCAACGGCGTCTGGAAATCGCCCGCTGCATGATGACCCGTCCGCGGATCCTCATGCTCGACGAACCGGCCGCTGGCCTGAACCCGAAGGAAACCGAAGACCTCAAGGCGCTGATCGGTGTGTTGCGCGAAGAGCACAACGTCACCGTGCTGCTGATCGAACACGACATGAAGCTGGTCATGAGCATTTCCGACCACATCGTCGTGATCAACCAGGGCACACCGTTGGCCGACGGCACGCCGGAACAGATCCGCGACAATCCTGAAGTGATCAAAGCCTACCTGGGGGAAGCGTAAATGCTGCAGTTCGAAAACGTTTCCACCTTCTACGGCAAGATCCAGGCCCTGCACAGCGTCAACGTCGAAGTCCGTCAGGGCGAGATCGTGACGCTGATCGGCGCCAACGGTGCCGGCAAATCCACGCTGCTGATGACACTCTGCGGTTCGCCGCAGGCGCACAGCGGCAGCATCCGCTACATGGGTGAGGAACTGGTCGGCCAGGACTCGTCGCAGATCATGCGCAAGAGCATCGCCGTGGTCCCGGAAGGTCGTCGAGTGTTTGCCCGTCTGACCGTTGAAGAAAACCTGTCGATGGGCGGATTTTTCACCGACAAGGGCGACTATCAGGAACAGATGGACAAGGTCCTCGGACTTTTCCCACGCCTGAAAGAGCGCTTCAACCAGCGCGGCGGCACCATGTCCGGCGGCGAACAGCAAATGCTCGCTATCGGCCGCGCGCTGATGAGCAAGCCCAAGCTGCTGCTGCTCGACGAGCCGTCGCTGGGTCTGGCGCCGATCATCATCCAGCAGATCTTCGACATCATCGAACAGCTGCGCAAGGACGGTGTGACGGTGTTCCTGGTCGAGCAGAACGCCAACCAGGCACTGAAAATCGCTGACCGCGCCTACGTTCTGGAGAACGGCCGCGTGGTCATGCAAGGCACCGGTGAAGCGCTGCTGACCGACCCGAAAGTACGCGAGGCGTACCTCGGCGGTTGAGTGTTATCGCTGCACAAAAAAACGGCCTTCGGGCCGTTTTTTATGCCCAAACGATAAACACCGATCCTCTGTGGGAGCGAGCCTGCTCGCGAAAGCGATGTATCACGCACCAATAATGTTGAATGTCACACCGCCTTCGCGAGCAGGCTCGCTCCCACAGGGATACAGCTGAATCCGAAATTTTTCATAAATTTCTCGCCCCACCTGTAACGCATCCCCGCACCCGTTCTCTAGAGGGACAAGCAAGCGCAAACCGCTTGCAGAAACCCTGATAAAACCTGGAGAAACATCATGACTGCGACTACCCGTACCCTGTCCGCTACCGCCCTGGTTCTGGCCCTCGGTTCCGCTCTGAGCATCGCCACTGTCTCCACCGCCCAGGCCGCCGATGCCAACATGGAAAAATGCTTCGGCGTGGCCATGAAGGGCAAGAACGATTGCGCCGCAGGTGCCGGTACTACCTGCGCCGGCACGGCGAAAATGGACTATCAGGCCAACGCCTGGAAGCTCGTTCCGAAAGGCACCTGCGCCACCACCGAAAGCAAAACCTCGCCGACCGGTTTCGGTCAGCTCGAAACCTTCAAAGCCAAGTCCTGATCCACGGCCTGCCTGAGTGACGCCCATGTTCAGCCATCACGAACCGTCCCTGCCGCGCACTCAGGCAGCTCGCACCGAGCTTCCTGCCCGCGCCGGGCTGGGGCTCAAGACCGGGCACTTCCTCGAAGTGCTCGGCTCCGTTCCGGACCTCGGTTTCTTCGAAGTCCACGCCGAAAACTACATGGTGGCCGGCGGCCCGTTTCATCATTTTCTCGGTCTGATCCGCGAGCAGTACCCGCTGTCATTGCACGGCGTGGGCCTGTCGATCGGTGGCGAAGGCCCGCTGGACAGCCAGCACCTCAAACGCCTCGCCGAGCTGATCGAGCACTATCAACCGCAAGCCTTTTCCGAACATCTGGCATGGTCGAGCCACGGCCCGGTGTTCCTCAATGACCTGCTGCCACTGGCTTACGACACGCCGACGCTGAACCGCGTCTGTGCGCACATCGACCAGGTGCAGAACACTCTGAAACGACCGATGCTGCTGGAGAACCCGGCGACCTATCTGGGGTTTGAGCACTCGACGATCGACGAGGCCGAGTTCATCGCCGAAGTAATCCGCCGCAGCGGCTGCGGCTTGTTGCTCGACGTCAATAATGTCTACGTGTCGTGCATCAATCATCAGCGCGAAACTTTGGCCTACCTTGATGCGTTACCGCTGCACGCGGTCGGCGAGATTCATCTGGCCGGCTTCGCTGAAGATTGCGACAACCTCGGCGATCGCTTGCTGATCGACGATCACGGCGCGCCGGTTGATCAGGCCGTTTGGGATCTGTACCGGCAAGTGCTGCGCCGTATCGGCCCGGTGGCGACGCTGATCGAACGTGACAATCAGGTGCCGGCCTTCGACGTTTTGCTCGCCGAAGCGCAGCAAGCCGAGACGCTGTTGCGCCACGCGGAGCGTGCGGCATGAGCACGCAAGCGGATTTCGCCGCCGCCCTGCTCAATGCGCAACTGCCGTGTCCCAAGGGCCTGTGCAGCCGCAACGGCGCCGATCCGTCGCGGCGTTTCGCGGTCTATCGCAACAACGTGCAAAGCTCGCTGATCAATGCCCTGGCCGACAGCTATCCGGTGGTGCTGCAATTGGTCGGCGAGGAGTTCTTTCGCGCCATGGCGGCGATTTTCGTCCAGAGTCAGCCGCCACACAGTCCGTTGATGAGCCGCTATGGCGAGCACTTTGCCGACTTCATCGCACAATTCGAACCCATTGCCGGCGTGCCTTATGTCGCTGACGTCGCGCGACTGGAGCACTTGCGTACTGTTGCCTACCACGCCGCTGATGCGCAGCCGATCCGGCCCGAACAAGTCAGTGCCGCGCTGGCCGATCCGCAGTCGCTGACTGAACTGTGTTTCGAACTGCATCCCTCGCTGCACCTGCTCGACTCTGCTTTTGCGGTCGTGGCGATCTGGGCCGCGCATCAGCAGGAGCCAACTCTGGCGGGCATTGGCCTGAATCAAGGCCAGCACGCCCTGGTGCTGCGCAATGGTCTCGACGTTGAGGTGTTCGCTCTTGAACCGGGTGCGAGCGTGTTCATTGGTCATCTGCTCCAGGGCTCGCCACTGCTCGCGGCGGCAGAAAACAGCCCGCCGTTCGATCTCGCCCAAACCCTCGCCTTACTGATTGCGCACAACGCGATTACCCGTCTGAATTACAAGGAGTTGCCATGAACGCTTTGGTCTTGCGCGTCATTGCGCTGTTGGAAAAAATCCCGCACAGCCTGATCGCCCTCATCGCGCGTTTTTCCATCGCTGCGGTGTTCTGGAAATCCGGGCAAACCAAGGTCGAAGGACTGGCCGTGGATTTGATTGACGGCACCTTTGAACTGGGCTGGCCACGCTTGGCCGACTCGACGATTCCGCTGTTTCAGAGCGAGTACGACGTGCCGCTGCTCTCGCCGGAAACTGCCGCGCATCTGGCGGCTTTTGCCGAGCATGTGTTTCCGCTGTTGATTCTGCTCGGTCTTGCCACACGGTTTTCAGCGCTGGCATTGCTTGGCATGACCCTGACCATTCAATTGTTCGTCTACCCGGATGCCTACCCCACCCACGGCACCTGGGCGGCGGTGTTGCTGTACCTGATGGCGACCGGGCCGGGCAGGTTGTCGATCGATCAGATGATCGCGCGCCGTTTCGCCAAATAATCACCCCCGTGGGAGCGAGCCTGCTCGCGAAAGCGGTGTGTCATTCAACATCGGTATCGACTGAACTGACGCATTCGCGAGCAGGCTCGCTCCCACAGGGAAATCACATCAGCGCTGCAGTCGATCCAGCGCCTCGCCACTGCGCTTGAACCAGCCCATCAGATAATCCGCCAACACCTGCGTGCGCTTGGGCAATCCACCCTGATACGGGTGCACCAGATACATCGGCATGCGTCGGGTCTGGTAATCGCGCAGCAACCAGCGCAAGCGGCCGTCCGCCAGTTCCGCTTGCAGCAGATACGACGGCAAACGGGCGATGCCGGCGCCGGACAGCGCTGCTTTCTTCAACAGGCTGTAGTGATTGCTGGCAAACGGACCCGAAACCCGCACCCGCAACAACTCGTGCTGCTGGTGATACAGCCATTCTTCGCGGCCGCTGTAATGGCTGTTGAGCAGGCAACGATGCTCGGCCAAGGCATGGGGCGTCGCCGGCTCGCCGAAGCGCTCGAGGTAGGCCGGGCTGGCGCAGGTCATTTCGTGCCACGCCAACAGCGGCTTGGCCACCAGCCGATCGTCATTGGCCACTTCGGCGCGAATCGCCAGATCAAAGCCATCGCGCGACAGATCGCGATAACTGTTGTTCAGCTCCAGCTCGATTTGCACCTCGGGGTATTGCCCGGAAAACTCCAGCAGCAAGCCATCGAAGAAGGTCTCGCCGAGCGACACCGGAACCGTCATGCGCACGGGGCCGGCCATGTCGTCCTTCAACCGCGCCAACGCCTGCCGCGCGCGTTCGACCTGAACCACCAGCGCCTGAGCCTGCGGCAGCAGCGCCGCCCCCGCCGCCGTCAGGCTCAAGCGTCGGGTCGTGCGTTGCAGCAGCACCACACTGAATTGCGCTTCGAGCTGGCTGATGCGCTTGGAGAGTTGGCCCTTGCTGCAGCCCAACTGCTGCGCGGCCAGGGTAAAACTGCCGGCTTCGATCAGCACGGCAAACGCGGCAAGGTCATCCATTTCGCTCATGGATTGTTTCCATTTGAAAACCAAAGGTTGCCTATTAGTGCGCTTATCCGGAGAAAAAACCACTTTAGACTGAAACCTCATTCACACACATGAGGTACAGCTCGATGAAAATTCTGTTGATAGGCGCAGGCGGCACCATCGGTTCGGCGGTGGACAAAGAGTTGTCGCAACGCCACGAGGTCATTCGTATCGGTCGCAACAGCGGTGACTTGCAGGTGGATATCAGCGACAGCGCGTCGATCCGCAAGCTGTTCGAACAGACCGGCAAGTTCGATGCGCTGATCTGCGCGGCGGGCAACGTGACTTTTGCAGCGCTCGACGAGATGACTGGGGACAGCTTCGCCCTCGGCCTGAAAGACAAGCTGATGGGCCAGGTCAACCTGCTGCTGATCGGCCGCGAGTACGCCAATGACGGCGCCTCGTTCACCTTTACCACCGGCGTGCTCAGCCACGACCCGATTCGCAGCGGCGCCTCGGCAGCGCTGGTCAACGGCGCCCTCGACAGCTTCGTCCGCGCCGCCGCCATCGAACTGCCGCGTGGCGTGCGGGTGAACTCGGTGAGCCCGACCGTGCTGACGGAAGCCCTGGGCAAATACGCGCCCTACTTCCGTGGCTTCAAGCCGGTTCCTGCAGCGGAAGTGGCATTGGCTTACGCGAAAAGTGTCGAAGGCCTGCAAACAGGGCAGACGTTTCACGTGGGTTAAGGCCCTTGTGATGAACGGTCAGGCTGCGTAACGTGGCAGCACTTGTCTGGAGAGCCAAAGATGCGTGTTGCCCGTTCGATCGTCCTCGTTGCCCTGCTGCCGTTGTTTGCCGCCTGCCAGTTGTTCGACGGCCAGCGTGAAAGTGTGTCTCATGCCGGGCAGACGCGAATGCAGGGGCAACTGACCGCCGCCGACGGCAAACTGGTGTTCCAGCCGTGCCAGGATCAGCGGCAACTGGTGGTCAACGACATCGGCGGCACCAGCGTTCTGCAAGAAGCCGCCACCCTCGCCGACGAGCAGGGCAAGCTGTTTGCCGATGTGCGCGGCAAGGTCTCCGGCGACCGCCTCGACCTCGGCCAGTTGTATCGCGTCGAGCGCTCGGGCACGGCCTGCGACGACCCGAATTTCAAACTGCTGATCCTGCGCGCCGCCGGTCATGGCCCGGAATGGAACGTCAAGGTCAGCGGCAAAGGCATGGTCATCGAGCGCGACGGCCAGCCGCCGCTGGCCGTGCCGTATGTGGAAGAGCAACTGGGCGACGGCCGCTTCAATCTCAGCAGCGAAGCCAACAACCAGCGCATCGAATTGTGGGTCGCGCCACAGCGCTGCGTCGACAGCAGCACCGGCAGCGTGCAGCACATGAGCGCCGAGTTGCGTATCGACGGTCAGGTGCAGCGCGGCTGCGGCTATTTCGGCGGCGCGCGTAACGACTGATCGTTTTTCCCCCACGGATCCGCTCGCGGCGGCTTATAATCGCCGCCTTCAAACGCCCTGGCGCAGTTGTGCGCCCCGCGAATCCGGATCCCCGCCATGTTACGAATCACTGAACTCAAGCTGCCAATCGACCATCCCGAAGAAGACCTGCGCGTCGCCATCGTGCAACGCCTGGGCATCGCCAGCGATGATCTGCTCGATTTCACCTTGTTCAAGCGCAGCTATGACGCGCGCAAAAAGTCCTCCGAGCTGTGCTTCATCTACACCATCGACCTCAACGTACGCGACGAGGCCAGAGTGTTGGGCAAGTTCGCCGACGACCGTAACGTCAACGTGGCGCCGGATGTCAGCTACAAATTCGTCGGCCAGGCACCGAGCGATCTCGGCCAGCGACCGATCGTCGTCGGTTTCGGCCCGTGCGGCATCTTCGCCGGCCTGCTGCTGGCGCAGATGGGCTTCAAACCGATCATTCTCGAGCGCGGCACCGAAGTCCGTCAACGCACCAAGGACACCTGGGGCCTGTGGCGCAAAAGCGTGCTCAATCCCGAGTCCAACGTACAGTTTGGCGAAGGCGGCGCGGGCACGTTCTCCGACGGCAAGCTGTACAGCCAGATCAAGGACCCGAAATTCCTCGGCCGCAAAGTCCTGCACGAGTTCGTCAAGGCCGGCGCGCCGGAAGAAATTCTCTACGTCAGCAAGCCGCACATCGGTACGTTCCGCCTCACCGGTATGGTCGAAAACATGCGCGAGCAGATCCGCGAACTGGGCGGTGAAGTGCGCTTCGGGGAGCGCGTCAGCGACGTGCTGATCGAAGACGGCCAACTGGTCGGAGTACAACTGGCCAGCGGCGAAACCCTGCATTCGAAGCATGTGGTTCTGGCCCTCGGCCACAGCGCCCGCGACACCTTCCGCATGCTCCACAGCCGTGGCGTGTTCATGGAAGCCAAGCCGTTCTCGGTGGGTTTCCGCATCGAGCACCCGCAGTCGCTGATCGACCGCGCGCGCCTGGGCAAATACGCCGGCCACCCGAAACTCGGTGCTGCCGATTACAAACTGGTGCACCACGCCAAGAACGGGCGTTCGGTGTACAGCTTCTGCATGTGCCCGGGCGGCACCGTGGTCGCGGCAACGTCCGAGCCCAATCGCGTGGTCACCAACGGCATGAGCCAGTACTCGCGTAACGAGCGCAATGCCAACTCCGGCATCGTCGTCGGCATCACCCCGGAAGTCGATTATCCGGGCGGCCCGCTCGCCGGTATCGAGTTGCAGGAGCGCCTGGAATCCCACGCGTTCATCCTTGGCGGCAGTGACTACAAGGCCCCGGCGCAACTGGTTGGCGACTTCATCAACGACATTCCATCGACCGAACTGGGCGAAGTCGAGCCGTCGTACAAGCCAGGCGTGGCGCTGGGCGATCTGGCCTTGGCGCTGCCGGACTTTGCCATTGAGGCGATCCGTGAAGCCTTGCCGGCGTTCGAGAAGCAGATTCGCGGTTATTCCCTGCACGACGCTGTGCTGACCGGAATCGAGACACGCACTTCATCGCCGCTGCGCATCACCCGCAACGAGTCGCTGCAGAGCATGAACGTCAAAGGCCTGTTCCCGGCCGGTGAAGGCGCGGGCTATGCCGGCGGAATTCTCTCGGCGGGTGTTGACGGGATTCGCATTGCCGAGGCAGTGGCTCGCGATATTCTCGGCCTCGACGCCTGATCCGCTAAGTTCGCAACAACGCAAAACCCTGTGGGAGCGAGCCTGCTCGCGAAAGCGGTCTGTCACTCAATGAAGTTGTTGAATGTGACTCCGCCTTCGCGAGCAGGCTCGCTCCCACAGTGGTTTCTGCATTTGGCTTTAGATATTCGCGCGCAGCACCGAGGTCGGCAGCGCCTCCCCGCGCTCGGCACTTGCCGCCACCGCTGCAATCAAATCACCCAGTTCATACCCTTGCGCTTTCAGCCACGCCTGATCGTAATACGTGTCGGCATAACGCTCGCCGCCATCGCACAGGATCGCCACGATCGACCCCGACTGCCCCGCCGCTTTCATCTGCTGCGCCGCCATCAGCGCACCGATCAGATTGGTCCCGCTCGACCCGCCGACATGCCGCCCCAAACGCTGCGCCAGATAATGCATGGCCGCCAGGGACAGGGCGTCCGGCACCTTGACCATCGCATCGATCACCTTGGGCAGGAACGACGCTTCCACCCGAGGCCGGCCAATGCCTTCGATGCGTGAACCGCAATCCAGACGCAGGCTGGCATCTCCCGTCTGATAAAAATCGAAGAACACCGAACGCTCGGCATCGGCACACAACACGCGGGTGCAGTGCTGGCGATAGCGCACGTAACGGCCGAGGGTCGCGGTGGTGCCGCCGGTGCCGGGGCTGGAGATCAGCCAGGTCGGTTCAGGGTGTTTTTCGTAGCGCATCTGCTGGAAGATCGACTCGGCGATGTTGTTGTTCGCTCGCCAGTCGGTGGCACGTTCGGCGTAGGTGAACTGATCGATGAAGTGACCGCCATGCTCGCGGGCCAGGCGCTCGGATTCGGCGTAGATCTGCGTCGGATCCTGCACCAGATGGCTCTGCCCGCCATAGAAGGCAATCTGGGCAATCTTCTCTTTCGAAGTGGTCGCCGGCATCACCGCGATAAACGGCAAACCGAGCATGCGCGCGAAATACGCTTCGGAGATCGCCGTCGAGCCGCTGGATGCCTCGATCACTGGCGCGCCGGGTTTCAGCCAGCCGTTACACAGCGCGTAAAGGAACAGCGACCGGGCCAGGCGATGCTTGAGGCTGCCGGTGGGGTGGCTGGATTCGTCCTTGAAATACAACTCGATGCCGGCAAAACCGGGCAGCGGCAAAGGGATCAGGTGGGTGTCGGCGCTGCGCTGGAAGTCCGCCTCGATGATGCGGATGGCTTCGCGTGCCCACTGTCGGTTGTCGCTCATGGTTTCGGTTCTCGTTGAATCAGCCAGAAGATCGGTCTTCTGAAAAAGGTCTGCCGCAAGCTTAGGAAAAATCCCGCAGGCGGCAAAGATACAGCTGAGTCTCAATGTGTCAGGCAACTGCTAGGCTCAGTGCTGCCCGTACCAGACAGCCTGTAACGACATATAACAAAAAAGAATATAACTTTTGTTTTAACAACTAACGGTACGGGTTAGGGTGTTTCACCTTTTTCTTGATTCGATGGAGAGCGACCTTGCCTCTGCGTAGCACTTTCACGCGTTTCTTTCAGTTGGAAGCCGCCAGCGGTCTGCTATTGATCGCCGCAGCCGTTCTCGCGCTGATCATCAACAACTCACCGCTGTCGTGGCTGTACACCGGCCTGCTCGACACTCCTGTGGTGGCGCAGATCGGTGCGTTGAAAATCGCCAAACCCCTGCTGCTGTGGATCAACGACGGCCTGATGGCGATGTTCTTCCTGCTGATCGGTCTGGAAGTCAAACGCGAAGTGCTCGACGGCCAATTGTCCAAGCCTTCGCAAATCGTCCTGCCCGGCGCAGCGGCGATCGGCGGCATGCTGGTGCCGGCGCTGATCTACTGGTTCCTCAATCGCGACAACCCCGCCGCCCTGAGTGGCTGGGCCATTCCGACCGCCACCGACATCGCCTTCGCCCTCGGCGTATTGGCCCTGCTTGGCAAACGCGTGCCGGTGTCGCTGAAACTGTTCCTGATGACCCTAGCGATCATCGACGACCTCGGCGCCATCGTCATCATCGCAATCTTCTATTCCGGCGAACTCTCGACCCTGTCCCTTGGCCTGGCGGCTGCGTGCATTGCCGCGCTGGTGGCGATGAACCGGCTCGGCGTGGTCAAGCTCGGGCCGTACATGATCATCGGCCTGATCCTCTGGGTCTGCGTACTCAAGAGCGGTGTCCACGCGACGCTGGCCGGCGTGACCCTGGCGTTCTGCATTCCCCTGCGCACGAAAAACGCTGAATCGTCGCCGCTGCTGACCCTCGAACACGCGCTGCACCCGTGGGTCGCCTACGGCATCCTGCCGCTGTTCGCCTTCGCCAACGCTGGCCTGTCGCTGAGCGGCGTCACCGTCGAAAGCTTCACCCACGACGTACCGATGGGCATCGCCATCGGCCTGCTGCTGGGCAAGACCGTCGGCGTGTTCGGCCTGACCTGGCTGGCGGTCAAGATCGGCATCGCCGCCCTGCCCCAAGGCGCCAACTGGGGCCAGGTCCTCGGCGTCGCGATCCTCTGCGGCATAGGCTTCACCATGAGCCTGTTCGTCGGCTCGCTGGCCTTCGAACCGGGCGTGAGTGATTACGCCGGCATGGATCGCATGGGCATCCTCACCGGCTCGATCCTCGCGGCGGTGATTGGTTATGCGGTGACGGCGGCGGCGAGTCGCAAGAATTCACAACTGCAATAACCCCTGTGGCGAGGGAGCTTGCCCCTCGCCACAGATTCCTCGCCTTACAGTTACGCAGAGAACAATCCCCACGTCATTAGCGACCCGTCCTACAGCCACACTTTCCCCGCTTCGATAACGTCGTGCGGCCCCTTCTCGAGGGGCTGTCGATGATGAACGAAGGGACGATCAGTGGCGCGGAACAAGGACATTCCCCGGGTGCAAAACCCACCGCAGGGCGACGGACATCACGTTACCTGGCGGTATATGACGGCGGCAGAACTGGCCGAGCGCGAAGCCGGGCAAAACGCTTACGACGCGATGCTGGCGCGGCAGGAGGCTTTCGAGCGCAGCCGTGAAGTGGCTGCGAACAAACCTGAAGCCGTGCGTGCCGGCTGTGTATTCGCCAAGTCCTGCAAGCTGCCGGATGCGATTATCGATTACAGCAATCCTTCCGGCATGGTGCCGACCGACAGCCTGAAGGATTACGGCGAGCTGATTCTGCTCGGCGCGCGCGAAGCCGACGCGAGCGGCGGCATTCCTTTCAAGAAAATCAGCGCCAACGTCATCCCGGTCGGGTTCGGCAGTCTGGCCCTGGCAGGTTCGGCTTTTGAAGCGCTGCCAGCGCTCGCATCAAGCGCAGCCGCTGCGTCTTTGGTGGGCCTCGTTGCGCTGCTGATGCCGTCAAGCCTGGGCGACAGCGCGCTCTATACCGACGAGCAACTGAACACACTCAAACAAGCTCGAACCCGCGTACGCCTGCGCGTCGAGCAACAGGCCGATGGCAGCCTCAAGGGTTACGGTTTCTACACCGGTAAGAACCGCGATTGGGAAATGGTTGATGTCGTGCAATTCACTGCGCGCGGCGACCGGTTCGTTGCGGATCTCGGTGAAGGCGTCGAACTGCTCTGGACCCCGGCGGTGGATGGCTCGGACATTCTAGGCATTCCAGCGCTGGAGGCCGCACCGCAGACACCGCATATCTGGGTGTATCCACCGACGAAGGCGGCGGACGGAATATTGGTGAATCCGGTTTATCCGCCGGAGTACAAAGACTTTATTTTGGTGTTTCCGGCCGGATCTAGTATTAAACCGGTCTACATCGTTATCAGTACTCGCGCTGGTGATCACGAATATCATCCGCCGCCTGACATACTGCCAGCTTTTCCCGATGCCAGAATCGTCGGCCGTAAAACAGTAGTCCAAGGCGGTGGTTCAAAACGCAAAAGATGGAAAACCGCCAAAGGGCATATTCTTGAATGGGACTCCATGCACGGAACGATTGAAAAATATGATCCTCGGGGAAACCACATCGGGGAATTCGATCCAGCGACTGGTGAGCCCACGTCTACAAAAAAAAGAATAAAAACTCGAAGAAAGGAAAAAAACGGAGCGTTGAGCCTTGAGATTTTTGATAGAAGCTTTTGATAAGCAGACTGATTACCAAGTATCGGTAACCGAAATACCCAAAGAGTATGCGGAGCACATTAAGTCGATTATGGGTTGGACGACCAAGCAGCAAGGGTGGGAAGGCTACGATTTGAATCAGAATCAAGTTCAAGCCTTTGAAAAACTGATGCAGATATCAATCGCAGATTCACGCTATTACTTTCAACTGACATGTAACGGCCCCGATTAGCCGTAAGCGAGCAATGTGAAGAACAAAAAATAAAAGCAACATCAAAGTATCTGCGAGGAAGAAATGGGTCTGGTATTGAGGCTGGAGTGGTACGACACAGCAACCCTAGAAATTCAGGGCGAGGAATCGTCAAAAGATCTGGGGGACGATGAATCAGTTTTGAAGGCTCTGAGTATTCCGGTAGAAGGCAGCATCAATAATGGCGGCTTCAACGTCATCGAAAAGTGGGTAGCTAGCATTCAGCCGTACTTTCAACATCAAATCACTCTGAATACCTGCGACTACCAGATTTCGTTTGATTACAGTTAAATAACCGGGATGAGTTCTTCATGCGCTTTCTTTCGATTACCGGATTCTTCCCTGACGAAGTCCAAGATGACTCCTTGCAATTCGAGCTGGATATCACAGGCAGCGAGATGCATGAAAAAGTGGCCCAGCTCATTGAATCCAAGCCCTTGGATGAGGTGGAACCCGGCGAGCTGTTGTTGACTCAGGATCAGGTAACCGCATTGGAAACCCTGCTCAACGTCAGTTTTCCAAAGGGCCTCGAATACTTCATGGGCACCTGCTCCACATACTGAATGAGCAATTCACAAACAAAGAAAAACCCCGACCAGTCACCTGATCGGGGTTTTCTTTTACCCAGCTTCCCGCTTAGTGCGAAACGCGGCTGGTTCCGCCAACGGTGGAGATCCGTACCCGCTCGCCAACGCGGAATACTTCATTCTCCTGAACCTGCTGCACATAGGCGCGCATGCTGCCGTCGTCTTCGCGGACAGTGATTTCCACGCCTTGGGTGCGGGTCAGGCCTTCTTCGGTGGCCGAGCCAAGCAGGCCGCCGGCCACTGCGCCGATGACCGCAGCAACGATGCTGCCCTTGCCGCCGCCGATAGCACTGCCGCCGACGCCGCCGACCACTGCGCCTGCTGCGCCGCCGATCGGGGTCTTGGTGCCTTCGATTTTTACCGGGCGCAGGGATTCGATGGTGCCCATGCGAATCGTCTGCACACGACGCGCTTCGTCACGGGAGTAGGAGTCGCCGGTGAGGCTCGATTGGCAGCCGGTCAGCAACATCGCCATCGTCGAAAAAGAAGCAACCAGCAGAACAGACTTACGCATAGCATCAACTCCAAAAGAACATGTGTTCATTAAACCCCGTGGCCTGGCGCCTGTCACGACACCATCCGGATAAAATTGGCTTCCATTCAGGCCTGGTACAGATGCCCGCGAGCGTCCACTCAAGGTAGCGTCAAATCAGCGATCCTGCGCCATCCGCGTTTATCTCGCTCGGTAGACTGCTCAGGGTGCCAGTCGTTCCAGAATCCACTCGGTGCCCTGGAGGCGGTAGTTGAGGCGATCGTGCAGGCGGCTCGGACGGCCCTGCCAGAATTCGATGCGCTCGGGCAACAAGCGGTAACCACCCCAATGTTCCGGGCAGTGCGGCTGGCTGTCGCTGAAGCGTTGCTCGGTGGCCTTGAGCAAATCCTCCAGCTCACCACGACCGTTGATGACTCGGCTCTGCGGCGAGGCCCAAGCGCCGAGGCGGCTGCCCAGCGGACGCACCTGATAATACGCGTCGGACTCTTGCGCCGTGACCTTGACCACCCGCCCCTCGATGCGCACCTGGCGCTCCAGGGTTGGCCAGAAGAAGGTCATGGCGGCAAACGGGTTGGCCGCCAGATGCTGGCCCTTGGCGCTGTCGTAGTTGGTGAAGAAGGTGAAGCCCTGCTCGTCCAGGCCCTTGAGCAACAAAATGCGGCAATGCGGACGACCGTCGGCATCAACCGTGGCCAGGGTCATGGCATTGGCTTCTACCGGCGCCTGCTCGGTTTTCACCGCATCGGCGAACCACTGGTGAAACAGCGCAAACGGCTCGGCCGGGGCTTGCGCCTCGGTCAAACCGTCACGGGTGTAGTCGCGACGCATATCGGCCAGAGCCTGGGTCATGGCGGATTCCTTTTCGTTAGCGGATCACTTCTTGGCGGCGTCGGCTGCGGCGACTTTCTTGTCGGTCGCGGCGGCTTTGGCTGGTGCAGTTTTTTTCGCTGGAGCCTTGGCCGGTGCCTTCTTCGCAGGAGCCTTGGCGGCGGTTTTCTTGGCTGGCGCCTTTTTCGCCGCCGGCACAGCGGCTTTTTTCGCCGCAGGCGCCGGGGTAACCGGTTTGGCAACTGGCTTGACGTCTTGCGCAGCGACCATCGTTACAGGCTTCGGTGCTGGCATGTTGTATTTGCTCAGCAGCGCAACCATGGTGTTCTGCGGAGTCACCAGCAGTTCGACGCGACGGTTCAAGGCACGGCCTTCAACGCTGTCGTTGGCCGCACGCGGCGCTTCGGAACCCATGCCGCGCAGCATCAGGCGATCACGTTGCAAGCCGCTGAGGCGGAAGATCGCCGCCACCGATTGCGCACGCTCCTGGCTCAGTTTGACGTTGGCCGGCGCAGCACCGCTGGTATCGCTGTGACCGAGCACCAGCACTGCGGTTTTCGGGTCGGCTTCAAGGATTTTCGCTACGCGAGTGAACGGGCCAAGGGTGACCGGCAGCAGCATCGCCGGGCGGTCTGGATTGAACGAGCCTTCGACCGGCGCCGTCACTACCAGCACATTGTCGCGACGCTCGAGTTGCAGATTGCTGTCCTTCACCGCTTCACGCAGACGCGGCTCGTAGTCATCCAGCCAGGCCTGAGTCACCTTCGGATCCGGCATCGGCACGGCTTTGGCGGTTGGCTGGTCCTTGCCGCCGAACGGCCACCACCATTTGCCATTGGACTGCGCCTCGGCTTTGGCCACCTCGACCGGTTTGGCTTCAGGTTTGACCTCGGCTTTCAGATCAGCCTTGACCGCTTCATCGCTGGAACCGAACGGCCAGTACCACGGGTTGCTGCTCTCAGCCTTGGCCACTGGCGCGGTCGCCGCAGGTTTCAAAGGAGCTGGAGCCGAAGTCGAATCTTTGGCCGCGACTTTGTCGGAAGAACCGAATGGCCACCAACTGCCGCCATCTGCATCGTTTTTCGGAGTCTGTGCGCAACCGGTGATCGCTACACACAGGGCCAGGGCGAGGGTCTTTTTAGATGACATTGAAAATCCACAAAATGAAGTAATGAAAAATCAGAGCACTTTCGCCCGGATAAACAGCCGTTTTGAAACGAAAATCCCTTCGAGGTTCCGACCCTGGAACCTCTGTTGAAGCTTTACAGACAAGTGGCAAGCACCCGCGCCAGCTTTTGCGCGCGCGGATCCATCAAAACGTAAGGCCCCAGGGTATTTGTCACGAAACCGAAAGCCACATCGTGCTCAGGATCAGCAAAACCGATCGAACCGCCCGCCCCGGGATGGCCGAACGCGCGCGGGCCGAGGCCGTAGGTGGCGTTGGGCACGTCCGGTTGATCGAGCATGCAGCCGAGGCCGAAACGGGTGCGGGTGAGCAAGGTCTTGTCATCGCCAAGACTGTGCTCACGGGTCAGCTCTTCGACCATCTCGCTCTCGAGCAGGCTGCCGTCGAGCAGGCCGGCGTAAAACCCGGCGAGGCTGCGCGCATTGCCGTGGCCGTTAGCCGCAGGCTGCTGCATGCGGCGCCATTCCGGCTTGTTGGTGCTGGTCAGCACTGACGGCGGATTGGTGAAGGCGCGGGTGGTCATGGCAGTCGGTTCGCGCATGGTCACTTGCAGCAGGCGCTGCGCCGCAGCGTCGCCGGCGTTGCCCTTGCCACGGGCAATGTGCGCCACGCGATGAAACTCTTCGTCGGCCAGGCCCACGTGGAAATCCAGGCCCAACGGTTTGGCGACCCGAGCGACGATCGACTCGCCCGGCCCACGACCGTCGGCGCGGCGCAGCAATTCGCCGACCAGCCAGCCGTAGGTGATCGCGGCATAACCGTGACCGGTGCCCGGAGTCCACCATGGCGCTTCGGCCGCGAGGGCGTCGACCATGGTTTGCCAGTCGTAAAGCGCTTCAGGCGCGAGTAGTTCGCGCAGCGCCGGCAGGCCGGCCTGATGGCAAAGCAATTGGCGCAGGGTGACGGATTCTTTGCCGGCGGCGGCGAATTCCGGCCAGTAGCGGGCAACCGGGGCGTCGAGTTGCAACTTGCCTTCGGCCACCAGTTGCAGCGCGGTAACGGCGGTGAAGGTCTTGGTGCAGGAGAACAGGTTGGCGATGGTGTCGCTGTGCCAAGCCTCGGCGCCGTCCTTGTCGGCAGTACCGGACCAGAGGTCGAGGACGGTTTCTCCACCGACCTTGATGCACAGGGCTGCGCCGCGTTCCTGGGGATCGTCGAACAGTGCGGCGAAAGCCTCGCGCACCGCTTCGAATTGAAGCTCGTAATGTCCCTGAATCTGCACCCGCAACTCCCCCGCGAAAACGCTCTACAAAGTGGCCCGCATTGTTCCAGCCCTTGAGGGATTTGGGAACAGGCGCGGGCCAGACGGTTGCTCGGCAATTTGTGTTGCTTCCTTCGCGAGCAGGCTCGCTCCCACACTGGATCTCAACAGCAGCGCAGATCCCCTGTGGGAGCGAGCCTGCTCGCGAAGAACGATAACGCGGTCGGAAACCTAGTGACCATTCCCCGAATGCCCACCCGCCTGTGCAGCCTCCGCAGCTTTGCCAGCCTCGGCCTTGCGCCCGCCTTCAACTTCCGCCGCCGGAGTTTTCTGCGCCTCCTTGCCCAGTTGCTCAAGCGCCTGCAGATTACTTTTGCGCACCGCCTCGACAAATCCCTGATACGGCAGATCGGTCACACCGACCAGACCGAAATGGCCATTCTCGCCGTCGAGCAAACGCCCGGTCACCGGTTGGTCGAGATACTGGAACCAGTGCACGCCGACAATCGACGGTTCGCTCAGCGCCTGTTTGAGGAAGTTGGCATAGGCCGGGCCGCGATCTTCCTCCTTGGCCAGCTGCGTCACGCCGCCCCAGAACGGCCCTCGGTCGGCCGAGCCGAAGTTGAATTCGGTGATCAGCACCGGTTTGTCCAGCGCCGTCAGCGCGGCGAAGTCGTAGCCGTCCTGCGGCTTGAGCGTGTACATGTTGAAGCTCAACACATCGCAGTACTGCGCGCAGGACGCCACGGCTTCAGGCGTACTGGTGGCGAAACGACCGCCAAGGAGCATCTGGTTCGGCGCGTGCCATTTCAGCGAATCGGAAATGGTCTTGAAATAGGTATCGGCGAAGACCTTCTGGAAGTATTTGAAATCCGCTTCGATCTCCGGATGCTCCGGGTTCGGCAGTGGCGGCACGAAGCCTGGATCTTCCATCAACTCCCACGCCGGTAGCTCGATACCCCAGGCCTTGGACAGTCCGGCCTGATTGCGATACTTGTCGCGCAATTGCTTGAGAAAGGCGCGTTTGGCCGGCACGTCGGTGGTCATTTTCAACGTGCCGTAGGCCAGCGCGTAGCGAGCCTTTGGATCGTCGCCAGGGCCAGCCCAGGCCAGTTCGTTGTCGGCGTAATAACCGATCAGCCAGGGGTCGTCACGGTGATCGCGGGCGGCAATGGCCACGGCGCGCTCGGTGGCCATGGCGAAACGCGGATCGAACGGATCCGGCATGCCGCCCCACCAATCGCTGCCGGTGCTGATGCTGGTGTAATCGCCGACGATCGACAGCGGCAAGGTGTACGGCACGCGCTCAGCATCCGCCAGCGACGGCGCGCTCCAGTTGCCTACCGTGTTGAAGCCCCAGGCTTGCAGCCGATCGAGGGTATGGCGGGTCCAGCGTTCTTCATCAATTGTGGCTTTGCACGGGGCGGTTTCCTCGTTGGACGCTTGCACCGCATCGGTCTGCGCCGCTTCGGCAATACCGGATTTCGGCTCGGCAGGCACCGCTGCAGTCTCAGCAGCCTGCACCGAGCCGGCCTCAGCCGCGCCCGCCTTCGCCGCTTCGGCAATCCCGGCCTTGTTGTCGCTGTCCGCCTTGCACGGTTCGCCGTACAGGCGTTGCAGATTGGCGCCATAGAAGTCGTACCAGCGGCCGTTGCCGTAGCCACGGCCCTGATCGGCACCGTTGCCGCCACGGTTGTCGCCCTCGCCGAAATGCGCGGCCAGCGGGTCGTCGTTCTTCGGCAACGATTCGAACATGTACTCACGACCAGCCACGTAGGTCTGGTTGACCTGCGGGCTGACGGTGTTGACGCCCAGCGAATAGAACGGGTGGCCTTCAGGCGTCACCAGATACCAGCGGCCATCGCGTTTTTCCGTGCGGAAGAAGCCGCTGGCCTTGAACGCCGGGCCTTTGTTCCAGCCGCCGAACTTGTCCAGCGAAGCCTTTTCACGCTCGGCCAGCCACGTATTCAGCTGTTGCTGCTCTTTGCTGGCGGCGTTTTTCAGTTGCTCGTCGCTGCTGACTTTTTCCGGCCATTTACTACGGGTTGACTGCCCGTAAGCATCGACCAGATTGCCGTACACCGCGCGCGTCACCGACTCGCCGTCCTGCACGCCGAAACGCTCGAGCAACAGGCTCTGCGCAACTTTCGGCTGATCCAGCGACAGACTCACCGAGACCACTTGGCTGCGGTCGATCTCGCCGGTGCTACTGGCCAGCAGGATGCGTTGGCCATCGACGGTCATCGGCATCGGCGGCCCGGCTTTCATGCCCTGGCTCAGCGGCGTCGAAGCCACCAGCGGCACCAGCAAGGTCTGCGCGGGGCCGGCCGGCAGATCGACGCGGCTGACCAGAGTGCGACCATCGTTGCTCTGGATCTGCACATAGACTGTTACCGCCCAGTTCATCGCACTTTGCAGACGCAAAGTCATCATGCCGGACTGCGACCAGTCCCAGGCACCGGTCTGCGGGGTCAGGCGCAAGGTCGGTCGGGCGACCGGGTTGAACGTCACCCGGCGCAGCACTTCGCCTTCGGCGGTCTGTTCGGCATTGGCCTGGGGCAGGTCGGCGTTTTCCGTGGCGACCTTGACCACGTCGGCCGGGCGCACGAAGTTGAACAGCGTCTGCTGACCGGCGGGCGCGGCCAGCAACGGCGCGGCAAAGAACATGGCGAGAACAGCGGGCAACGAACGGCGGATCATAAGAACGGAGTTCTCCCTAACGACCAGTCAAGGCCAGTGAAAAAGCGGTGGCAGAGAGATAGATAACGCGGCGCGCCAATCGGCCCACCCGTGTCTCAGGATATTTCACGACGGAAAGGAGGCAACGCATTGAGGATCGCCTTGCCGTAGCGCTGGGTGACCAGACGCCGGTCGAGCAAGGTGATGGTGCCGCGGTCTTCTTCGGTGCGCAGCAGACGCCCGCAGGCTTGAACCAGTTTCAGCGAGGCATCGGGCACTGAGATTTCCATGAACGGATTGCCGCCACGCGCCTCGATCCACTCCGACAACGCAGCTTCGACCGGATCGTCGGGCACCGAGAATGGAATCTTGGCGATCACCACGTGCTCGCAGTAGGCACCCGGCAAATCGACACCCTCGGCAAAACTGGCCAGCCCGAACAGCACGCTGGAATCACCGCCATCGACTCGCGCCTTGTGCTTGTTGAGGGTTTCCTGTTTCGACAGGTTGCCCTGAATGAACACTTGCTTGCGCCAGTCGCGGTCGAGACCGTCGAACACGTCCTGCATTTGCTTGCGCGAGGAGAACAGCACCAGCGTGCCACGCGACCCTTCGACCAGATCGGGCAGTTCACGGATGATCGCCGCCGTATGGGCAGCGGCATCGCGCGGGTCGGCCTTCAGATCCGGCACGCGCAGCACGCCGGCATCGGCATGATGGAACGGGCTCGGCACCACCGCTGTGACAGCTTTTTTCGGCAGACCGGCGCGCATGCGGAAACGGTCGAAAGTGCCCAGCGCCGTCAGCGTCGCCGAGGTCACCAGGCAGCCGTACGCGACGTTCCACAAACTGCGACGCAAGGTTTCCGCCGCCAGAATCGGGCTGGCGTTGACCTCGATATCGAACAGCGAACCGCTTTCGGCCAGGGTCAGCCAGCGCGCCATCGGCGGGCTGTCTTCCGGGTCTTCGGCGGTGAACGCGGTCCACAATTCCCAGTTGCCGGAAGCGCGGGACAACAAGCTGCCGAACAACGGATACCATTCTTCGGCCTGATTGCTGGCGATGCCGATATTGACCTCACCGTCCATGCCTTCCTTGAGCAGGTCGGTCAGGCGCTGGAACAGGTCGTTAAGGCGCGAATAGCCTTTTTTCAGCTCGATGCCCATCTCGCGCATGTCCTCGGGAATCACCCCGCCGACAAAGCGATGTCGCGGACGTTCGCGGCCTTCGACGTCTTCGCCGGGTTTGAAATCGGCGATCTGCTCGCAGGCGGTGAACATGAACTGCTGCTGGGTCTTGATCTCCCGTGCCAGCTCGGGCACCTGCTCGATCAGCTTGCCGAGATCGCCCGGCAGCGGATGCTGGGCCAGCAGCTTGGTGAGGTTCTTGGCGGTGGTTTCCAGCCAGTCGGCGGTGGAGCGCAGGCGCGTGTAGTGAGCGAAGTGGCCGATGGCCTTGTCCGGCAGGTGGTGACCTTCGTCGAACACGTAAATTGTGTCGCGCGGGTCGGGCAGCACGGCGCCGCCGCCCAGTGCCAGGTCAGCCAGGACCATGTCGTGGTTGGTGACGATCACGTCAACCTTGCCCATGCCTTCGCGGGCCTTGTAGAAGGCGCACTGGCCGAAGTTCGGGCAATGACGGTTGGTGCACTGACTGTGATCGGTGGTCAGACGCGCCCAGTCGGCGTCTTCCAGCGCGTTCGGCCAGCTGTCGCGGTCGCCGTCCCACTTATTGCCGGCGAGCTTTTCGATCATGCTGGTGAACAGCTTCTGACTGGCCTCGTCGACTTCGATCTTGAAGCCTTCTTCTTCGAACAACTGCGCGGTGGCGGTTTGTGCGTGGCCTTCCTGCAGCAGCATGTCGAGTTTGGACAGGCACATGTAGCGGCCACGGCCCTTGGCCAGGGCGAAGCTGAAATTCAGCCCGCTGTTGCGCATCAGGTCAGGCAGATCCTTGTAGACGATCTGCTCTTGCAGGGCGACGGTCGCGGTGGCAATCACCAGACGCTTGCCGGCCAGTTTCGCCGTAGGGATCGCCGCCAGGCTGTAGGCCACCGTCTTGCCGGTACCGGTGCCGGCTTCCACCGCGACAATCGCGGGGTCGCCACTGCGCCGGCCTTCGTCATCGGTGTCGATATCCCCGAGGACCTTGGCGATTTCGGCGATCATCAGGCGCTGGCCGTAACGCGGCTTGAGGCTCTTGGCCTCTAGAAAACGCGAATAGGCGCCCTGGATCGTGGTTTTGAGTTCAGTGCTGATCATTGAGTGTCGGGCGCTGGAAACGCTGGATAAATTTTCAGTAGTTTGGTTCGGCGGCTATCATACCTGCCTAATCGATCCTGCGCAGAACGGAGTGCCCGAATGACACCTTTTAGCCTCGTTTACCCCCTGCATGTCCTTGCCGCTCTGGTGTGGGTTGGCGGCATGTTTTTCGCCTGGATGGTCTTGCGCCCTGCGGCTGTGAAGGCTCTGGACGGCCCAGCTCGCCTGACCCTGTGGGTGGAAGTGTTTCAAGGTTTTTTCCGTTGGGTCTGGGTCGCAGTGATCCTGTTTCCGATCAGCGGCGTGGGCATGCTGCATCTGCAGCAGGTCGGATTTGAAACCGCGCCGAAGTACGTGCAGGTGATGATCGGCTTGTACGTGGTGATGACGGCACTGTTCATCCGCATTCAGGGGTTGATGTTGCCAGAGTTGCGCAAGGCGGTTGAGGCGAAGGATTGGCCGGCGGGTGCGGCGGTGCTGGGGCGGATTCGCCGGGTGGTGGGGCTCAATCTGCTTGTCGGGTTGGTGCTGGTGGCCGTGGCTGCGGCTCGGCCGATGCTCTGAATCGCACTATTTTTCTGCTGTGAACACAGTTGTGGCGAGGGGATTTATCCCCGCTGGGCTGCGTAGCAGTCCCGCTTTTGATTTTTAGAGCGGGGCCGCTTCGCGACCCAGCGGGGATAAATCCCCTCGCCACATAATTTCACTCACCAAAGATCTTCACTCACCAAAGCATTTTATTGATCAGAGAGTGGGTCACAGTTTTAGAGCCGTTGCACGGTAACCGAACCCGCTGCCCCCTCCGGCCCAGGCTGGCCATCCGCGCCGGCCTTGCCGTTCTTGCCGCCATCTGCGCGGTACACCAGGCAGCCCTTGGACTTGCCACCCTTGCCCGCCTTGCCGCCGACACCCGCCGGGCCGCCGGCACCGCCAGCCACGTTGACTTTGATCAGCTCGACCGGGAAATCCCGTGGTACGGCGAGGCGCACCAGCGCACCCGGCGCACCTGGCTGGCCATCGCTGCCGTCACTGCCATCGGCGCCGTGGCCGGCCGAGCCATAGGTGCAGCCCGGATCTTCACCGTTGCCGCCGTCGAGGCCGACGAAACCCGGCGCGCCCCTGCCGCCACGGGCATCGACCGTCAGTTGCGGCGCGCTCAGGGCCTGGAATTGCAGATTTAGATTGCGCCCGGCCCGGGCCGCTTTTTCATAAGTGCCGGGGGCGCCGCGCGCGGTGATCTGGCTGCCCTCGCTCAACTCAGCGCGCTTGACCTTCACTTCCAGCGCTTGTTCAGCCGGAACGATAGCAATACGTGCTTCGTGGCCCAGGCGCAGTTCATCAATGTTCAATTCAGTCACGTTGGACGGGATCAGCAAGGTGCCGTAATCGGCGACTTCCAGCTTCTCCAGCTGCAGTGTGCTGGTGGTGTTGGGCAAACGCATCAGCGAATTGCTTTGCACGTTGACCACCTGGGCGCAGGCCAGTGGACTGATGAATGCAGCGAGCAGGCAGAGTTTACGCATGGGAAGAAGCCTCCGGAGCGGCCGGGGCCGGGATGGTTTGCAGGTGAAAAACGCCGAACAACAGGATGCGGCCACGGTCACGCCAGGGATGCGGACGCCCCTTGAGACTGCGATTGCACAGCAGCGCTTCGAGTAGATGAATCAGCAACAACAGAGCGCCGGCCAGATTGACCAGCAGATGCAGCGGATGAACAAACGGCACCAGTTGATTGGCCAGTACCACGCAGCAGAACAGCAGGGTCAGCAAACGCCCCAGCCCCCAGAACACCTTCATACGCTCCCCCGTGTTGCGAATTATTCTTTGCACGCACAGTACCGGCTTCTGCGGGCGATAAGCCAGAGGGAAAAATGAATTTTGTGCAAACGCTGATGAAATGGCTGCCGGGACGACGATCCCGACCCGGCAGCTCTAGCCTGCGTACTACAGAGGTTTCCTATCGATTGATGTGCAACTCGACCCGGCGATTTTCCGCGCGGCCTTCATCAGTAGCGTTATCGGCGACCGGCTCACTCTCGCCTCGGCCTTCGCTGGTGAGTTTGTTCGGCGCCAGGCCCTGACTCAGCAGATACGCCGCGACACTGCTGGCGCGGCGTTCCGACAATGCCTGGTTATAGGCGTCGGAGCCTTTGCTGTCGGTGTGCCCGATGACTTTGATACTGACCACATCGGCATTGCGCAGCTTGTCCATCAAGGTGTCGAGCTGGGCTTTTGCCGCCGGGGTCAGATCGGACTTGTCAAAATCGAACAGCACGTTACCGGCATCGCTCAAGGTGATCACTTCGGTTTGCGGCGCCGGTTCGACCGGTTTGACTGCGACCGGATATTGCGGCAGCGGGCAGCCACGGTGATCGACTTCGGTGTTTTCCGGTGTGTCCGGGCAGCGGTCGCGGCGGTCGAACACGCCGTCGCTGTCTTCGTCGCCATCCTGGGCGTAGCAGATCAGCCCGCCGGTGACGATCCCCAGTGCCGCGCCGCCACCGGCCCAGCCGGCGCTTTCGATGGCGCCAAGACCGCCGCCGACCAGGCCGCCAAGCAGGCTGCAGATCGGCCACGTACGTTGATTGAGGGGGGCGGTGCCATCGCTGTGAGTGGCACAACCGGTGAGCAAGCTGCCAAGCAGCAGCACCGGCAAGACGGACCTTGAGAAAACACGCATTTGTGAACGCTCCTGTGTACCGGCCCATACCGGTTACTCAGGAGTAAAGACCCGCATCCGCGACTGCACAAGCCGCGGATGCGAGAGGGGCTAGCGGACGATTTTGATTTCGGTGCGACGATTCTGCGCACGACCATCAGCCGACTTGTTGTCAGCCACAGGCTGGCTTTCACCAAGGCCCGACACCGAAACGAAGCTGGCACGCGGTACACCCTGCTGGATCAGGTATTCCACCACCGAGTGCGCACGACGATCCGACAGTTTCTTGTTGTAGGCATCGCTGCCGACACTGTCGGTGTGACCGGTCACGGTCAGTTGCGCGGTAGAGGATTCCTGCTTCAGGCGATCGGCGACCTTGTCCAGCACTTGCTTGTCAGGGCCGGTCAGCGTGGCTTTGTCGAACTCGAAATGCACATCACGAATGACGATGGTTTCTTCCTTGACCACAACCGCTTCTTCGACCACTGGCGCAGGCGTCGGTGGCGGGCAACCGTCAGCATCGACCTGCACGCCTTTAGGTGTGCCCGGGCACTTGTCACGACTGTCCGGCACGCCATCGCCGTCTTCATCGCCATCACCATGCACCCAGCAGTAAGCCGCTGCCGTACCGCCGACCAGCAGCGCACCGTAGCCAGCCCACGATGCGCTTTCCGTCGCGCCGAGACCGGCACCGACCACACCGCCGACCGCCGCACAGGTCGGCCAGTCGGTTTTCTGCAAACCTGCACAACCAGTCAACACACTGGTTAGCAGAACCAAGGGTAATGCTGTCCGAACTATGCTCATCTAGTTTTCTCCTGAGGGATCGGCTTAAAACCGATTCAGGGAGTAAAGACCGGAGTTTTAATCTCCGCCAGCAATAGGCCACCGCTGTTTGCGACCGTGTTCACAGGGGTTTGCCTCTTTTGACGAAAACCGCCGCCACCGGGCGCTTTGCCGACGCGGTCTGGCAGGCTAGTCTTGGCGGTCTGACTGAGGAGCTTCGATGAACGCCGCCATTTCTTCGCGCACGCCACAACAGGCGTTGGCCGCTTTGCTGGATCGCTACGCCCCGGCCCGTCTGCTGCTGATCGGCGCCAGCGAGTTTCCCGCCTTGAGCGCTTTCAAGGACGCGCATCCCGACACAGTGGTCGCCCATGCCGCACCCGGCGCACTGCCGGCTGAGCTGGCCGCGCAACGCTTCGATCTGGCGCTGGTAGTCGATTGCCTGGAACATTTGCCCAAGCGCGACGGCCTGAATCTGTTGGGCGGCATTCGCAATCTCAACGCCAGTCGCATCGCGGTGCTGGCGGATCTGGCGGCCAGTGGCTGGCAGGAAACCGATTTCTATTCGCTGGCCCTGCAGGCCAGCGAGCGTTTCCAGCGCGACGAGCAGGTGCTGACCCTGTTCACCTACGATCTGCTTGACTACAAACAAGTCCCCGACTGGCTCAATTCACGCTTCTGGGCCAATCCGGAAAACTTCGGGAAATACTGGTGGTAATGCAATGAGTACAGCCATTTGCCCATGCGGCAGCGGCAATCTGCTGGACGCCTGCTGCGGCCCTTATCACGACGGCCACCCGGCACCGTGTGCCGAAGCCTTGATGCGTTCGCGCTACAGCGCTTATGTGCTGGGGCTGATCGACTATCTGGTAGCGACTACCCTGCCCGCGCAACAGGCGGGGCTGAACCGACAATCGATCAGCGACTGGAGTGCGCAAAGCACCTGGCTCGGCCTTGAGGTTGAAAGCTCGGAAGTCTTTGGCGGTCAGCCGGAACACGCCTTTGTCACCTTCACCGCGCGCTGGCATGACAGCCAGGGCGAGCACAGCCATCGCGAGCGCTCATCCTTTGTCCAGAACGGCGGGCGCTGGTACTTCATCGATCCGACGGTGCAGATGAAGCTGGGGCGCAATGACGGCTGCCCGTGTGGCAGCGGCCAGAAGTTCAAGAAGTGTTGTTCGGGTTATTTCGGCGCTTGAGCTGAAGATCAAAAGATCGTCCGATCGCGGCCCGAGCCTTCGGCCGCTCTTACACGGGATTAGCCGAAGGCTGAAATCTTTTAAGGTCTAGACTGGGCACAAAGGGAGTCAATTTCATGCTCGGTCGTCGGCGCACATTACATTTTCTGCTGTTGATGCTGATCGTAAACCTCGGCGGCTGTGCCTCGTGGTTCAGCGACGAAAGCGTCGAGCCCGCCGTGCATCTGGTGAAAGTCGAGGTGGTGCGGGCCAAACTGCTCGAGCAAAAATTCATCCTGCACTTTCGCGTCGACAATCCCAACGACAGCGACCTGACCGTGCGCGGCCTCGAATACCGGATTCACCTGGCCGACATGCTGCTCACCGAAGGCGAGCATGAGCACTGGTTTACTGTCGGGCCCAAGCGCAGCGCTTACTTCAAAGTGCCGATCCGCACCAACCTGTGGCCGAAGGTCAAACAGGTGGTGAAACTGCTGAAAAATCCGCACCAGCAGATTCCCTATCGATTGCAGGGGGAAATGGAAACCGGTTTATTCATCGCCCACTACGTGCACCTTGAGCGCAATGGCGTGATAATCCCCGCCGATCTAACTCCGGAGTGACCTCGATGACCCAGCAACCCCATGTCCATGGCCCTGACTGCAACCACGATCATGACCACCATCACGATCACGACCATGGCCATGTCCACGGCCCGAACTGCGGCCACGCCCACCAGGAACCGGTGCGCAACGCCCTGAAAGATGTCGGCCGCAACGACCCTTGCCCATGCGGCAACGGCAAGAAATTCAAGAAGTGCCACGGCGCTTGATGTCACTGGCGAAGGTCTTCTTCGCCTGACACACCGCTTTCGCGAGCAGGCTCGCTCCCACAGTTGATCTGCACTCAACACATTTTTGTGAACCTGCGCAGCCCCTGTGGGAGCTGGCTTGCCAGCGATAGGGCGGCACATCCCTGCATTGATGTCGCCTGATTCACCGCAATCGCTGGCAAGCCAGCTCCCACAGGTCTATCAGTTGGCTGTCAGAATCAGGGCAGAGCTGACCACCGTCGCATACTCCCCATGCAGATTGCCCAGCGACATCCCGTGCACCTCTTCAGCGGTACGCGGTGTGCCGAAATAATCGGCCTTGTCGAAGGTAAAGCACGCATCCTCCGCCACCCACGTGTCGAACCCCAGGTTGCCCGCAGTGCGCGCCGTTGATTCAACCGAGTTATTGGTCGCGACACCGACGATGATCAATTGCCCGATCCCAGCCTCACGCAACTGAGCCTCCAACCCACTGGCGCAAAACGCATCCGGCACCTGTTTCTGAATCAGCCATTCACCCTCCTGCGGCGCAAAGCGCGGTTGAAACTCCACTCCGTCCTGCCCGGGCCAGAACACCGAATCAGGCGAGCGCGACAAGTGCTGCACGTGAACCACCGGGCGCCCGCACCGCCGCCACAGCGCCAATAACTCAAGCATTCGCTCTTCGGCCCGAGGATTATTCCGCCGCCCCAGACGCGGATGCAGAATGCCTTTCTGCTGGTCGATGATGATCAGCGCAGCGTTGCTTTGAAGCTCCATAGCGATCTTTCTCCTGACAGGGCTCGGGACTTGTTCCGTAGTTCAACATCAGCGCTTTCCCACAAGCAACCGCCACAACCCTGACCGATCAGCCGACAACTGCATAAATAACCACTCGCCCCGCTTGCGCGGCCCTCGCGCCGTCACTAACGTAGCGGCTTTATTGCGCCCCCAGCCTTATACCCCCGCAGGAGCTTCGCCATGGCCTCGCCAGCCCTTACACATTTCCTTCCCCGGTTCGGCGTCGCCGCAGCGGTGGCCGGTGTCCTCGGCCTGTCCGGTTGCCAGACCTGGAACGCCCAGGACAGCCTGCCACCGACCTCCGGCGTGCAACCGCTCAAGGGCCTGGCGCAGAACGTTTCGGTGCGGCGCAATGCGATGGGTATGCCGCTGATCGAAAGCAACAGCTTCCATGACGCGCTGTTCAGTCTCGGTTACGTCCACGCCAGCGACCGTATCAACCAGATGGTCACCCTGCGCCTGTTGGCCCAGGGCCGGTTGGCGGAAATGTCCGGCGCGTCGATGCTCGATGCCGACCGCTACATGCGCGCGGTCAATCTGAAGAAGAGCGCCGGCGAGCTGTACAAGGCCTCGTCGCCGCGGCTCAAGCGCTTCTTCGAGGTGTATGCACGGGGCGTCAACGCCTACCTGTTCCGCTACGCCGACAAGTTGCCGGGCGACCTCGCCGCCAGCGGTTACAAGCCCGAATACTGGAAACCGGAAGATTCGGCGCTGATTTTTGCCCTGCTGAATTTCAGCCAGTCGGCCAACCTGCCGGAGGAAATCCAGTCGCTGGTGCTCGCGCAAACCGTGACCACTGACAAACTCGCCTGGCTGAGCCCGTCGGCGCCTGATGAAAACCTGCCAGTGGCTGAAGCCGACAAGCTGCAAGGCCTCAAGCTCAACGGGCAGATTCCGGGGCTGACGGAACTGAGCAGCGCCAGCCAGCAACTGTCGGCGCTGAACCTGCTCGCCACGCCGACTGCGAACAATTGGGCGATCGCCCCGCAACGCAGCCGCAGCGGCAAGAGCCTGCTGGCCAGCGATGCGCACGGGCCGTTGGCCGCGCCGTCGCTGTGGAGTTTCGTGCAGATCCGTGCGCCGAAATATCAGGCCGCCGGCGTCACGGTTGCCGGTCTGCCGATGGTGCTCGGCGGCTTCAACGGCAAAGTGGCGTGGAGCATGACCAGCGTGCTCGGCGATAACCAGGATCTGTTCCTCGAGAAAATCCGCCGTCAGGGCAGCAGCCTCACTTACGAAGTCAACGGCAAATGGCAGCCGCTGGGCGTGCGCAACGAGACCTACTTCGTCAAAGGCCAGCGGCCGATTCGCGAAGCCGTGTACGAAACCCGCCACGGCGCGCTGCTCAACAGTGCCCAGGCAGCGGTGCAGGGCAGCGGTTTCGGCCTCGCCCTGCAGACGCCAAGCTTCACCGACGACAAAACCCTGGATGCCTTCTTCGACCTGACCCGCGCGCAGAACGTCGAGCGCGCCTCGGACGCCAGCCGCGAAATCCGCGCCATTACCCTCAATCTGGTCTTTGCCGATGCGAGCAATATCGGCTGGCAAGTCACCGGGCGCTTCCCCAACCGTCGCGAAGGCGAAGGCCTCCTGCCCTCGCCGGGCTGGGACGGTCGCTACGACTGGGACGGTTACGCCGACCCGATGCTGCACCCCTACGATCAGGACCCGGCACAAGGCTGGCTCGGCACCGCCAACCAGCGCGTCATCCCCGACGGCTACGGCATGCAGTTGTCGAAATCCTGGGCGGCACCGGAGCGCGGCGAACGCTTGGCGGAAATGGCTGGCAGCGGCAAGCACGACAGCCGCAGCGTGATCGCCATGCAGTACGACCAGACCACCACCTTCGCCGCCAAGCTGAAAAAAGTCTTGGAAGCGCCGGGCATGAAACAACCGCTGAAACAGGCGATCGACGCCCTGCCGGAAGCCGAGCGCAGCAAGGCCCGCGAAGCCTTCACCCGTTTGATGGCGTTCGACGGCAAGCTCAGCCCGACCTCGGCGGATGCGGCGATCTACGAACTGTTTCTGCAGGAAAGCATGAAGCAGATCTTCCTCGATGAACTGGGTCCTGAGTCGAGCCCGGCGTGGAAGGCCTTTGTCGCCAATGGCGATCTGTCCTACGCGGCGCAGGCCGATCATCTCTTGGGGCGTGAGGACAGTCCGTTCTGGGATGACCTGCGCACGCCGCAGAAGGAAGACAAATCCGTGATTCTCGCCCGCAGTCTCGCTGCAGCGATTACAGCGGGCGACAGCCAGTTGGGCGGCGATCATCGCGCCTGGCAGTGGGGCAAACTGCACAGCTATGCGTGGAAAAACAGCAACGGTCAGACTGTACGCGGGCCGCTGGCGGCTGGAGGCGATCACACCACGCTGAACAGCTCGGCATTTGCCTGGGGCCAGGACTTCGTCACCACGCGCGCGCCGTCGATGCGTTTTATCGTCGACTTCGGCCAGAGCGAGCCACTGATGGCGCAGAACGGTACGGGGCAGTCGGGCAATCCACTGAGTCCGAACTACCTGAACGGGATCGATGCGTGGCTGAAAGGTCAGTACATCGGCCTGCCGATGCAGCCGCAAAACTTTGATCGGGTGTATGGCAAGACCCGTTTGACCCTGACGCCCGGGAAATAGAGCAAAGATCAACAGCCCCTCACCCTAGCCCTCTCCCGGAGGGAGAGGGGACTGATTGGGGGATGCTTGGGTCTTGCGCCGACCTGAAAGAGAGACGGTGAATCCAACATTGGATCAGGCTCAAGGCTGTGCCGGATCCATATTCAACTCGGTCCCCCAGGTCGATGTACCTCACCAGATACCTCGGTCGGCCCCCTCTCCCTCTGGGAGAGGGCTGGGGTGAGGGTAGCGCTTTAAAGCCGATCGAACTTCCAGCCTTACGCCCGCCTCATAGCTAACAAGCCCCCCATTCCGGTCACGACATGGATCTTGTTATTGCCCGACCTGAAGGTCTCTACTGCCCCGCCGGGGATTTCTATATCGATCCGTGGCGGCCGGTCGAGCGTTCGGTGATCACCCATGCCCATGGCGATCACGCGCGCACCGGTAATCAGCACTACCTGTCGAGCAGCGCCAGCGCCGGGATTCTGCGCGCGCGTCTGGGTCAGGACATCCAGTTGCAAACACTCGACTACGGCCAGCGCCTGACCCACCACGGCGTGACCCTGAGCTTTCACCCCGCCGGACATGTCCTCGGTTCGGCGCAGGTGCGCCTGGAATACGGCGGCGAAGTCTGGGTCGCATCGGGGGATTACAAGGTCGAGCCGGATGGCACCTGCGCCCCATTCGAACCGGTGCGCTGCCACACCTTCATCACCGAATCGACCTTCGGCCTGCCGATCTATCGCTGGCAGCCGCAGGCGCAGATCTTCGCCGAGATCAATCAGTGGTGGGCGGCCAATATCGCCGCCGGCAAGGCCAGCGTGCTGTTCTGCTACTCCTTCGGCAAGGCGCAGCGGATTCTCCACGGCATCGACGAAACCCTCGGGCCGATCCTCAGCCACGGCGCGGTCGAACCACTGAACCGTGTGTACCGCGATGCCGGCGTGTACCTGCCGCCGACGATTTATGCGGGCGACGTGAAAAAAAGCGACCCGATCATGCGCCAGGCGCTGGTCATTGCTCCGCCGTCAGCAGGCGGCAGTACCTGGATGCGTCGTTTCGGCGAGTTCAGCGATGCCTTTGCCAGCGGCTGGATGCGCCTGCGCGGGACCCGGCGGCGGCGCGGCGTCGATCGCGGTTTCGTCCTTTCCGATCACGCCGACTGGCCCGGCCTGCTGTGGGCGATCAACCAGACCGGCGCGGAACGGGTGATGGTCACCCACGGCTCGATCGGCGTGCTCGTGCGCCATCTGCGCGAACAGGGCCTCGATGCACAAGGCTTCACCACCGAATACGGCGATGACGAAGACGACAACATCGCCACCGAACCCACCGTTGCCGAGACATCGCCATGAAAGCCTTCGCCGAGTTATATGCCGAACTCGACGCCACCACGTCGAGCAACGCCAAGCTGGCGGCGATGCAGGCGTACTTCGCGCAGGCCGCGCCGGAAGATGCCGCATGGGCGGTATATTTCCTCTCCGGTGGTCGGCCTCGGCAGCTGGTACCGGTGCGCATCCTCCGTGAGCTGGCGGTTGCAGTTTCGGGACTGGAGCCGTGGCTGTTCGAAGAAAGCTACCAAGCCGTCGGCGATCTGGCCGAGACCATTTCTCTGGTACTACCGGAAAATTCCCACAGCTCCGAGGCCGGTCTTGCCGAATGGATCGAAGACAAGCTGCTGCCACTTCGCGGCGAAACGCCGGAGTATCTGGCGCGCCAGTTGCCAATGTTGTGGGCACAACTGGACCGGCCGAGCCTGATGCTGTGCATCAAGCTGATCACCGGCAGTTTCCGCGTTGGCGTGTCGAAGTTGCTGGTCACCCGCGCCCTCGCCTCAATGGCCGGGCTCGACAGCAAGCGCGTGGCACAGCGCCTGGTCGGTTACACCGATCTGTCGAACCGGCCCAACGCCGCCAGTTACCTGAAACTGATCGCCCCGGAATCCGCCGACGAACATGCCCAGCGCGGCGGCCAGCCCTACCCGTTCTTTCTTGCCCACGCCTTGTCGCAACCGGTCGAGGAATTCGAAGTTCTGCTCGGCCCCGCCAGCGACTGGCAGGTGGAATGGAAGTGGGACGGTATCCGCGCGCAGGTGGTCAAGCGCGACGGCAAGCTGTGGGTGTGGTCGCGCGGCGAGGAACTGGTGACCGAGCGCTTCCCCGAGTTCGATGTGCTGGTTCACGGCTTGCCCGACGGGACGGTGATCGACGGCGAAATCGTCGTGTGGAAGAGCACCCATCCGACTACTGAAGATGCCTTCGATCCGCAATCCGATGAGCCGCCGGCCGTGCAACCGTTCGCCCTGCTGCAGCAACGCATCGGGCGCAAGACCCTCGACAAGAAGATTCTCGAAGAAGTGCCGGTGGTGGTGCTGGCCTACGATCTGCTGGAATGGCAGGGCGAAGACTGGCGCAACCAGCCGCAGGTCAAGCGACGGGCGCAACTCGAAGAGGTGATCGCGCGCTGCAACAGCCCGGTACTGCTGCCCTCCCCTGTATTGACCGGCGAAGACTGGCTCGACCTCGGCCGCCAGCGCGAAGCGTCACGCAAACTCGGCGTCGAGGGCATGATGCTCAAGGCGCGCGATTCGTTGTATGGCGTCGGCCGGACCAAGGACATGGGCGTGTGGTGGAAGTGGAAGGTCGACCCGTTCAGCGTCGACGCGGTACTGATATATGCCCAGCGCGGACACGGCCGTCGCGCCAGTCTGTACAGCGATTACACCTTCGCCGTGTGGGACGGCCCGCCGGAATCCAGCCAGCGCTCGCTGGTACCGTTCGCCAAGGCGTATTCGGGGCTGACCGATGAAGAGATGCGTCAGGTCGACAGCATCGTGCGCAAGACTACCGTGGAGAAATTTGGCCCGGTCAGCAGCGTCAAGCCGAGCCTGGTGTTCGAACTGGGCTTCGAAGGCATCGCCCTGTCGCGCCGGCACAAGAGCGGCATCGCCGTGCGCTTTCCGCGCATGCTGCGCTGGCGCAAGGACAAGACCGTCGAAGAAGCCGACAGCCTCGCTACCCTTCAGGATCTGTTGGCCTAACCCCTTTTCACTGATCGTTCCCACGCTCTGCGTGGGAATGCAGCCCGGGACGCTCTGCGTCCCCCCAGAGCCGGACGCGGAGCGTCCGTTGATGCATTCCCACGCAGGAGCGTGGGAACGATCAGTCATCAGGGACAAATCCCTTGCCACAGTTTTACCTGCTCTCAGCCACGCGTTTGAACCGAAACAGTGCATGCAAACAGCAATGCCCGTTTCCGGGCATTCAACTACCCTTGCCTCTCTGCACTCGACCTTTTAAAACACCTGTTCGGCACTCTGGTTCGGAAATTGCTACTTTCTACAGGTCGTAAGCGTTGCAGTAACAATAATTCTGCGCCACAAGCGCTCATATTGGTTCTTAGGGATTGAATAATGAAAAAAGCATTGCTGACCCTTTCTGCACTGGCGTTGTGCATGGCCGCCGGCTCCGCGCTGGCCAAGGAATACAAAGAGCTGCGCTTTGGCGTTGACCCTTCGTACGCACCGTTCGAGTCGAAAGCGGCCGATGGCAGCCTGGTCGGGTTCGATATCGATCTGGGCAACGCGATCTGCGCCGAACTGAAGGTCAAGTGCAAATGGGTCGAAAGCGATTTCGACGGCATGATTCCGGGCCTCAAGGCCAACAAATTCGACGGCGTGATCTCGTCGATGACCGTGACCCCGGCGCGCGAGAAGGTCATCGACTTCTCCAGCGAACTGTTTTCCGGCCCGACCGCTTACGTGTTCAAGAAAGGCTCTGGCATCACCGCCGATGTCGCTTCACTCAAAGGCAAAACCGTTGGCTATGAGCAAGGCACCATTCAGGAAGCCTATGCCAAAGCCGTGCTGGACAAAGCCGGTGTGAAAACCCAGGCCTATCAGAACCAGGATCAGGTGTACTCCGACCTGACCTCCGGCCGTCTCGACGCCGGTATCCAGGACATGCTGCAAGCCGAACTGGGCTTTCTGAAGTCGCCAAAAGGCGCTGATTATGAAATCAGCCAACCGGTCGACAGCGAATTGCTGCCAGCCAAAACCGCTGTCGGTATCAAGAAAGGTAACACTGAGCTGAAAGCACTTTTGGATAAAGGTATCAAAGCGTTACACGACGACGGCAAATACGCCGAGATCCAAAAGAAACACTTTGGCGACCTGAATCTGTACAGCGGCAAATAATGCCCCGGCGCCCATCCCCGATGGGCGCCTTTTCCATCCGCTCAGGTTGCTGATTTATGTTTGAAACCCTCCTGCAAAATCTGGGGCTGGCCTCGTTCAGTCTGCAGGGCTTCGGCCCGTTGCTGCTGCAAGGCACCTGGATGACCATCAAATTATCGGCGATGTCGCTGCTGGTGGCCGTGTTGCTCGGCCTGCTCGGCGCCAGTGCCAAACTGTCGAAAGTCAAACTAGTGCGCCTGCCCGCGCAGCTCTACACCACGCTGATTCGCGGCGTGCCGGACCTGGTGCTGATGCTGTTGATCTTCTACAGCCTGCAAACCTGGCTGACGTCGCTGACCGACTACATGGAATGGGAATACATTGAAATCGACCCGTTCAGCGCCGGCGTGCTGACGCTGGGCTTCATTTATGGCGCGTATTTCACCGAGACCTTCCGTGGCGCCATCCTCGCGGTGCCGCGTGGTCAGGTCGAAGCCGCCACCGCGTACGGCCTCAAACGTGGCCAGCGCTTTCGCTTCGTGGTGTTTCCGCAAATGATGCGTTTTGCCCTTCCAGGCATCGGCAACAACTGGATGGTCATGCTCAAGGCCACCGCGCTGGTATCGATCATTGGCCTCGCCGATCTGGTCAAGGCAGCGCAGGACGCCGGTAAAAGCACCTATCAACTGTTCTACTTTCTGGTCCTTGCCGCCTTGATCTATCTGCTGATCACCAGTGCTTCGAACTTCATCCTGCGCTGGCTCGAACGCCGCTACGCCGCCGGTGCCCGGGAGGCCGTACGATGATCGAACTTCTCCAGGAATATTGGCGCGCCTTCCTTTATACCGACGGCCAGAACATCACCGGGCTGGCGATGACGATGTGGCTGCTGACCGCCTCGATCTGCATCGGCTTCATCGTCTCGATTCCGTTGTCGATTGCCCGCGTCTCGCCGCACTTCTACGTTCGCTGGCCGGTGCAGTTCTACACCTACCTGTTCCGTGGCACGCCGCTGTATATCCAGTTGCTGATCTGCTACACCGGCATCTACAGCCTCGCCGCCGTGCGCGAACAGCCGATCCTCGACAGTTTCTTTCGCGACGCGATGAACTGCACGATCCTCGCTTTCGCGCTCAATACCTGCGCGTACACCACGGAGATTTTTGCCGGGGCGATCCGCAGCATGAACCATGGCGAAGTCGAAGCGGCCAAGGCTTATGGCCTGACCGGCTGGAAGCTGTACGCCTACGTGATCATGCCGTCGGCCTTACGCCGTTCGTTGCCTTACTACAGCAACGAAGTGATCCTGATGCTCCATTCGACCACCGTGGCGTTCACCGCGACCATTCCCGATATTCTGAAAGTCGCGCGGGATGCCAATTCGGCGACCTTCCTGACCTTCCAGTCATTCGGCATCGCCGCGCTGATCTACCTGACCATTACTTTTGCGCTGGTCGGTCTGTTCCGCCTTGCCGAACGCCGCTGGCTGGCCTTCCTCGGGCCGACTCACTAGCCCCGGTTTGAAAATAAAGAGATAACAATGCGCCACCAGATTCATGACTTGCTGGCCCCGCTGCCGGGGACCGCACGGCAGATTCACAGTTTCCACTTCGGCCCACAGCAGGCCAAGGGCAAGGTGTACATTCAGGCCTCGCTGCATGCCGACGAACTGCCGGGCATGCTGGTCGCCTGGCACCTCAAGCAGCGTCTGGCCGAGCTGGAAGCTGCCGGCCGCCTGCGCAGCGAAATCGTCCTCGTGCCGGTGGCCAACCCGGTCGGCCTCGAACAAGTGCTGATGGACGTGCCGCTGGGCCGTTACGACCTGGAGAGCGGGCAGAACTTCAATCGCTGGTTCGTCGACCTCAGCGAAGAAATCGGCAACGCCATCGAAGGCCAACTGAACGACGATGCGCAGCACAACCTCGAACTGATCCGCGCCAGCCTGCGCGACGCCCTCGCCCGCCAGACGCCGGCCACACAACTGCAATCCCAGCGTTTGACCCTGCAACGCCTGGCCTGCGATGCCGACATGGTGCTGGACTTGCACTGCGACTTCGAATCGGTGGTGCACCTGTACACCACGCCCGAAGCCTGGCCACAGGTCGAGCCCTTGGCGCGCTACATGGAAGCGCAGGCTAGCCTGCTTGCTACCGATTCCGGCGGGCAGTCGTTCGACGAGTGCTTCACCCTGCTCTGGTGGCAACTGCGCGAGCGCTTCGGCGAGCAATTCGAGATTCCGCTGGGCAGCTTTTCGGTGACCGTCGAATTGCGCGGTCAGGGCGACGTCAATCACCCGCTGGCCAGCCGCGATTGTCAGGCGCTGATCGACTATCTGATCCAGTTCGATGCCATCGTCGGCGAGACCAAGCCGCAACCGCCGCTACCGTACCCGGCCACGCCGCTGGCCGGGGTCGAACCGGTGACCACGCCAGTCGGCGGCCTGCTGGTGTACTGCGCCACGCCCGGCCAATACTTGGAGGCCGGCCAGCAGATCGCCGAAATCATCGACCCGATCCATGACAAGGTCACCCCCATTCATTGCACCGCCGCCGGCCTGCTGTATGCGCGCTCGCTGCGGCGCATGGCCACTGCCGGCATGGTCATCGCCCACGTCGCGGGCGCCCAGGCCTATCGCAGCGGCTACCTACTTTCGCCTTGAGGATGCTCGTCCATGTACAAACTGACCGTTGAAGGCCTGCACAAAAGCTATGGCGATCATCAGGTGCTCAAAGGCGTTTCGCTCAAGGCCAAAACCGGCGACGTGATCAGCCTGATCGGCGCCAGCGGCTCGGGCAAAAGCACCTTTTTGCGCTGCATCAATTTCCTTGAACAACCCAATGACGGCGCCATGAGCCTCGATGGCCAGGCGATCCGCATGGTCACCGACCGCCACGGCATGCACGTCGCCGACGCCGATGAACTGCAACGCCTGCGCACGCGGCTGGCGATGGTGTTCCAGCATTTCAACCTGTGGAGCCACATGACCGTGCTGGAAAACATCACCATGGCCCCGCGCCGGGTGCTGGGCTGCAGCAAACAGGAAGCCGAGGATCGCGCCCGACGTTATCTGGACAAAGTCGGCTTGCCGGCGCGGGTCGCCGATCAATACCCGGCGTTTCTCTCCGGCGGTCAGCAACAGCGCGTGGCGATCGCCCGGGCACTGGCGATGGAACCGGAAGTGATGCTGTTCGACGAACCGACCTCGGCACTCGACCCGGAACTGGTCGGCGAAGTGCTGAAAGTGATTCAGGGCCTGGCCGAGGAAGGCCGGACGATGATCATGGTCACCCACGAAATGAGTTTTGCGCGCAAGGTGTCGAATCAGGTGCTGTTTCTGCATCAGGGTCTGGTGGAAGAAGAAGGCGCGCCGGAAGACGTGCTGGGCAACCCGAAAAGCGAACGCCTGAAGCAATTCCTGAGCGGCAATCTTAAATAAGGTTGGCACTCAACCCTTTGTGGGAGCGAGCCTGCTCGCGAAAGCGGTTTATCAGTCAACATCAATGTTGAAGGTGACATCGCATTCGCGAGCAGGCTCGCTCCCACGGGGGAATCCACCGACCGACAAAGTTAAACTTGTCCCCCCGCTTCGCTGTCTCTGAAACAACACCTCCAGAGCGCACGCAGCCGGCATGGCGAAATCCCGCGACTTTGCAAAAACCTGGTTCAGCGCCCGCGACTGGAAGCCGTTCGCCTTTCAGAAACAGGTGTGGGCGGCGGTGAAAAACGGCGAATCCGGGTTGCTCCACGCCAGCACCGGCGCCGGTAAAACCTATGCGGTGTGGTTTGCTGCGCTCAACCGCTTCGCCCGCCTGCAACCGCCCGTGGCTACACCGCGCAAACGCAAACCGCCGGCCGAGCCGTTGACAGTGCTGTGGATCACGCCCATGCGCGCCCTCGCCGCCGATACCGCCCGCGCGCTGCAAAGCCCGGTGGATGATTTACAGATTCCGTGGTCCATCGGCCTGCGCACCGGCGATACCAGCAGCAGCGAACGCGCCCGCCAGGGCCGACGTCTGCCGACCACGCTGATCACCACACCGGAAAGCCTGACTCTGTTGCTCGCCCGCGCCGATGCGCGCACCGCGTTGTCGACCCTGCGCATGATCGTCGTGGATGAATGGCACGAGTTGCTCGGCAACAAACGCGGCGTGCAACTGCAACTGGCCCTCGCTCGCCTGCGGCATTGGCAGCCGGAACTGATCGTTTGGGGCGTGTCCGCCACCCTCGGTAATCAATCCCACGCCGAGCAAGTGCTGATCCCACAGGGCGGCGTCAGTGTTCAGGGCAAAAGCGAAAAAACCCTGCAAGTCGACACCCTGCTGCCACCGGCCATCGAGCGTTTTCCCTGGGCCGGCCACATCGGTCTGAAGATGCTGCCGCAAGTGGTGGCCGAGCTCGACGCCTGCGCCAGCAGCCTGGTGTTCACCAACACCCGCGCGCAATCGGAGATCTGGTATCAGGCGCTGCTGGAAGCGCGGCCGGACTGGGCCGGGTTGATCGCGCTGCATCACAGCTCACTGTCACGCGATACCCGCGACTGGGTCGAGCAGGCGTTGAAGAATGGCCAATTGAAAGCGGTGGTGTGTACCTCAAGCCTGGACTTGGGTGTGGATTTCCTCCCGGTCGAGCGTGTATTGCAGATCGGCTCGGCCAAAGGCGTTGCGCGGTTGATGCAACGTGCCGGCCGTTCCGGTCACGCACCGGGGCGCACCTCGCGGGTGACGCTGGTGCCGACCCACAGCCTGGAGCTGATCGAAGCGGTTGCCGCACGCGATGCCGTCGAACAGCGGCGCATAGAGCCGCGTCTGTCACCGCACAAGCCGCTGGATGTGCTGGTCCAGCATTTGGTCAGTATGGCCCTTGGCGGTGGCTTTATTCCTGAAGACTTGTACGAAGAAGTCCGTGGTGCCTGGGCTTATCGTGACCTGACAGCGGCAGACTGGGCCTGGGCGCTGGCGTTCGTACGCCATGGCGGGATGTCTCTTACAGCGTATCCGGATTACCGCCGGGTCGAGCCGGACGAACACGGCGTCTGGCGCGTGCCGGATGCGCGTCTGGCGCGGCGCCATCGTATGAGCATCGGCACCATCGTCAGCGACGCGAGTATCAACCTGAAATTCTGGAGCAAGGGCGGCGGTGGCAAACAACTGGGCAGCGTCGAGGAAGGCTTTATCGCGCGACTGAAACCCGGCGATGGTTTCCTCTTCGCCGGGCGCCTGCTGGAACTGGTGCGGGTGGAAAACATGACCGCCTACGTCAAACGCAGCACCGCAAAAAAAGCCGCCGTGCCGCGCTGGAATGGCGGACGCATGCCGTTATCCAACGAACTGGCCGAAGCAGTGGTGACGCGCTTCAGCGCCGCTGCTCAAGGTCAGTTCAACGGCCCGGAAATGCACGCGCTGCGGCCGCTGCTGGAGACGCAGATACGCTGGTCCGGCTTGCCCACCACGGAAAATCTGCTGGCCGAGGTACTGAAATCCCGCGAAGGCTGGCATCTTTTCCTCTATCCGTTCGCCGGGCGCCAAGTGCATCTGGGACTGGCGAGCCTGCTGGCGTGGCGCGTCAGTCAGCGGCAACCGGTGACCTTCTCGATTGCCGTGAATGATTACGGCCTGGAACTGCTCAGCGCCACGCCGGTGGATTGGGCCGCGCATCTCGACGCTCACCTGTTCAACGCCGATGACTTGTTGCTGGATGTGCTGGCCAGCCTCAATGCCGGTGAGCTGGCGTTGCGCCGCTTCCGCGAAATCGCGCGGATCGCCGGGCTGGTGTTCGCCGGGTATCCGGGCGCACCAAAGAGTACCCGCCAGGTGCAGGCGTCGAGTGGCTTGTTTTTCCAGGTGTTCAAACAATATGACGCCGACAACCTGCTGCTGGCCCAGGCCGGGGAAGAAGTCCTACGCGAGGAACTGGATATTCGTCGTCTGGAACAGACACTGGAGCGCATCAATCAGATGAAACTGGACGTGCATCAGGTTAAACGTCCTACACCACTGGGTTTTCCGCTGCTGGTGGAGCGGATGCGCGAGAGCATGAGTTCGGAAAAGCTGGCTGACAGGATCAGAAGAATGGTCGGTGACCTGGAAAAAACCGCTGATAACGGAAAATCGTCGTGAGTGCCTACCCGGTGCGTTTGGCCGGTGAGGAGTTGTGGCTGCTGCCGGAGAAAGCCCTGTACTGGCCAGCGCAGGAAGCATTGCTGATCGCCGATGTGCATTTCGGTAAAGCAGCGGCCTATCGCAGCCTCGGCCAGCCGGTGCCGCATGGCACGACGGCGAGCAACATCGAGGTAATCGACGCGTTGCTGGCACGGCTGCCGTGTCGCCAGTTGATTTTTCTCGGTGATTTCTTGCATGGGCCTGGCTCACATGTCCCGACCACATTGAATGCGCTGGCAGAGTGGCGAGCGCGCCACGCTGACCTGCCGATGACGCTGATTCGCGGCAACCACGACAAACGCGCGGGCGACCCGCCGGCCTCGCTGAATATCCGCGTAGTGCCAGAGCCGCTGTTACTCGGGCCGTTTGCCTTGCAGCATGAGCCCGATGCGCATCCGGAACGGCACGTGATCGCCGGCCATGTGCACCCGGTCTATCGGCTGCATGGCAAAGGTCGGCAGAGTCTGCGCCTGGCTTGTTTCAGACTCGGTGAGCGCATCAGCCTGATGCCAGCATTCGGTGCGTTTACTGGCGGCTATCAGGTCGAGCGCGACGACAGTTGCAAGGTCTTCGTGATCGGCGACAACGAAATATGGCCCGTCAGCTAGATCGCAAATCGATCAGACTGACGGGCCATATTCATGACAGTGGATCAGGCAACAGGCGCCGGAGGCGGCTCGTCCGGCAGCGTCGGTTCGCCTGGTTCGGTCGGTTGTTCGTTGGGAGTATCGGGATCGGGCTGGCCGGGTACGCCGCCGGACAGGCTCAAAGACGGATTCGCCAGTAACGACCAGGCCAGAACGCCTATCTGATTGGGCTCAAGCCTTGCCAGTTCAGCGCTGATTCGCGGGTCGATCTTCATAGGGCACTCCTCAGTGAAGGCCCGAATTTGTGTGTAACAAAAACGGGCAGTACACCCCATAGAGTGTCTGCCCGCCAAAGAATTCCCGACATCCGTCGGATGGTCGATCAGGTACGCGGCAAGGTTACGCCACGCTGGCCCTGATATTTGCCGCCACGATCCTTGTAGGAAACTTCACATTCTTCATCGGATTCGAGGAAGAGCATCTGCGCCACGCCTTCGTTGGCGTAGATTTTCGCCGGCAGATTGGTGGTGTTCGAGAACTCCAGCGTCACATGACCTTCCCACTCAGGCTCGAGCGGAGTGACGTTGACGATGATGCCGCAGCGCGCGTAGGTGCTTTTACCCAGGCAGATGGTCAGCACGTTGCGCGGAATGCGGAAGTACTCGACGGTGCTGGCCAGGGCGAAGGAGTTCGGCGGAATGATGCAGACGTCGCTGTGGATGTCGACGAAGCTGCCGGCGTCGAAGTTCTTCGGGTCGACAATGGCCGAGTTGATGTTGGTGAACACCTTGAAGTGGTTGGTGCAACGCACGTCGTAGCCGTAGCTCGACACGCCGTAGGAAATCACCCGGCTGTCGTCGCTGCCGCGCATCTGGCGCTCGACGAACGGTTCGATCATGCCGTGTTCCTGCGCCATGCGGCGAATCCACTTGTCCGATTTGATGCTCATGGCGGGTTTGTCCTGAATAGCGAGGTGGAAAAATTCTGTCCGGCATCTTACCGGGCGCGTCGCCGCGATCAAAGTGCGCAACGCAATTCTCGGCGAACACCCCGTATTTACGCGCTGTGGCGACGAACCGTCGCACCGCCGATCCCTAAAACACAGAATCCTTTGCAAGAAACATTGGCACGTTCCGGAAAAAGGGTTAAGGTGGCGTCACTGTGTTGCTTGTGTCACTGAGAATCTCTACACGATATGTTGAATTTCGATCCAACCATCTACAAGAATTTTTCCTGCTCTTTGCACTCAGTCTCGGCCAGGGTTCTTCCTGAGTCGCAGTTATCTTTGTTCAAGGAGTTACACCATGTCTAATCGCCAAACCGGTACCGTTAAGTGGTTCAACGATGAAAAAGGCTTCGGCTTCATCACTCCACAATCCGGTGACGACCTGTTCGTTCACTTCAAAGCTATCCAATCCGACGGCTTCAAAAGCCTGAAAGAAGGCCAACAGGTTTCTTTCATCGCTACCCGCGGTCAGAAAGGCATGCAAGCTGAAGAAGTACAAGTTATCTAACTTGCAGCTTCTTTAGAAAAGAGCCCCGCCCTTAAAAGCGGGGCTTTTTTGTGGGCGCCTGTTTTGTTCAGGCAAAAAAAATCGCAGCCCGAAAGGCTGCGATTTTTCGTTTGTGTTTTTACCAAGCCACACCAAACCCTGCGGTATATCGGGTCTTGTTCAGATCCGCATCGTTGGTGCCACTGATGATGTCGCGCTCGGCCTTGAGGTTGAGCGAAGCCCAGTCGGTGACCTTGTAGCGCAGGCCCAGCTCGGCATCCAGTGCGTAATCGGCAACACCCGACAGCGGCTTGCCGACTTCGCCATTGGTGAAGAACTCGACCTTCTTGCCGATCAGGTAGCGGTTGTAGTCCCACTTCATCGCGACGGAGTAGAAGTTGTCCTTGCTGCCATCGCGATACTCGTAATCGGTTCGGTTAAGCAACGAGCCCAGCGAGAACGCGCCGAGTTCGTCGTCCCAGAACTGGTAGCCGGGACCGGTACCGACCACGCGCTGACGCGCCAGCTCTTCGATGTGATCACGCTTGTAGTTGATGCGTCCCTGCCAGAACCACTGATCGGTGAGGAAGCGGTCGAGGGAGTATTCGGCGCGCCAGTTGTTGGTGGTGGTTTCCGCATCCTGGACTTCGCGGTTGTACTCGCCCTCGCCGGTATGCCGCCAGCGGCCATGGCGAGCCGAAGTCTTGAAGGCAACGTCGTAATCGTCGGTGTCCTTTTCGGCGCGCTGATAGTCCAGCGCCAGATCGACGTTGCCCTTCCATACCAGGTCAGTGACGATCGGCTTGGGTTTGAGGATCTGCTGAATGCTCGCCAGCTCGACCGTCTTCGGCGCCTCGCCGTTGGCCAGGGTGACCTTGCCATCGTCGGCCGCCGTCAGCGACTTCGACACTTCGCCGGCATAGGCGTCCTGCTTCACCAGCAGATGCTGATCGCTGTCGAGGGTCTTGACCTCTTTCCAGTCAATCGCCACTGCGCCGGCGTATTTGGTCTGGATCAACAGCTTGCCGCCGTCGAATACCGTGATAGTGCCACTCAGCTTGTCGCCGTTTTTCAACCAGACGGTGTCGGCAAGCAGGGGCGTGGACGCGCTGAAAACAGCAAGGCACAACAGGGTTCTGGGGAACATAAGCAGATCGGGGGCTCGGAGTTGGCGAAAAGGGTCGGCATTATTCGTAGGATTTTGCCCATGACAAGGACTGACCGGACTATTTCAATTGAGTTCATTTCTCAATTGCGCCACGAGCGATTACCCTTGTCGCCATCATCACGCCAATGCTCAGGAGCCGCGTACGTGAAAGACCCGCTCGACAGCGTCGAAAATGATGCGCAAATCCGACGCACGGCACTCTACTCGACGCTCGCGCAAGTGCCTGAAGGCAAAGTCGTCAGTTATGGCCAGTTGGCCGAACTTGCCGGGCTGGGCCGCGCCGCGCGCTGGGTCGGGCGGACTTTGAGCCAGTTGCCTGGCGACACCAGGCTGCCCTGGCACCGCGTACTCGGCGCCGGCGGGCGCATCAGTCTGCCGGTCGGCAGCCCCTCCGGTGATGAACAACGTGCGCGATTGCGTATGGAAGGCATCACCGTCCAGAACAATCGTGTGGATATTCGGCGCCATGGCTGGCGTCCGGTAGAGCACAGCGGTTAGAGTGCGCGCTTTGTTTTCGCAATTTTGAGGCAGACTTCAGCCCATGCCCCGTAAAACCTGGCGCGCCGCGCTCGCCGCCTATGCCAGTCCTTCGACGCTCGTGCTGTTGTTGCTCGGTTTTGCCGCCGGCCTGCCGTACATGCTGGTGTTCTCGACGCTCTCCGTATGGCTGCGTGAAGCAGGCGTGGCCCGTGAAACCATTGGCTATGCCAGCCTGATCGGCCTGGCGTATGCGTTCAAATGGGTCTGGTCGCCCCTGCTTGACCAATGGCGCCTGCCCTTGCTGGGCAAGCTCGGCCGCCGCCGTTCCTGGCTGGTGCTCTCCCAGGCACTGGTGATTCTCGGGCTGATCGGCATGGGCTTCTGTGATCCGCAAAAACATTTGTCCTGGCTGATCGCCATTGCCGTCGTCGTCGCCTTCGCCTCGGCCACGCAGGATATCGCGGTCGACGCCTATCGCCTGGAAATCGCCGATGACAGCCGCCAGGCCGCCCTCGCCGCCAGCTACATGTCCGGTTATCGTGTTGCTGCCCTGCTCGCCACCGCCGGCGCGCTGTTCTTCGCCGAAGGTTTCGGCTCAACCGGCTTCAACTATAAGCACGCGGCGTGGACCGGCACCTATGTACTGTTTGGCGCATTGATGGTGCCCGCACTGCTGACTACGCTGTTCATGCGCGAACCACCGGTGCCGCTGCGCACGCAGTTGCAGGCCGGGCGCTATACGTTCATGCATCAATTGATGTCGGTGTTCGTGCTGATCGTGCTGCTGGTTTCCGTACCGGCGATGTTCACCCAGCTATACAACACCGATTTCGCCGGCGTGCTGTTCGGCGACATGAGCCCACTCGATTTGCTGCTCGAAGACCGCGCCTTCCTGCGTGCCATCCTCTATACGTTGCTGACGGGGATGTGTCTGTCGGCCATGGGCCGGCGCGGACTGGCGCCGGTACTGACGCCGATCAATGACTTCATCCTGCGTTATCGCTGGCAGGCGCTGCTGCTGCTGGGCCTGATCGCCACTTACCGAATGTCCGACACGGTAATGGGCGTCATGGCCAACGTGTTCTACATTGACCAGGGCTTCACCAAGGATCAGATCGCCAGTGTCAGCAAGATCTTCGGTCTGATCATGACCCTCGTCGGTGCCGGCATGGGTGGCCTGTTGATCGTGCGTTTCGGCATTCTGCCGATCCTGTTTATCGGCGGTGTGTCTTCGGCAGCGACCAACCTGCTGTTCGTCATGCTCGCGGACATGGGCCCGAACCTGCAGATGCTGGTGGTGACCATTTCCCTCGACAACTTCAGCTCGGGCCTGGCGACATCGGCGTTCGTTGCCTACCTGTCGAGCCTGACCAACCTGAAGTTTTCCGCAACGCAGTACGCCCTGCTCAGCTCGATCATGTTGCTGCTGCCGCGCCTGATGGGCGGCTATTCCGGCGTGCTGGTCGAGAAGTTCGGTTATCACAGCTTCTTCCTCATTACCGCCCTGCTCGGCGTACCGACGCTGCTACTGATCGCGCTGCACTGGTTCCAGGAGCGCCGCCGCGAAGGACAAACACCGACGCCCGAGCCTGCACCGACGCCCGTCACCGAGGAATCGTAGGACGCTTCGCCAATGGCGGGAGGAATCCCGCCGCTGGCGCCTTCCGCCGGCCACACTTCTGTACGTCAGCAAAACTCGCCGGTACACTGCTCCGTCATTTCCAGTCATAGCAACCGACAACGGCCAACCATGCGCACCAGTCAATTTTTGCTCGCCACACAGAAAGAAACGCCTTCCGACGCGGTCGTGATCAGCCACCAGCTGATGCTGCGCGCCGGCATGATCCGCAAGCTTGCCTCGGGCCTGTACACCTGGCTGCCGATGGGCCTGCGAGTCATGCGCAAGGTCGAAGCCATCGTTCGCGAAGAAATGAACGCTGCCGGTTCTCTAGAAGTGTTGATGCCGAGCACCCAACCGGCCGAGCTGTGGCAGGAATCGGGGCGCTGGGAAGAATACGGCCCTGAGCTGCTGCGCATCAAAGACCGCCACGGTCGTGATTTCTGCGCGGGCCCGACCCACGAAGAAGTGATCACCGATCTGATGCGCAACGAGTTGAGCAGCTACAAACAGCTGCCAATCAACCTGTACCAGATCCAGACCAAATTCCGCGATGAAATCCGCCCACGCTTCGGTTTGATGCGCGGCCGCGAATTCATCATGAAGGACGCCTACTCCTTCCACGCTGATCAGGCGTCGCTGCAGATCACTTATGACCGCATGCATGAAGCCTACTGCAACATCTTCACGCGTCTGGGTCTGAAATTCCGTCCGGTAGAAGCCGACAACGGCTCGATCGGCGGCGCCGGCTCCCACGAATTCCACGTGCTGGCCGAGTCCGGCGAAGACGATATCGTCTTCAGCAACGGTTCCGACTACGCGGCGAACATCGAAAAAGCCGAAGCGGTGCCTCGGGAAACCTCGCGCCCTGCGCCAACCGAAGAACTGCGCTTGGTCGATACGCCTGACACCAAGACCATCGCGGCGCTGGTGGAAAAATTCAATCTGCCGATTGAAAAGACCATCAAGACCCTGATCGTCCACGCCGAAGAAGAAGGCAAGCTGATCGCGCTGGTGATTCGTGGCGACCACGAACTGAACGAAATCAAGGCTGCCAACCAGCCTGGCGTGGCCAGCCCGCTGGTGATGGCCTCCGATGCCGAACTGCGTGACGCGATCGGCGCCGGCGCTGGTTCGCTCGGCCCGCTGAACCTGCCACTGCCGATCATCATCGACCGCTCGGTCGCGATGATGAGCGACTTCGGTATTGGCGCGAACATCGACGACAAGCACTACTTCGGCGTGAACTGGGAGCGTGATCTGCCGGTTCCGACCGTTGCCGACCTGCGCAACGTCGTCGCCGGCGACCCAAGCCCGGACGGCAAAGGCACGCTGGAAATCAAGCGCGGCATCGAAGTCGGCCACATCTTCCAGCTGGGCAACAAGTACAGCAAGGCGATGAAGTGCGAAGTGCTGGGCGAAAACGGCAAGCCAGTGACCCTGGAAATGGGCTGCTACGGCATTGGCGTTTCCCGCGTGGTGGCTGCTGCCATCGAGCAGAACAACGACGCCAACGGCATTATCTGGAGCGACACCCTGGCGCCATTCCAGATCGCGCTGGTACCGCTGCGCTATGAAACCGAGCAGGTGCGCGAAGCCACTGACAAGCTCTATGCCGAACTGACGGCGGCCGGCTTCGAAGTGCTGCTGGACGATCGCGACAAGAAAACCAGCCCGGGCATCAAGTTTGCGGACATGGAGCTGATCGGCATTCCACACCGGATCGTGGTCAGCGACCGCGGCCTCGCCGAAGGCAACCTGGAATACAAGAGTCGTTCCGAAGCAGAGGCGCAAGCACTGCCGGTGGCCGATGTTGTGTCCTTCCTTCAGGCCCGTATCCGCCGCTGAAACCAGATAGAGACGTCATGTTCAAGCGAAACACCTTAGGCCTCGGTGGCGCCGCCCTGTGCGGCGCCCTGCTGGTCAGCGGCTGCGCCAATCACATGTCGCAACGCAGCGAGCACGAAGAGCGGGTCGAGCGAAAACTGCTCGATCACAGCCTGCAGATCGATGTCGGCGAGCCCAAGGTGCTCGAGCTGCCGCAGCGACGCGTGAAGATCAACGAGCAGAAGACTTTCGAAGTCACCGAGTTCGAGGTCACCCGTCGTTACGACCGCTACACGCCTTACCAACCCTGGCGCGAAGTCTACGAGATTCCGCTGGGCGCGGTGGCCGTGGTCGGTGGTGTCGGTGCGAACGTGGTCAACGTGTTCGCTCTCGGTAACCTGCCGGACAGCGTCACCAAGGATTGGCTGAGCTACGGTTTCGCCGGGCTCAACCCGTTCATGAACGTGCAGTCCAACGGTCGCGCGCAGCAGAACCTCGCGGGCATCGACGAAGTCCAGCGCGACAAGCGCACGGAGTATTCGAGCCTGCCGTGGAGCGAACGACCGGTGCAGGTCAAGGCCGGCAAGCAGACCTTCGACATGACTACCGACCGCAACGGCGTGCTGCGCTTGAATCTGCTCGATAGCCCTTTCGCCGAACATGACCTCAACCATGTTGGCCGCTTGCAGATCAGTGTCGAAGACGCCAAGGACGACGTGCATACCGACTCGACCCTGATGCTCAGCGGCCACCTGCGCGGCAAGTTGATCGAGGCGCACGGGCTGATTTATGACGACCTGGAAGATGATGAGGTGAGCCAGTGGGTACACCGGGTCAAACGCCTGTCGGAGCTGGGCCTGGAAGAAGAAGCCAGCGAACTGGAACAAAGCCTGATCGAACTGACCCGCAATGATCCCGAGTTGCAGACTGAGTTTCTCAAGTCTCTGGCCAAGGATGCCGGGCGCCTGGTTGCAGATCCGGGACCGAATTAAAGCTTAGAAGCTTCGTCGGAACGCCGCCCGGAGCAGGCTCGCTCCCACAACGGATCTGTGAACGACGCAGATCCAATGTGGGAGCGAGCCTGCTCGCGAAGAGGCGCTGCCAGGCGCCGCAAATCTACCGCTCAAACAACTCCATCTGCTCAAACCCGCCCCGCAAATCCTCCAGCCTCACCCCCACCCCTAACAACCGCACCGGTTTGCCGCCGCGATTGAACGCCTGCGTCAGCATCAACTGGTAACTGCCAAGGTCCCGCCCTGCCCCGGCCTGTTCCAGCGTGGTCTGGGTGAAATCATGGAATTTGACTTTGACGAACGGCTTGCCCGGTCGATAACTGCTGTCGATCCGCGCCATGCGGTTTTTCAAGGTGTCGAGCAACTCGGGCAATTTGTCCAGGCAGCTGCGCAAGTCCGGCAGATCCACGTCGTAGGTGTTTTCCACGCTGATCGACTGCCGCCGGCTGTCGTTATGCACCAAACGATCATCGATTCCACGGGCCAGATTCCACAAGCGCTCGCCGAAACTGCCGAATTCGCGCACCAGCGCTAGCCTGCCCCACTCGCGCAGGTGCTGGCAGTCGACGATGCCGAGCTTTCCGAGCTTGTCGGCGGTGACCTTGCCGACGCCGTGCAGCTTGCTCACCGGAAGACTGCTGACGAAATCCTCGACCTGATCCGGGGTGATCACGAACAAACCGTTGGGTTTTTTCCAGTCGCTGGCGATCTTCGCCAGAAACTTGTTCGGCGCAACGCCAGCTGAGACGGTGATGTGCAACTGGTTGGAGACCCGGCGGCGAATGTCCTGGGCGATGCGCGTGGCGCTGCCGCCGAAATGCGCGCTGTCCGACACATCGAGGTAGGCCTCGTCCAGCGAAAGCGGCTCGATGAGATCGGTGTAATCGGCAAAGATCGTATGAATCTCCTTCGACGCTTCGCGATAAGCCTCCATGCGCGGCTTGACGATGGTCAGGTCCGGGCACAGCTTCAATGCATGCCCGGAGGCCATGGCCGAGCGCACACCATAGGCGCGCGCTTCATAGTTGCAGGTGGCAATCACCCCGCGCCGATCCGCCGAACCACCCACCGCCAAAGGCTTGCCGGCCAGACGCGGATCATCGCGCATCTCGATGGCGGCGTAGAAACAGTCACAGTCGATGTGGATGATTTTTCGCTGGGTCATGTCGGAAAAAGGAACGTGGCAAGCCGGAGCCGCAGTATCTCATTGGCACCTGTATATAGCACCAGTGGTTCAATGTTCTTTTCCGACCGTAGGAGAATTCCGATGAATTTATTTTTTCAATCACAGATCAGCGGGTAATAGAGCTGAAAGCCTTGCGCCACCTGCCCTGCGCGCCGGCCAACCGTCGCAAAAAGACGCTAAGCGCTTGAACCTCAACAGATTTATCCCGATTGACGGTTGACACACTCGCGAACCTCTGTAGAATGCCGCCACACAGACGCGGGATGGAGCAGTCTGGTAGCTCGTCGGGCTCATAACCCGAAGGTCGTCGGTTCAAATCCGGCTCCCGCAACCAAACATCAGAAAAGGCTACTCGAAAGAGTGGCCTTTTTTGTGCGCGTCTGTTTTGCAAACTGGCGCGCCGCGCAGTCGCTAGCGAAACGGCAATCCGTTACATTTCCGAAACTTACGCATCACCTGCGACCGTTTGCCGCGATTTCGCAGTTATTTGGCCCATTCCGGGATTAGCGGTTGACACCTCGTCGTTCGCCTGTAGAATGCCGCCACACAGACGCGGGATGGAGCAGTCTGGTAGCTCGTCGGGCTCATAACCCGAAGGTCGTCGGT